>CAKUEM010000019.1 GCA_934646115.1 uncultured Oscillospiraceae bacterium
GCGGCGGGCATCATCGCCGGCAAGAACGGCATGATCGACCCGATGGGCAAGGCGACGCGCGCCGAGGTCGCGGTGATCTTAGACCGCATCCTGTTCATGGAGAACTAGCTTCTCATTCTCATTCAATTCTTCCTTTACTCCCGTCTATGTGGAGCAGAAAACATCTTTCTGCTCCACATAGATTATGTTCTTAATTACTCTGCAATTTAAATCCTGCCGGAAACGGCGCGCCGGGAGCGCAGTAAGCTTAGACCGCATTGTGAACAGATAATACTGTGCGAAATCACTGTGTTACATTACATCGTATTGCAGTAAAGGAGTCCCCCGTTATGAACTATCTCTTGGTGACCGTGTCCATTTTATCCACTGTCGTCAATAACTGCATTTTCAATACTATCGGAAAGCGCACTTTGCGCGGACACGGCGATATATTGAAATTTAATTTGATCATTTGTCTGTTCTGCACAGCTGTATTTTTCGTTCTGGGCTGCACCGGAGGGGTTTCGCTGTTCAGCATTGCGCTCGGCGTGTTGTTCGGGATTATGACCGCAATTTCCAACATCTATGCGATGCAAGCAATGTCCGTCGGTCCGATGCACATCACAATTCTGATTATCACTTCATCAATGATTATTCCAGCGCTTGCCGGAGCTTGGATTGGAGGCGAATCGCTGAACGCCTTTAAGCTCTGCGCGATCCTCGGGCTGATTTTTTTCCTTTATCTCGCTGGAAGCAAGCTTGAAGGTTCGGCACGCAGCCCGAAATGGTCGATCTTTTGCCTAATTGCCTTTGGCTCTGCGGGCATGGTCGGAGTTTTGCAAAAAACCCATCAAATTTCCCCGCATAAGGGCGAATTGTTTGCGTTCTTGTCGGCGGCATTTGCATTTTCCTCTTTGTACACGCTGGCTTGCTTAAAGAAATCACCCCCTACCATGCGCTTCACCAAGGGGCAGGTTGCACTCGCGCTTTGCAGCGGCGCGCTGCTATCTGCAATCAACCTGCTTAACCTACGCCTGTCCGGCGTGGTTCCGAGCCAGATATTCTTTCCGCTCTTCAACGGTGGTGTGATTGTTTTAAACTTACTCAGCTCGATTCTGTTTTTTAGGGAAGCGGTGAGCGCGCGGCAGCTAATCGGGTTGGTGGGCGGCGCACTATGTCTGGCCGTCATAGTACTTCCTGTAAAATAATGTTGAAACGAGGACAAATCCTATGGAAAATACAAGTTATCATATCGAGTTTGACGCACGCGGCGCGCTCACGCATCTGTCGCTGAAAAGCGATCCCAATGGCGCAAACTTCCTGCTTGCAAGCGCGGATGAGTCGTGGGTGCCTGCGCACAAGCAATGGGGTCTCGGTTTTATCAGTGCTGGCTTTGCGCGTGTGCAAATCGAAAAATGCATTTCCTTCCATGAGCAGGGAAACCGCGCAGAGGCAGTTTATTTACTAGAATTTGAGAACCCACGCTTCGGCTGTATTTGGAGCGGTAATATGGAAAAAAGCCGCATTTTCTACCGCATTGTGCTCACTGTGACGCATACGTTGTGCAGCGACGGATTGTATGAGACCTACATATTTCGAAATGAGAGCGCGCAGTATGTGGTATTAGACGAAATCGGGCTGTATTCCTCGTTTCGGGACACCTACTGCGCAGGCGCAGACGCTCTTCCGCTGCGTTTTAACCAGCATATCTGCACTTGTGGAGATCTGTGTTACATCGAAGCGGAACGCCAACGCAACAGTGATCAAAATCTGTGTCTGATCACATTGGAGGGGGCATTTGCGTCTTATCAGCTTGAGGAAAAGAACAACTCCAATGTGCGCGGCGTGGTTGCGCTCGTGGCAAAGGATGTCCGCATTGCGGCGGGCGGGCAGGCGATATTCCGCCGTCTGCTTACAAGCTATACCGACCGTGCGGATTTCGAGCGCAAGCTCACGCGCTATACCGGCTATCCGACGATAGATTACGGGCAGATGACAGTTGTTCGCGGGGAAGCGTTTCGCCTGCGCGCGTACAATGCGGGTGCGATGACGGGGATCAGCATTGAAGGTACGCCTTTGGTCGCGCAGGATGGCGTTTACAGTTACACCCCGCAGGAAACGGGGATTTACCACGGCAAAATCAAATATGGCAAGAAATGTGCGAATTTGACGTTTTGTGCGATTGACACGCCGGAAAGTCTGCTCCGACTGCGCGCGAAATTCATTCTAAATCATCAACAGATGAATGATTTGAATGATCTACGTTATGGTGCATTCATGCCATATGACAATGTGCATGACGAGATTTTTCGAATTGAGGACTCTGATGCGCTGTATTTCAGCGTGCCCGACCGCAACGAGGCGCGCGAGCGCTTTGGTATGGGCGCATTTCTCGCGCTTTACGCGCGTCGCACGGGGGACGTCAGCTTTCTGCCTGCGCTTGAACGGTATCGCGACTTTTTGATGCGGTATATTGTCGAGGAAAACGGCGACATTTGGGACTGCTATCTTCAGCAGGATTCGGCGAAGTACTACGAGGGCGAACAACTTCTGTCGGCAGAGACACCTGACATGTGCTTTCGTATTCACAACAACGCGTTTATTACGCCGTTTTTTATCGAGATGTTTTTGTTAACCGACGACATTTTCTATGCGGAAACCGCAATTACCATCATGCACCGCTTTTATGAGAAGTCGCATATTCCGAGTTTTATTCCGGTTGAGGATGCGCTCCTCACTGCGCAGAATCGCTTAAGCGAGAAGCACCGCAAGCTGCTCGCGGAGGTGCAGGAGTATTCCCGCGCGATGGCAGAAAGCATTCTTGCGCGCAGGGATGATTACAAGGCGGACGAGACCGCCTATGAGCACGGATGCCCAGCGAACGACACGCGTTTTTTGTCTGACTACTGCCTTGCATATAACGTGCCTGAACTGCTACCCGCAATCGAAAACGGCGTGCGCCGCACGCACACTTTTGACGGTAATCAGCCGCACTATCAGTGCAACACGCTGCCAATCCGCCACTGGGATGCGTTTTGGTTCGGGAGTCTTGAACTGTGGGGCGACACGTTTCCGCATTGGCAGGCGTGCTTGTCCGCAACCTCGTATTTTAATTATTATCTGCTCGACGGTGCATCTAAATGGCGCGAGCTTGCGATGCGCGCGTTTCTCGCGAACTTCTCGCTGATTCGACGCGACGGTTCGGCTTACAACTGCTTCTTATTCCATGAAAAAATCAACGGTCGCCCGGCAGCGAGGTATGAGCCGCTCGCGAATGACCAGGACTGGGTGTTCTATTATTACTTAAAATGTCTTGAAAAGGAAGATCAGTTCCGGAAATAAATATAAATCGCTTCCGTGTCAGCAGCGCTGCAAGTCGCAACGCCGCTGACTGCCGAACAAGACCAGCCATGGCTGGTCTTGTTTGCTTAAAATGTTGAAGTGGGGAAAGCTGGATCGCGGCGTGCGGAAAATCATGGATGCGGAAAGACCTGTTCCGGCTGAGTATTTACTGCGAAATGGGTGTGGCAGTGGATTTTAATCGCATATAAGATTATTGCACGGCGAGGATAACGGATGGATTAGTGAGAATTGGTGGCATTGCTTAAAATAGTGCGTGCGGATTGACTTCCCTGTATAAAGGACAGCAGAAAAAGCCAATCTGAACATGGCTTATCGCTGGTTTCTGAGGTATACACTCAGGATGAAACGCTGCATTTTTCTGTGGCAGTTATAGTTTTTGCCATTGATTTGTGACGGAAATAACCGGCTAAGTCCTTGCGTGAATCCTAGAGGATGTGGCAAAGGCTGGAGGACTGACTTCTAAGATGGTCTTCATTGTCAACACCCATATCAAAGTCCATGAAAACAAAAAAGAAACAGGTCTAGGCTGCGATACCAGTGGGCATACAGACACTATGCAAAGTAATAGGTGAAAGTGGTCAACGCGAATCGGGAAGCGCACGAAAAGAAGCCTTTCGTTGATGAGCCGCAAAAGAAAGAAAAGGACAATACCTCTTTGGAAGAATGCTTGCTGTTTTCGAGCCTGCTCATGATTATATCGTGTGACCTAATTTACAATTTTTTCTTGTTTAAGCCCAAGGTCTGTGCGGTTTCATTGTATATTTTCCGACAGCGCGCATAGCAAGAGTCTGCGGCTTAAGCATCTAAATTTTAGTATATTTTCTGGGTATGACAAAGCCTACCTATGTCGTTCTGTTATCCTAATGCAGGGAGATCTTTTGCCTACGCCTGCTTTTTATGGACGGGGTTACCATGTGGCAGCTCTTTTTTTGCGGCGCGGGCTATGAAGGGAATTCTTGCCTGCGCGGCGTGACCCCGGCGGCGAGCATGAGAAAAAATGGGCAAAACAGTCCCCAAAAGCCGAACAGCTTCAGCCCGACATAGCTTGCAAGCAGGGTGACGAGCGGCGGCAGCCCCAACTCACGCCCGAGCAGCTTCGGCTCTGCCAGGCTGCGCAATACGGCGCAGAGTGCGTATAACACGGCCAGCCAAATCGCGCGCTGCAATTCGCCGGTAATAAGGCAAAACAGCGCCCACGGCAGAAGCACCGCGCCCGCGCCGAACACGGGAAGCGCATCGATCAGCGCGGTCAAAACGCCCAAGAACAACGGAGCGTTGCTGCGTAAAAGGCAAAATCCTGCCGTGAGAATCAGGGCGGTCATGCCCGCAAGCAGGCATTCTGCGCGCAGATAGCAAAGCACGCAGCGGATGGTATGCTTTCGGGCATTTTGCATAGCGCTGCGATATCGCGCGGGCAGGCGTGCGGCGACCGTTTGGCGGATTTTAGGCAGATCGCTGCTGAAAAAATATGTCGCGGTCAGCGCAGTAACGAAAAAAAGAAGCGCAGAGGGGAATTGTTGCATCCATTCTCCGGTCAGTGCAGTGAGCGCGCCGAACAGGCGAGACGGTATGGCTTGCAGCGCTTCCGCGCCTTGCACCAGCGCCTGCTTTGCGGCGGCGCGCAGCGGCTCGGGAACATGAATGACAAAATGCAGAGAGATGCGGTCAAACCAGGAAGAAATTCGAAGAACCAGCTGCGCGGTCTCCGGCAGCGCGCGGCTTAGCCGCTGCACCTCTCCGAAAAGCGCGTTCAAAAGCCAATGGAATCCAAAGCCCATGCCGGCGAAGAGAAGCGCTGTGCATAGCCCGCTCGCCGCCGCGCGCGGCAGATGCAGCCGCACGGTGCAAAGCCGCACGGGATATTCGATCGCCGCCGCAAGCAGAAGCGCAAGAAAAAACGGCGCAAACAGCCCGAATAAATAACGGAGAAAGATCCAAAGACCAAGCGCTGCGCCAATCGCCCGGAGCGCGCGCCGCCATGCTGCGTTTGTCGGCACATGATCCCCTCCCTTCTCAAAATTTTATGCCGCAGGAGCGGCGAATAGAAGCAATGCGCGCCGCCGCGCCCGCGTTTCCGCACAGATGCAACAAGCGGGAAATGCAAAAAAACTGCTTTTTTTTGCAAACTGACAGTTGCAAAACGAGGACAACTGTGCTATCATAGTATCCATAACTCAAGGACAAATGATTTTCTGAGAGGGATACGAATGGAAGAAAACGCCAAATATTATATTGTAAAAGCGTCAGCGCTGCCGGAAATTTTTTCGAAAGTCGTTGAAACGAAGCGCCTGATGTCTTCTGGCAAGGCGAAAACGGTTGGCGATGCGGTTTGCGCAACCGGGATCAGCCGCAGCGCGTTTTATAAATATAAAGACGCGGTGCGTCCGTTTTATGAAATGTTGGGCGGGAAAATCATTACGTTTCATATCATGCTCGAGGATCGCCCGGGTGTGTTGTCCGGCATTCTGCGCGCATTTGCAGAATCCGGCGCAAATATCCTAACGGTGAATCAAACGATCCCGATCAATGGTCAGGCGGCGCTTACGATCTCTGCCGAAACTGCGGGGATGAGTACGCCGATCGAAGAATTTATCAGAACTGCCGAGGCGCTGGATGGGGTTAGCCGCATCGAGCTGCTTGCCGGTGAATAGGAGGAAAATTATGATTAAAGTTGCTGTGCTTGGGTTCGGAACGGTGGGTTCCGGCGTGGTCGATGTGATTTACGACAATGCAGAGATCATCGAAAAAAATGCGGGCAGCCGCATCGAGGTTTCGTATATTTTGGATATCCGCGATTATCCGGATTCGCCGTATGCCAATAAGGTCGTGCATGACTTTGCGGTGATTGAAAACGACCCGGAGATTCGCGTTGTGGTCGAAACGATCGGCGGACTGAAGCCTGCGTTTGATTTTACAAAGCGCGCGCTGTGCGCCGGGAAGAGCGTGGTCACTTCCAATAAAGAGCTGGTTGCAACGCATGGTGCGGAGCTGCTTGCACTTGCCAAAGAGCATAACGTCAATTATCTGTTTGAGGCGTCAGTCGGCGGCGGTATTCCGATCATCCGCCCGATGAGCCAGTGCCTTGCCGCCAATAAGATCAACGAGGTCTGCGGCATCTTAAACGGCACAACGAATTATATTTTAAACCGCATGATCACCGCGGGCCTTTCGTTTGAAAAGGCGCTGCACGAGGCGCAGGAGAAGGGCTATGCAGAGCGCAACCCGGAGGCGGATGTTGAGGGGCACGACGCATGCCGCAAGATCTGCATTCTCGCGGCGCTTGCGTTTGGGCGGCATGTGTATCCGCAGTATGTGAAAACCGAGGGGATCTCCGGCATTACGCTTGAGGATGTTGCATATGCTGAATCGGATGATTGCGTGATTAAGCTGCTCGGCCGCGCAAAGCGCGTGGACGATGTGAGCGCGTATGTATTTGTCGGGCCGCACCTGGTCAGCAAGGAATCGCCGCTCGCATGCGTAAACGGCGTGTTCAACAGCATCATGGTGTCTGGCAATGAGATCGGCGATGTGATGTTTTACGGGCGCGGTGCGGGCAAATACCCCACGGCGTCGGCGGTCGTTGCCGACGTGATCGACGCGGTAAAGCATATCCATGCGCGCAAGTTCTTAAGCTGGGACGATGCGGGCGCGGAGGTCGTTTCTGATATTTCTTCGTTTGTTTCCCGCTCATATATCCGCGTGTCCGGCGAGAGTGTGCGCAGCGCGGTATGCGACGCGTTCGGCGAGGTGCGCTTCCTTGAGCGCAGCGATGCGCCGAGCAGCGAGTGCGCGTTCATCACGCCGGAGCTTTCGCAGAGCGAGCTTTCGAAAAAGCTTGAAAAATTGGGCGAGCGCTGCAAGGTGCTTTCAAATATGATGGTGCTGTAAGGCGCAATGAGGCGGTGAGGGTATGATCAAAATTACCGTTCCGGCGACCAGCGCCAACATGGGCTCCGGATTTGATTCCATGGGGGTTGCGCTGCGGCTTTATAACGAAGTGTCGCTTGCGCCGTCTGACCATGTGGATATTCATGTGCATGGCGGTGCGCGTGTGCGCCGCGACGCGTCCAATTTGATCTACAAAACCGTTTCGCATGTGTATGACCTGTGCGGAAAAACGCTGCATGGGCTGAAAATTATAGAAAAATCCAATATTCCCAAAACGCGCGGGCTCGGCTCGTCCTCCGCATGCATTGTGGCGGGGATTCTGGGCGCGAATGAGCTTTTGGGGCGACCGCTTTCCCGGCGCGAGATGATCGACCTTGCCGCGCAGCTTGAGGGGCATCCGGATAACGCCGTGCCCGCGATGATCGGCGGCGTGGTGGTTTCGGTGCTGGACGGCGGACATGTATATTATACGCAGCTCCCGCTGAAAGAACGGCTTTTGTTCACCGCGCTCATCCCGGACTTTCAGTTAAATACCGGGCGGGCGCGCGCCGCGCTGCCTGAGCAGGTGCGGCATGAGGATGCGCGCTTTAACGTGGCGCGGGCGGCGCTGCTTGCCGCTTCGCTTTCACAGGGGAAGCTTTCCAATTTAAAAATTGCCATGCAGGATCGCCTGCACCAGGATGCGCGCTTTGCCATGATACCGGGCGGGCGCGAGCTGTATGACCGGCTGTATGAGGCGGGAGCGCTCGGCGTTTATATCTCGGGCGCGGGGCCAACGCTGATTGCGGTAACGCGCGCGGGCAACCGCCGCTTTCCAGATGCATTGCGCGCGCAGAAAAGCGAGGCGCTTTCCGGGTTTCATATCCTGCCGCTGCATTGCGATTTGCGCGGCGCAACCGTTACGCTTAAAAAACATTCCGGAAGGAGTTAATAGAATTATGAGCCTTATTGTACAAAAATTTGGCGGAAGCTCGGTCGCCAATACCGAGCGGATCTTCAACGTCGCGTCGATCATTACCGAGACGTTTAAGGCGGGCAACGATGTAGTCGTTGTTTTGTCTGCGCAGGGCGATACGACCGACGAGATGATCGAAAAAGCTGCCGCGATCAATCCAAATCCGTCTAAGCGCGAGATGGATATGCTGCTTGCAAACGGTGAGCAGATGTCGATTGCGCTGATGGCGATGGCGATCGAAAGTCTGGGCTTCCCGGTCATTTCGCTGACCGGTTGGCAGGTCGGCATGCATACCGACTCGAACTATGGCAGCGCGCGCATTGAGAAGATCAACGCCACCCGTGTTGAGACCGAGCTTGCAAAGCGCAAGATCGTTCTCGTGGCAGGGTTCCAGGGCATCAATAAATACGACGACGTTACCACGCTGGGACGCGGCGGATCAGACACGACGGCGGTCGCGCTGGCGGTTGCGCTTAAGGCGGATCTTTGCCAGATCTATACCGACGTAGACGGCGTGTATACCGCAGATCCGCGCTTTGTGCCGGACGCGCGCAAGCTGGAAGAGATCACTTATGACGAAATGTTAGAGCTTGCTTCCCTCGGCGCAAACGTGCTGCATAATCGCTCGGTCGAGATGGCGAAGCGCTATAACGTGGACTTAGAGGTTATTTCAAGCTTCAGTAAAAAACCCGGTACTAAGATTAAGGAGGCACCGAACATGGAAAAAATGAATGTTTCCGGCGTGGCAAAGGATAAAAATATTGCGAGAATTTCTTTAATTAACCTGGCGGATGTGCCGGGCATTGCGTTTAAAATTTTCTCCTCGCTCGCGGCGAAGAAGATCAATGTCGATATCATTTTACAGTCGATCGGGCGCGATAATACCAAGGATATCAGCTTTACCGTTTCGGCAGATAATCTGCAGAACGCGCTGGATACGCTCAATGCGAATAAGGATAAGATCGGCTTTGAGAATATTATGGTCAACGATAAAGTGTGCAAGGTTTCGATCGTTGGCGCGGGCATGGTCAATAACCCGGGCGTTGCAGCCAGCATGTTCGAGGCGCTTTCTAACGCGAACGTGAATATTCAGATGATCTCTACGAGCGAGCTGAAGGTTTCCGTTCTTGTGGACGAAGACGATGCGGATAAGGCGCTCCGCGCGGTTCACGATCAGTTCTTTAATTAAAAACAGCAAGAAAGGGCAGGTATCGCAAAGATACCTGCCCTTTTTTCGTGCATGGAGATTATTTTTTAAAGCGGAAGATAAACAGAAACGCCGGGAGCAGCGCAAGAATGAGAAGAAAACCCCAATGCGGTGCGGCACACAGCGCGCCCCACACGGCGAGCAGCACGGGCTTTGATAAAAAAATCGAAAGTCCGGCGGCGGCAGCCATCAGCGCAGCAATCAAAACAGCGGCGGCAGCAAAGTCTTTGACTTTGCCGATCTGCTCGTCCTGCTTCGTGGTCACCCGGTCGCACAAAGTCTCCACCGCGGTATTGACCAGCTCCAGCGCAAGCACAAGCCCAATGCAGGCAAACAGCAGCGCGAGCTGCGCGCCGGAAACGCGCCCCAGCCAGGCGAAAGCCAGCACATAAGCGCTGACGACCAGATGGATCCTGAAATTCTGTTCGCGCCGAACCACGCTGCAAAGCCCGTGCCACGCGGCGCGAAAGCTTTTGCCCAGTTTAAAAAATTCCTGCTTCATGGCGGCTATTTACTCTCGCGCGGGATTCCGCAGGCGGTTAAGATCTCTTCCTGAAGCGCGAAATGCACGCGTTCATCCTCCTCGCTTTTTTCATGGTCATAGCCCAAGAGATGCAACGCGGCATGTGCGGCGAGAAAGCACAGCTCTCGCGCGAGCGAATGCCCATATTCCTCAGCCTGCGCGCTCGCGCGCGATACGGAGATCACGATATCGCCCAGCATGCATGTCTGCGTTTCCGGGTCAAGCTCAAGCGGGGAAGGGGTAAACGGCTCGCCCGGCGTGATCTCTTGCATGGGAAAAGACAGCACATCAGTCGCGCGGTCGATCCCGCGGTGCTCTTCATTGAGCGCGCGAATGCCCGCGTCGTCGGTGAGCATCACATAAACGTCGCAATCGCAGGCGAGCGCTTCGTGAGCGATCGCAGCCTCGATCACATGGCGCATCTGCGCCTCGATTTCAGGCGCAATAGCGGCGTCATCCAGAGCGGGGACAATAGAGATATGATGCATTTTGCTTGCCTCCTATCGTTTGTGCGGCGGTTTCTTGCGGTCGGTTTCATATTTGTCATACGCCTCGATAATGCGCGAGACCAGCGCGTGCCGCACAACGTCTTTCGTCGTCAGCATGCACTGATTGATGTCTTCCACATGCTTGAGCACGCGCATCGCCTCTTTTAAGCCGGAGGGCTTGCCGTCCGGCAAGTCGATCTGCGTGATATCGCCGGTAATGACCGCCTTTGAGCCAAACCCAAGGCGCGTTAAAAACATTTTCATCTGCTCAGGCGTGGTGTTCTGCGCCTCGTCTAAAATGATAAACGAATCATCGAGTGTACGTCCGCGCATGTAGGCAAGCGGGGCGACCTCGATGCTGCCGCGCTCTAAATATTTCTGATAGGTATCGGCTCCAAGCATGTCGAACAGCCCGTCATACAGCGGACGCAGATACGGGTCGACCTTGCTTTGCAGATCGCCCGGAAGAAAGCCGAGCTTTTCGCCCGCTTCGATCGCCGGGCGGGTTAAAATGATGCGGCTGACCTGCTTTTTGCGAAATGCGGCGACCGCGCAGGCAACGGCGAGATAGGTTTTGCCTGTGCCGGCAGGACCGATGCCCATGGTGATTGTATTGCGCTCGATCGATTCGATATATTGCTTCTGCCCGAGCGTTTTGGGCTTGATCGGCTTGCCCTTGATCGTAATGCAGATCACATCGCGCGAGAGCTGCTCGATCTGATTTTCCTCCCCGGTGGCGACCAGCTCGAGCACATAACGAATATTCTGCTCATGAATGCTCTCGCCGCGCGCGGCGGAGGAGAGCAGCGCACGGATCGCGCGGCATGCGCGGTCAACATTTTCTTCCTCGCCGGTGATTTTCAGCGCGTCGCCGCGATTGACGATCGTCACCTGCAGCTCGCGCTCCAGCAATGTGCAATTTTCATCATAGGCGCCGAATACATCAATAATATGCTCGAATTGCTCGGTGCTCAATGTTTTCTCTGTCATGGGTAAAAGAATCACTCGCCTTTCGGTATAATTTGTTCGCGCCCGATCGCGCGCTCGCATTCCACGGTCAGCGTCACGACCGCGGCGCCGCGCTGCATCGCGCTGCTCTGCTGGCGGTTTGTGATCTGGTCCTGCTGCGCAAGCGTTATATATTGTTCCATCCGGTCGGAAATGTATGCAAACAGCGTTTCCTGATCAACCGCGACCGCGGCGGTGGAATATTCATAAAAATCCTGCGTTTCCAGCGCGATGGGCAGCGCGAGATCTCCCGGCAGGGTCAGCCGGACGTTTTTTATTATTTTATCACATTCCGCATAGGGATTACCAGACCCAAATGACAAATTTATGCGCAAATTCCCTAAAATGAGCACGCGGCGGCGCGTGCGCAGCCCGGTATAGGTTTTGGCGCGCGTATCGGCGGGCATGGCGGCGCGCAGCGTCTCCCACGTTCTGGCGCGCACGTCGGCGATGGCGCGCGTTTGCAGCGTGGTGCCCGCGCGCCCGGTCATGTAACCGCTTGCGAGAAGCTGCCCCTCAGTCACGGCATCGCCCGGCTGCACCTCCGGCGTGCCGGAGGTGACGGTGATCGCGGTGATGATGCCGGGGCGGGCGGCAACGATATTGCTCGGCGTGTCGTGACTGAGGATCTCCGGCGCGGGGGTGCGCTCGCGCACGATCACGCGCGCATGACTGCCGCTGATGTTGACCGCGATAAACGAAAGCTCCGGAATATTGAGCAGCACATCGTTTTTCATATCCTCATGGTCGATCGATTTCGCGTAAGCGCCGGGATACACGCCGTTTTGCCGCAGCACCTCGCGGATGCGCGCAGAGTCTACCGTGCGGCAGCCCTCAATGTCGATCACCCATAAAAACGAGGTCAAAACCCAGGCGATCGAGCAGAATATCGCAAGCCCGATCAGCAGCGCGGCGCGCTTTCGAAACCGGCGCGTAAAAAACGGAAGCCCGATTTTGCGCTCGATATGCGGATGGCACATGGCGCGCCGGGCAAACGGGCGGATGCGCAGATAATCCGCCACAGGCAGGCAGATCGAGATCCGATCAAGCTCCAGCCGCTGCATCGCCCAAAAGGCGATCCCCTGCTGCGCCAGCAGGTTTAAAAACCGCTCGGGATACGCGCCGCATACCGTGATGCGCACATAGCCGAACAGGATATTCAACATAGATAACAAAAAAGTCGCCTCCTGTTTATGGGGATACCGGCTGAAAGTGGATCGCGCTGATCGTTCCGGACAGGCGCAGCGCCGCGTTGCTCATCGCGGTCAGGTGCAGCGCTTGCCCTTCGATCTGCACGATGTGCGTGCCGGCGTTTAAAATAACGATCGTTTCGTCATATTCTAAAATTCCTTTGTGATTTTCAATAAAAAAGTCGCGCGCGCCGGTGATCTCCATATGCATCAGCCCGGCAACCGCGTCTGCCGGCAGGTCAAACAGCTCCGCCGCGCGCACGAGCAGCCGCTCTTTTTTCTCTTTTGGCATTGCGTCACATCCTTTCTGATTATTCTTATGCGCGCGCGGGGGAAAATTGAACAGCTGCGCCGCAAATCGGACTGCCGGCTCTACGAAGCGTGGATTGTTAAAACGCGAAAAGGGCGGTACAATAAGGAGGAATTGATTGATGGGAGGGTTTCATATGAATCCAGAACGAATCGGCGCCCTGATCCGCAGCCTGCGCGTGGCGCATGGGATGACGCAGCTTGCGCTTGCCGAGCAGCTTGGCGTGAGCGACAAGGCGGTCTCAAAATGGGAAACGGGGAGCGGCGCGCCGGATGTTGCGATATTTCCGCGGCTTGCCGCCGTGCTGAATACGGAGGTCTCGGCGCTTTTGCGCGGCGACCTGGGCGAGAACGACAAAAGCAACGGAAATTTAAAAAAGCTGCGCTTTTTCCTTTGCCCGGAATGCGGGAATCTTTTGTTTTCCACAGAGAGCAAAACGCTTTCTTGCTGCGGGAAAAAGCTGGAGCCGCTCGTTCCGCAGCCGGCGGATGCGGCGCATACGCTTTCTGTTGCGTCAAGCGACGGCGACTGGTATGTCACGGCGGAGCATGAAATGACGCGCGCGCATTTTATTTCGTTTGTTGCGCTGCTGACCGGAGACACGCTGTTTTTAAAAAAATGCTATCCGGAATGGGGGCTTGAGGCGCGCATCCCGCGCGGCGCGCACGGCACGCTTCTTTGGTATTGCACGCGGCACGGGCTGTTTGCAACGCCGCTGTGATATCGCGAAAACCGCTCCTTGCCATTTGGCGAAAGGGCGGTTTTTACACATTGCGCGAAGCGGAAAACTGTGATACAATACCTTTGTATGAGCGCGCCGAGCGCGCGTTTTTGGGGACGGGAATACTGTGTATAGGAGGAAATTCAATGGTACGGATCTCTCCCTCCATTTTATCCGCCGATTTTGCAAATCTTGAGCGCGACCTGCACCGGCTTGAGGCTGCGGGCGCGGATTGGGCGCATGTCGACGTGATGGATGGGCATTTTGTTCCGAATTTAACGATCGGTGCTCCGGTGGTGAAGGCGCTTTCCCGCGTAAGCATGCTGCCGCTGGACGTGCATTTGATGATCGCCGATCCGATGCGCTATATTGAGGATTTTGTGCTCGCCGGGGCGAGCCTCATCACGATCCATGCCGAGTGCGACAGCGACGTGGCTGCCACGCTGCAAAAGATCCGCTCGTTCGGCGTGAAGGCGGGGCTTTCGATCAAGCCCGGCACAGAGGTGGAGGCGCTTTGCGATTATATTGATCTTGTGGATATGGTTTTGATCATGTCGGTCGAGCCGGGCTTTGGCGGGCAGAAATTTATGCCCGAATCGCTAGAACGGCTTGCGCGCACGCGCGCGCTCATTGACGCGGCGAACCCCGCATGTCTTTTAGAGATCGATGGCGGTGTGTCGCCCGGCAATGCGCAGGCGATCATCGAGGCGGGCGCGGACGTGCTGGTCGCGGGGAGCGCGGTGTTCGGCGCGGACGATATGGCAAGCGCGATCTGTGCGCTGCGCGGAAGCGGAAAGGAGCTGTCTCTTTGAGCAAAAAGGAACATGCGCGAACTAAGCACAGCTTCATTCACGGCGCGTTGATTTTATCGATCGCGGCGGTGCTTGTGAAAATTATCGGCGCGATTTTTAAAATTCCGCTCGCCAATATTTTAGGCGGCGACGGAATGGGATACTACAGCACGGCGTATGACATGTATATGCCGATCTATGTGCTCTCAAACGCCGGGCTTCCGGTTGCGGTGGCGCGCGTGGTGGCGGAATGCACCTCGAAGGGGCGCTTTCGCGATGCGCGGCGCGTGCTGAAGCTTTCAAATTTGATCTTTTTCATCACAGGCTCGATCGGATGCATGATCATGCTGTTTGGCGCGGGCTATTTCGTTCGGGTTATCAACAATCCGGGCGCGTATCTCGCGGTGATGATGATGGCGCCCACGGTGTTTTTCGTTTGTTTGACGTGCTCGTTCCGCGGGTATTACGAAGGGCTGCAAAACATGTTTCCCACCGCGCTTTCTCAGGTGGTGGAGGCGCTGGTCAAGCTTGTGCTTGGGCTTGGGCTTTCCATGTGGGTGTATCAATATGGCATGAGCACGTGGGAGCAGACCGGGATGGTCTTTTCGCAGGTCTGCGGCGATTATGAAGCGGCAAAGCTCATCGTGCTGCAATATGCCGCGGCGGCGGCGATCGCGGGCGTTGCGCTCGGCTCGCTTTGCGCGGCGCTTGCCATTTACCTGCGGCATAAGCTGGTGGGCGACGGGATTACAAAAGAAGAGCTTTCCGCGCCGCAGATCGACACCAGCCGGCGCACGCTGGCAAAGCGCATTATTTTATTTGCGATCCCGATCGCGCTCGGCTCATGCGTGGGGCAGCTTACGAATGTGATCGATCTGTTCACCGTTATGCGCCGCCTGCACAGCGCGGTCGCGCAGGACGCGGGCGTGATTCTGCAAATGTATGGCAGCGCGATCCCTGCGGGAAAGGCGCTTGCGGATATTCCGAATTATTTAAACGGGTCGTACAAGGGGCTTGCGGTTGCGCTGTATAACCTGATCCCGACGTTTACCGTCGCGATGGGCGTGAGCGCGCTGCCGCCGGTCACGGTCGCGTGGGAAACGCATGACAGACCTGCGCTCAAGCGCAATATCGAGTCTGCGCTGCGTGTTACGCTGATGCTCGCGATTCCGGCGGGGCTGAGCCTTTCGTTTTTATCCAAGGATGTTTTAATGCTGCTGTTCAGCAAGCGGCCGGACGAGGTTCTGATCGCGGCGCCGCTGCTGTTTTATCTCGGCATCGCCGTGATTTTCTCTGCGACCTGCTCGCCGGTCAACAGCATGCTGCAGGCAACGGGGCATGCGTATATTCCGCTGATTATCATGGCGTGCAGCTCTGTGCTGAAAATTCGTTTAAATTATGTTCTGGTCGGCATGCCGCAGTTTAATATTCGCGGCGCGGCGATCAGCACGCTGATCTGCTATGTGCTGATCATGTCTGTCAGCGTGGCATGCTTGCTGTTTGTTACGAAGATACGGCCGAATTTCTGGTCAATTTTTGTGAAGCCGCTGATCGGCGGGCTTGCCTGCGCGGGCGGCGCGTATGGCGCATGCCGCCTGCTGGAAATGGTCATGCCGGGGAAAATTGCAACGATCGCGGCTATCGTGGTCGGCGTTGTGATTTATCTTGTGGTAATGGTTTTGATCCGCGGGCTGAATGAGGACGATCTGCGCATGCTGCCGAAGGGCGAAAAGCTTGCGGCGCTTTATCGCCGTCTGCCCGGAATTCGCGCAAAATAATAAAAAAGCTGACACTTCAATCATGTGTCAGCTTTTTATTTGACCTGTGGTTGCGGCAGCTCGTATTCCGCAGGCGGGATCTGGTCGTTTAAATTGATCACGGCAAGGCCGCGGCGTTTGGCGTAATTCACGGTATATGCCGTGCCGCCGCGCTCTTTTTCCAAAAAAGCGAGGCAAAGGTGCGCGCGGTCAACCATGAAACGGTTGCGCACATACATGCATTGCTGAGTGTATGCGTCACCCGTGAAAACGACCTCGTCGGCAAGGCGGCGCAGCCGCGCATAGCGCATCTGGTTTTCGGCTGACCAATAGCGCGCCTGCTCCCGGCAGGGGAGAAAAAGCGAAAGCCGAATTTTCGGCATTTCGCGCCGGAGCGTAAGCACCGTTTCTGCGGCGAGCGTGTCAAACCCGAGCGCGCCGCCGCTGCCGAAGCGAAGAATACCATGCTCTGCAAGCAGCGTGATCTGCTGAGCCAGAACCTGCTCCAGCGCAGCGTATTTGCTGTGCGGGATCGTTCGATGCCCGGTGAAAATGCAAAGCTTTTCTTCCATGCGCGCCCCTCCGTTTCCTTAAAGTACTGTTGTTCGAAAATTATTATACACGGATTGCCTGAAAAAAACAAGGGGGAAATGGGAAAAAATATCCATGCGAAAATTTGCGCGGCACAGCGGGGAGAAAGCGAGCCTGCGGATGGGGAGCAGGCGGTTTGCAAATGGGAATACCGCCCGTCTTGATCTTGCGGCGTGCATGCCACTTCTATGCCTCTGCGTGCATGCCACGCGGTCAGCTTGCGAAGGAAATCTGCCGAGGAATCAGTGGTCTGCTCCGGGCAGCGGGTATAGCCCCGTTGCCGCAGGCGATGCCACGGCTTAATCATGCCCAGCGTTGGATTTCGGCGGCGCATGTCGCGGATGAGCTTCAACTCGGAATCCGTGTGCTGGTTCGGGCGGCTGTGCGGCTGTCTGGACCGGCAGGCAAGGGACGTCGTACTTCCGTCCCAACGCCGCTTCCAGAAATAGATGTATGACCGGCTTTTATTGTATTTCCGGCTGGCGCGGCTGACGCCGTATTTCTCCGCGTACTTCATTAGGGATTTCCGATATGCCATGTCTTGTGCTATGCTCTTGCTCATGAGGGATATGGTCTCCTTTCGGGCTGGTTTTGTGACGCAACTTACCTATAACCCATGAGACCCTATCTCTCATACTTTTTTATTCACTTGCCCAAGATGTATTGTAATCCTACAGAAAAATCCGGCGCGGCATGCCGGACGCTCGCAAAAAAAGCTTTTGCATCGAGTCATTTTGTGGTATAATATCCGAAGAAGAGCGATGCTGTTCATTTTAAGCGCTGCGCGGCGCGATGCGCGGGATCTGTGCCCTGCCGCAGACATGATGCAAGCCTGTGCAGCGCAAAATAAAAATAAGAACGAGGGGGCGTTTTCATGAGCACAGAGACCGGGATTTATCTTTGGCTCGGGCTGACGATCTTGTTCGGGCTGATCGAAGCGGCGACCGTGGGATTGACGTCCATCTGGTTTGCGGCGGGCGCGCTTGCGGCGATGATCGCGGCGGCGTTTTCTGCAAATATCTGGGTGCAGCTGATCGTTTTTGCTCTGGTAAGCGCGCTGCTTTTGATTTTCACGCGGCCGCTGGTGCGTAAATTCCTTACACCGAAGCTGGAGGCGACCAATGCAGATGCGCTGATCGGTCAGACCGCGCTTGTAATTGAAGAAATCGATAATGATCGCGAAACCGGCGCTGCGCGCATTGACGGCAAGGTCTGGTCCGCCCGGTCTGCCGATGGCAGCGTGATCGAGACGGATCAAAAAGCGATCGTTGTGCGGATTGAGGGCGTGAAGCTCATTCTCCGCGCCGAATCATAGAAAGGGGTATACTTTATGGAATTTGCAATACTGGGCTGGATCATTTTTATTGTACTTGTGCTAGTAATCGTTATTTCCAATATTGTGATTGTGCAGCAGGCGAGCGCGCGCGTGCTCGAGCGGCTTGGCGCATATCAGGCGACGTGGACGGTGGGCATTCATTTTAAGATTCCGTTTATTGACCGGGTGTCGCGCCGGATCTCGCTCAAGGAGCAGGTTGTGGATTTCCCGCCGCAGCCGGTGATCACTGAGGATAACGTCACCATGCAGATCGACACGGTGGTCTATTTCCAAATTACCGACCCAAAGCTTTATGCCTACGGCGTGGAGAATCCGCTCTCCGCGATCGAGAACCTGACCGCGACCACGCTGCGCAACATCATCGGCGATCTGGAGCTTGACCAGACGCTGACCTCGCGCGATCATATCAACACGAAAATGCGCGCCATTCTTGACGAGGCGACCGACCCGTGGGGCATCAAGGTCAACCGCGTTGAGCTGAAAAATATTATTCCTCCGCGCGAAATTCAGGACGCGATGGAGAAGCAGATGAAGGCAGAGCGCGAGCGCCGTCAGGCGATTTTGAAGGCGGAGGGCGTGAAGCAGTCGCAGATCCTCGAAGCGGAAGGCGAGAAGGAAGCGCTGATCCTGCGCGCCGATGCGTCGAAGCAGTCTAAAATTTTAGACGCGGAAGGACAGAAACAGAAGCAGATCCTCGAGGCGGAAGGCGAGGCGCAGGCGATCCTGAAGGTGCAGCAGGCGATGGCGGATTCGATCCGTATGATCAACGAGGCATCGCCGAGCGAGCGCGTGATTCAGATCCGCGCGCTGGAGGCGTTTGCCAAGGCGGCGGACGGGAAGGCGACCAAGATCATTGTCCCTTCTGACATTCAGGGTCTTGCCGGGCTTGCCGCGTCGCTCAAGGGGCTGGTTTCGGAAGAGGAAGAGCAAAAACAGCAATAGAAAAGGAATGAACCATGAGAAGAACAAAAATTATATGCACGCTCGGTCCTGCAACGGATAGCGAGGAAATGGTGTGCCGTTTGATTCAGAACGGCATGAACGTGGCGCGCTTAAATTTTAGTCACGGCAATTATGAGGAGCATCGGCGCAGGATCGATATGATCAAGCGTGTGCGCGACGATCTGCATGCGCCGGTCGGCATCCTGCTCGACACGAAGGGACCGGAGGTGCGCATCGGCGATTTTGCAAACGGCAAGGTGCTGCTCTCTGCGGGCGATACGTTTACGCTGACCACGCAGGACGTTGCGGGCGATGAGACGCGCGTTTCGATCAATTATAAGGCGCTTCCGCGCGATGTGAAGGCGGGAACGCGCATTTTGATCGACGATGGGCTGATTGAGCTTTCGGTTGAGCGCAAGAATGACACGGAGATCGTGTGCCGCGTGCTCAACGGAGGCGTGATCTCAAATAAAAAGTCGATCAATATCCCGGGCGTTTCGCTCAATATCCCGTTTGTCAGCGAAAAGGACCGCAGCGATATCGAATTCGGAATCGAGCAGGACATCGATTTTATCGCCGCGTCGTTTACCCGCTCAGCGGCGGATATTTTGGAGATCAAAAAGATTTTAGAGCGCCACAACGCCACGGGGATTCAGATCATCGCGAAGATCGAAAACGGCGAAGGCGTGCGCAATGTGGATGAAATTTTAAAGGTGTGCGACGGGATCATGATCGCGCGCGGCGATATGGGCGTTGAGGTTCCGTTTGAAGAGCTGCCGCATATCCAGAAGAATTTGATTAGTAAATGCTATCGCAGCGGGAAGCGCGCCATTACCGCGACGCAGATGCTCGATTCGATGATCAAAAACCCGCGTCCGACCCGCGCGGAGACGACCGACGTGGCAAACGCGGTGTATGACGGAACGAGCGCAATCATGCTCTCTGGCGAGACCGCGATGGGCAAATATCCGATCGA
Source organism: uncultured Oscillospiraceae bacterium (assembly GCA_934646115.1). GTDB lineage: Bacteria > Bacillota > Clostridia > Oscillospirales > JAAYXM01 > RGIG7332. Next base: position 20,026 of record CAKUEM010000019.1, read on the forward strand.
GAGTCTGATCACGATGTCGCGCATTGCCGAGCGGGCGGAGCGCGAGGTCGATTATGTCGAAAAGCTGCGGCTGATGATGAATTTTGCGATCCCGAGCGTGACGAATGCGATTTCGCATGCGACCTGCTCGACCGCGCACGACCTGGGCGCGGCGGCGATCATCAACTTTACGCAGAGCGGGCGCACGGCGCGCATGATCTCAAGCTTCCGCCCGCAATGCCCGATCATTTCCTGCACGCCGAGTAAGAAGGTGTTTCATCAGCTTTCTATTTCGTGGGGTGTTGTTCCGGTGCTGGGCGAGCAGCAGAGCAATACGGACGATTTGTTTGAGCATGCGGTAGAGCGCGCGATGAGCACCGGGCTTGTGAATCACGGCGACCTGGTCGTTATCACGGCGGGCGTTCCGCTCGGCGTTACGGGGACGACGAATATTTTAAAGGTGCATATCGTCGGGAACGTTCTGGTGCGCGGAAAGGGCGTTGGCATGACTTCGGTCAGCGGGCATCTGTGCGTATGCAAAACGATGAAGGAGGCGGAAGAGAATTTCCGCGACGGTGATATTCTGGTCGTTCCGAAGAGCAGCAACCGCCTGCTTCCGATCTTAAAGCGCGCCCGCGCGATCGTTGTGGAGGAAGAGGGCGTAACTACGCCGGCGGCGATCGTTGGGCTGACGCTTGATATCCCGGTTTTGACCGGCGCGACCGGCGCAACCGGAATTTTAAAGAGCGGAACGACCGTTACGGTCGACCCGACGCGCGGTTTTGTGTATAGCGGAATTACCAACGCGATGTAACAAAAAGCGGCATGGGACACCATGCCGCTTTAGACTGTCGAAAATGCCGCGGTATGCTGGGCGCACACCGCGGCAGGAATTTTTTGCCCGCGGGCGCTAAGCCTTGCGGTGCAGCAGTTAAAATTTGCAGAAAGGTGGGCGGCGCGCATGGTGCAAATCATTGCGGCGGAGGCGCGGTATTTCGATTCCGCATGGGAGACGCTCAACGCAGTCATGCGTGAGGGGAAGTTCCTCGCAGCGGCGGAGGCGCCGCCGCGCGAGCATGTGAAGGCGCTTTGGGCGTATTATCAAATCGAGAACTGGCCGCTGCTTTTTGCGCTGGACACAGCGAATAATCGCGTGGTCGGCTGGTGCGCGGCGGCGATGTGCGGCGACCGGATGTGTAACATGAGCGTGGGGCTTTTGCCGGAATATCGCGCGCAAACGCTTGGTGCGCAGCTGGTTTCCCGCACGCTTGAATGCGCTCGCGCGGCGGGCTTTGCGCGCGTTTTGCTGGATGTGCGCGCGAGCAATACGCGCGCGATCGCGCTGTATCAAAGGCTTGGCTTTGCGGTTACGCGCGTGAAGCGAGATGTGCCGCTTTCCGGCGGATGCGAGGATGTACTGCGCATGGAGCGCGCTCTAACGCAGGCCGACGCAGGTAAAAATAAACAGGGTGCATGCGAGCAGCGCGCCGAATAATGCAACGGCAAAGCTTGCGCGCGGATAGCGCGGCGCAGAACCATCGCCAAGATGCGGAAGCAGCGCGGCAATGCCGGAGATAAAGAGCGTGGTCAGCGGGAAGAGAAAGACAGAGGGGAGCTTCGCCGCCCAGCAGTGCGCTGTGCAGCTGCACCAGCGCAGCGGGATTTCTGCGGGAAGAAACGGAAACGCCGCCGCCGTGACGAAAAGCGGAAACAGCGCGATGAGCCAAAATATTATGCGCCGCTTTTTCATAATGCCACCACCTTATGCTTGATTTGCGGCAAACGGCGCGCATTTCCACGGCGCCAAAGAAAAAATAGACCATGCATATCGCATGGTCTATTTTTATTCAATAGCAAAGCCGCTTAGACCTCGGGCTTCACGGTCAGGTCATGCCCGTCATAGTCGCAAACCAGATGCGTGCGTGGGGCAAGGTCCTCGCGCAGGATCAGCTTGCCGACCGCGGTCTCCACATGCGACTGCAGGAAGCGGCGCAGCGGACGCGCGCCATAGACCGGGTCATAGCCTGCGTCGATGATATAATCGCGCGCAGCCGGCGTCAGCGAAATCGAGAGCTGCTTGTCTGCCAGACGCTTCTGCAGGTCTGCCATCATCAGATCCACGATGCTCGCGATCTCGGTCTTGGTCAGCGGTTTGTAGAACACGATCTCATCGAGACGGTTTAAGAATTCCGGGCGGAACTGCGTTTTCAAAAGCGCAGATACCTGCTCGCGCGCCGCGTCGGAAATCGTGCCGTCTGCCTGGATTCCGTCTAAAATGAAGTTCGAGCCGAGGTTTGAGGTGAGGATCAGGATCGTGTTTTTAAAGTCCACGGTCCGCCCCTGCGAATCGGTGATGCGCCCGTCGTCCAGAACCTGGAGCAGCACGTTGAACACATCCGGATGCGCCTTTTCCACCTCGTCGAACAGCACGACCGAGTAGGGGCGCTTGCGCACCGCTTCGGTCAGCTGACCGCCCTCGTCATAGCCGACATATCCCGGAGGCGCACCGATCAGGCGCGACACGGAGAATTTCTCCATATATTCCGACATGTCGATGCGGATCATGTTTTTCTCGTCGTCAAAGAGCGCCTCGGCAAGCGCCTTGGCCAGCTCGGTTTTGCCCACGCCGGTCGGACCGAGGAACAGGAACGAGCCGATCGGACGGTTCGGGTCTGCAATGCCGGCGCGTGAGCGGATGATCGCTTCGGATACGCGCTTCACCGCTTCATCCTGCCCGATCACACGGTGATGCAGGATGTCTTCCAAACCGAGCAGCTTCTGCCGCTCGCCTTCCATCAGCTTTGCAACCGGGATGCCGGTCCAGCGACCGACGATTTTTGCGATCTCCTCTTCCGTGACCTTATCGCGCAGCAGGCTGCCTGCGCCCTGCGCCTCTTCGGCCACGCGCTCTTCCTCTTCCAATGCGCGGGTCAGCTCCGGCAGCTTGCCGTATTTCAGCTCAGCCGCGCGGTTGAGGTCATAGCTCATCTCCGCATGCTCGATCTCGTGGTTGACGTTCTCGATCTCCTCGCGCAGCTTCTGCACCTTGGAGATCGCGCCCTTCTCGTTTTCCCATTTCGCCTTCATTTCTTTCAATTGCTCGCGCTGTTCGGCAAGCTCTTTTTGAATCTCGGCGAGATGCTCTTTAGAAAGCGCGTCGTTTTCCTTTTTAAGCGCCGCCTCTTCGATCTCATTGCGCATGATCTTGCGCGAAATTTCGTCCAGCTCGGTCGGCATGGAGTCGATCTCCGTGCGGATCATGGCACATGCCTCATCGACCAGGTCGATCGCCTTATCCGGCAGGAATCGGTCGGAAATATAGCGGTTTGACAGCACGGCGGCGGCAATCAGCGCCTGATCCTGAATTTTCACGCCGTGGAACACCTCATAGCGCTCCTTTAAGCCGCGCAGGATCGAGATCGTGTCCTCCACCGTCGGCTCATTGACCATGACCGGCTGGAACCGGCGCTCAAGCGCCGCGTCTTTTTCGATATACTGGCGATATTCGTTTAATGTGGTCGCGCCGATGCAGTGCAGCTCGCCGCGTGCAAGCAGCGGCTTTAACAGGTTGCCCGCATCCATTGCACCGTCCGTTTTCCCGGCGCCGACGATCGTGTGAAGCTCATCGATAAAGAGGATGATTTTCCCCTCGCTCTTTTTCACTTCGTTTAATACCGCTTTTAAGCGCTCTTCAAACTCGCCGCGAAATTTTGCGCCCGCGATCAGCGAGCCCATATCGAGCGAGAAAATCGTGCGGTCTTTTAAAGAATCCGGCACGTCGCCGCGCACGATCCGGATGGCAAGCCCCTCGGCGATCGCGGTTTTACCAACGCCCGGCTCGCCGATCAGAACCGGATTGTTCTTCGTTTTGCGCGAAAGAATGCGGATCACGTTGCGGATCTCGTCATCGCGCCCGATGACCGGGTCAAGCTTTTTATTGCGCGCAAGCTCCACCAGGTCAGAGCCGTATTTCTTCAGCGCGTCATACGTCTCTTCCGGGTTGTCGCTGGTCACGCGCGTATTGCCGCGAACGGTGGAGAGCAGCTTTAAAAACGCATCCTCGGTCAGATTATGCGCGGCAAAGATCCGGCGCAGCGACGGCGATGCCTTTTCAAACAGACCAAGCATTAAATGCTCAACGGAAATATATTCGTCTTTCATCTGCGCCGCGCGACCTTCCGCTGCGGTGAGCGCCGCGTCCAGCTCGCTGGACAGATATACCTGCCCGCCGCTCACTTTCGGCATCCGCTCGATCTCCTGCGTGACTTCGCGCAAAACCGCGTCTGCCGGAACGCCCATGCGCGTGAAAAGCTCTGAAATCAGCCCGCCGTCCTGCGAAAGAAGGGCGGAGAGCAAATGCTCCTGCGAGATTTGCGAGTTGCCGTATTCGCGCGCCAGATTTTGCGCGCGCTCCACAACGTCCATGGATTTTTGCGTTAATTTTGAAGTATTCATCATAAAGAATCCCTCGCTTTCTTATAGGAACAATGTTTCTGCGTTTAAATATGCCCGATACGCGTCGCGCAGCGCATCCCGCGCGGCGTCCGGCTCGTCGCGATGCGCAAAATATTGCTTCATCGCGCGGTCAAACAGCGTGATATAACGAACGGTCGCCTCCGCGAGCGCCTTGTGCGGCGCGCCCGGCGGAGCAAGCAGCTGACGCGTCATTTTTCCATCGCCCAGTTTGTAAATCAAATGGTCGCCCGGGCGAAGCGCGCGCTCTGTCTCAATCCAGACGGCGAAAAAGCGCCCCAATGTGTCTAAAAGGCGCTCGTTCTGCGTGCGGAACAGGACGCGCAGCTCGCCAAATGTTTCGCCCGAGGTGGGATACAGCGCAAGGCTGTAGCGCACGGTCGGGTTATATTTGTAGGCCAGCACGCTCTTGATCGACAGAATGTGCGCAGACGGATTGAGCGTTGTTTGCAGCCCCTGACAGGCGGAAATCAGCTCCTCCATGCGGCCGAACATATCCTCCGTGCGCTGCTTCGGCGTCATCATCGAAAGATATTCCGCAAGGATCTGGTTTGCCATGTTCGAGCGGCTTGTGTTATTTTCATAGGCGAGCTGATCAACCTTTTGCACCAGCCGGTCCATCAAAACCAGGCTGTATACGCTTTTTTTCATGATCGCATGTCGCCTCCTTTTTCCATTCTCTCCGCTTGCAATTATTATTATACCACAAACTAATAATTTGTCAAGAGAATTATTAAAAAAATTTACAAAGTTGATTTGCGCGAAAGAATATGCTAGACTGAAAGCCGAAATACAGCGGGCGCGGCGGCAAAGCGGGGCTTGCAGAAACGCCGCGAAACGATTGGCGCATGCGGAAATGCGCGCAGAAAAAACGCGCACGCGGCTGCGGTGTCGGCGAATTGATGCCCTGTACATACTGGGGGATGCGCGCAGAAAAAACGCGCACGCGGTTATGGAAAATGGCGATGATTGCAACGGAGCAGCAGGGGCATGCGGCGCGGCTAACGTTGCGCGCGGGAAAATCGCTTTGCCGCCGGGCTGAGACCGCGCCGCCTGCACGAGCGACATTGCGCGCGGGAAATGCATTCTCAAGCGGCGCGAATTGTGCAGCGTTTTATCGATAAAACAGGTGCGCGGGAGGACTTTTATGAGAGACAGCTGGGAATTTGCGGAGCTTCCGGAGCTGCGCTGCGGAAAAATTTTATTGCGCAAGCTGCGGCTTGCGGACACGCGCGCCCTATGGGAATGCCTTTCAGACCCGGTTTTGACCGAGCGCATGATGCATCGCCGCGTCCCGTCGCTTGCGGCGATGGAGGAGCGTGTGCGCGCATATTTGCGCGAATATGAAACGCATGCCAATGCGCGCTTTGGCGCGGTATCTGTGGAGGATGGACGCCTGATCGGCAGCGCGATGCTCACCCCGGTTCAGCATCCGGCGCGTGCTGTGCTTGGGTTTTATGTAAACCGTTCGTGCTGGGGGCGCGGCTATGCGCGCGATATGGTTTCGGCGATCCTGCGCTTTGGCTTTGAACAGGCTGGGATGAACCGAATTGAAGGCACTTGCTTTGTGGAAAATACGGCGTCTGCCCGCGTGATGGAGCGCTGCGGAATGCAGTGTGAAGGGCTTGCGGAAGACTATTATTATGTAAACGGGCGGCTGCGCGATGTTCGGCGCTTCGCGCTGCTTCGCCGGGATTGGGAGAAAAGAAATGGGACAGGAGATGCGGCTCGATAAATTTTTGGTTTCTACCGGGGAATTTACGCGTACCACCGCGAAAGCGGCGATCCGCCGCGGGCGCGTGTGCGTGGACGGCACGCCTGCCGCGCGTCCGGAGCAGAAGCTTGACCCGGCGTGCAGCACGGTCACGCTGGACGGCGCGCCCGTTGCGTATCGGGAATTTTACTATTTCATGATGAATAAGCCAGCGGGCTATCTTTCTGCTACGGAGGATCGGCGTGATGCGACCGTGCTGGACCTGCTGCCGCCCAAATATCGAAAGATCGGGCTGTTTCCGGCGGGGCGGCTGGACAAGGATGCGGAGGGCTTCTTGCTTTTGACCAACGACGGCGCGCTCGCGCATGGGCTGATGGCGCCTGGGCGGCATGTGAAAAAAGTGTATGAGGCCACGCTGGACCGCGCCTTGGAGCCTGCGGATATCGCGGCGTTTCGCGAGGGCGTGATAATCGATGGCGACTACGTTTGTATGCCGGCGGAGCTTGAAATCGTGCCGGGGCATGCCGGCAAGCTGGGGCGCGTTTCCGTGATGGAGGGGCGCTTCCACCAGGTAAAAAAGATGTTTCTTGCGCGAAACAAATGTGTAATTTATCTAAAACGCATAGAGATCGGGACGGTAAAACTCGATTTTTCGTTGCAATCAGGGGCTTTTCGGGAATTGAATAAATTGGAAATTAAACGTCTGTGCGATGCCGCGGGCAGGAAATAATCGGTGAAAACGCAGGAAAATAGGCGTTTTTTTCGCGGGTATCCGTGAATTATCACAAGTCAGGTTGTACAAAATCTTTAAAAAACCTTTGGTGAATAAGAGAATTTACGAGCGGCCGGAAAAATGGTATATTATAAGCAGTTAGAAAACTGCATCTACTGTCTACAATTTCTATTAACATACGGAGGTATAACATGTCTAGCGTAAAGTTAAGTCACGTGTATAAGCGCTTTGCAGGCGGCGTTACCGCGGTATCCGACTTCACGGTCGATATCGAGGATAAGGAGTTTATCATCCTTGTCGGTCCGTCCGGCTGCGGTAAATCCACCACGCTGCGTATGATCGCAGGTCTTGAAGAGATCTCGGAGGGCGATCTGTTTATCGATGATATTCGCATGAACGACGTTCCGCCGAAGGATCGCGATATCGCAATGGTGTTCCAGAACTATGCGCTTTATCCGCATATGACCGTGTTTGAGAACATGGCATTCGGATTAAAGCTGCGCAAAACCCCGAAGGATGAGATCAAGCGCCGCGTCGATGAGGCGGCGAAGATCCTTGAGATCGACCACCTGCTCGGCAGAAAGCCGAAGGCGCTTTCCGGCGGTCAGCGGCAGCGCGTTGCGCTCGGTCGCGCAATCGTCCGCAGCCCGAAGGTCTTCCTGCTTGACGAGCCGCTCTCCAACCTTGACGCGAAGCTTCGCGCCGCAATGAGAACCGAGCTTTCCAAGCTGCATCAGCGTCTGGAAACCACGTTTATCTACGTTACGCATGACCAGGTCGAGGCTATGACCATGGGTACGCGCATCGTCGTTATGAAAGACGGTTTCATTCAGCAGATCGCTGCGCCGACCGTGCTGTATGATACGCCGGCAAACCTGTTCGTTGCTACGTTCATGGGCTCCCCGCAGATGAATATCTTTGAGGGCACGCTTCTTGACGAGGGCGGCGTGACCTATATCACGCTGGGCAACACGAAGATCGCCCTGCCGGAGTCGAAGGGCCGCAAGCCGGAGGTTATGGCATACATCGGCAAGACGGTCAAGGCGGGTATCCGTCCGGAGTCGCTGCATGATGAAGAAGTCTTTATCAACCAGTTCCCGAATGCGCTGGCTGATGCGAAGGTCGACGTTGTGGAATTGATGGGCGCTGAGACCTATCTCTACCTGACCTGCGAGGGTCTGCCGATGATCGCGCGCGTTTCCCCGCGTGCACACACGCAGCCGGGCGATCAGATCAAAATTGCGTTTGATGCAAACAAGATTCACCTGTTTGACGCAGACACGGAGCAGACGATCACGAACTAAGGCGCAGTTTGCGCGGTGAAACTGCCCCAAAGACCGGGGCGCAATGCAATGTATATGCAAAGAGCGGACAGTAAACACTGTCCGCTCTTTTTCTATGTGCCTGCGCGGATTGCGCAAAGCGAATGAATGCGCTGAATCAAGGCGTTTTACCGCGAGAAAGATAAGGCTGCACCCCGGCTTAAATAAGTCGGGGTGCAGCTTCCTATCTTTTATTCGCCCCGATAGGCGCGGTAGAGGAAGGTGACGATCTGCGCGCGGGTGCAAACTGCATCTGGCCGGAACAGACCATTTCCCATGCCGTTGGTCACGTCATGTTCCACCGCCCATGCGACAGCGTCTGCATAGTAGCTGACGACCGGGACATCGGAAAACGCGGCGCTGCCGCCGGTTGCGTTCGCCCGCAGCGCGCGGTAAAGGAACGTGACCGCTTGCGCACGGGTGCAGGGGAGATCTGGCGAGAACGTCGCTTCGCCCGTCCCTGTCGTGATGCGCTCGCTCAGCGCCCAGCGGACCGCCTCGGCATAATAAGCGTCCTCCGGCACGTCTGCAAACGTCATCACATGGTTCACCACGGGGCTGCCTGCTGCGCGCCACAGGAAGGTGACGATCTGCGCCCTTGTGCAGGGCTGATCCGGCGCGAACAGACCGTTTCCGATCCCGCCGGTGATTTTCTTTTCGGTCGCCCAGCGAACCGCCGGGGCATAATATGCCTCGTCAGAAACGTCGCGGAACGTGCCGGATTCGCCGCCGTTTGCCGCGAATTTCGCCGCAATGGTCACTGCCGCGCCGGGCATGGTGAACGCATAGTTCCCGCCGCCCAGATCGGTCAATTTGAGCGCATTTCCGTTTCTGTCCGTGGCGGTCAGCGCTTCCAGCGTATAGCCGCTGTTTGGCTTTGCGGCGACGTTTATGGTCGCGCCCTGGGCGGCGGTTTGAGAAGAGACGGTGACTGTGCCGTTTCTCGCGTCGGCTATGCTGATCCGGAAGGTGAATGTGCGCCCTGGGCGCTTTGTGATGCGCAGCTTGCCGTTCACATACGCGATGCTGTAATTGTCGGAGGTCGCCGCGCCGTCGATGCGGATGGTATATTCGCCGTTTATCGTCATATCCGGGAGAACCACATTGCCGGACGCATCCACATATTGCAGCGTGGGCGCGGTAATGAGCGCGTCGCCCTCCACAAGTCCGGATACGGTATAGTGGCTCTCGCCCAGCGCGGGCGGAACGTCGCCCGTGGAGAGCGCGAGATCCTTCGCCGCGATAGTCAGTGCGGCGCGATGGATCACGAAGGAATAGGTCTTATCCTCTGTCGTGCCATCGTCCCACTGGGTGTTGCGCTTGTCGTTGAGCGCGAGCGTAACGGTATAGCCGCGCTCGTTGGCGGCGGTTTCCGTGCTGCCGCTTACGGTATAGGCTTCTGTGGCGGCGATGCCGTAGGTCTGCGGCTGCCCGTTATAGGTGAATACCGTTTTATCCGCCGCCGGAATGGCGATGGGCAGCGGGGTCACGGTCAGCGTGGCGGCGGCAGATTCTGTCGAGCTGGTCGCGCCGTTTTTCTCGTTTGTCACAACGCAGCGATACTGCCAGCCGCTCATGTCCACCGTGACAGCGGAGACGGTATAAGCGCTCTCTGTTGCGCCAGCAATGGGTTCAAACGCGCCGTTCGCGGTCTTTTTCACCTGCCACTGATAGCTCACTGCATCGCTTCCCGTGGCGGTGATGGCAAACACTGCGTCTGTATTGTAAATCACGGCGGCGTTTTGCGGCTGCGCCGTAATGTCCGGCGCGCTCACCACAGTGAGGGTCGCGGCGGAGGAGGGGGTGGGGTTGCGCACGCCGTATCCTTCGTTTATCACGATGCACCGATATTGCCAGCCGTTCATATCCATGGTTGCAGCCGGGGCGGTATAGCTCGTTTTTGTTGCGCCTTCGATATCCTCAAACGCGCCGTTTGCGCTTTTCTTCACCTGCCATTGATACATCACATACCAACCTGAGGAATTTTCGCCCGCGCTGACGGAAAATTCAGCCGCTTGCCCAAGCCCCACCGTTTGATCGACGGGCGCTTTGGAGATCACCGGGGTCTCGACCACAGCCGGATAGAAGGTGGCATCCTGCGGCTCACTGGTCGTTCCGTCCTCGTAGGTGAAGGTGACGATGCAGCGATATCTCCAGGCAGTGATGGATGAATCGACCGCATATTCCGTATGCGTGCGCCCGGTTGCGTGGGGAAGCAGCAGCCATGTTTGACCGCGGTCATTGCTTTTATACCACTGATAGGACGCGGTAATGTCGTTTAAGTCGGCGTCAAACTTCACCGTGAACGGCATATCGTCGCCGCTTTTGACCGCGACCCGACCGCCGTATGTGAGCGGCAGATAGTACAGGGTGAACACCTTGGATTCCGCCTGGTGGGTGGTTTCGCCGAAGCGATTGGTCGCCACGCAGCGGTATTTCGCGCCGTGAAGCTCGGTGGACATGAAATCCACCTTATAGTCGGCGCCGGTTGCGCCGGAAATCGGCTGCCATGTCGCGCCGCCGTCCGTGCTCTTTTGCCATTGCAGCGCAGGGGCGGGCGTTCCGGCGGCGGTAACGGAAAGCGTGATGTTCTGCCCTTCTCGAAGCGGGAAGGAACGGTTCGTTTGCGGGGCGGTAAACTGCGGCTGCTCGCCGGTGGTCATGCTGCCGCTGCTTCTGGGATAGTATACGGTCCCGCCAATGGTCGCCGATACGACCGCCGCGCCCTCCGGCAGCCAGACATTGATTTTGCCCTCGCTGTCGGTCGTGATGTTGCTGCTGTCAAATGAGCTGCCTTCCGGCAGACCGGAAATGGTCAGGTCGTCGACCTTTGTGTTCTTTTCGTCAAAGGTCAGGGTGCTTTTCGCCAGAATATTTCCGCTTGAGTCCTTCACGACCGTTCCGTCCGGCACGGTCAGATCCACGCTGCCGCCGTCGATAATGATATTTGGGCAGTCGATCAGACCAAGACCGGTGACCGTGCTGTTTTGAATGGTAAGCCGCCCGAGCTTCGCCGCTGTGGTTTTATCAGTGCACTCGCTGATGATCATGCTGCCTGTGATCGTAAGAGAGGCGCTGTTGCTGCCCTCAATGGCGCGCTTGCCGCGCAGCGTCAGCTTCTTTTCGCCCTCCGCGCCGTGAATGGTCAGGCTTCCGGTCAGGTTCAACACCGCGTCGTTGCTATGATCCTGGGTTTGCATGCTGTTTTCGCCATGGAGCAGGAGCTTGAGCGCCGCACCGGAATCCACCGTGACGCGCTTATTATTGCCGATCAGGCGCAGCGCGTTGAGCTTTATGTCCGTGCCGGAATTCGGCAGCGCGCGAATGCCAAAGCCCGTGACCAGATACTCTGATTGCAGCTTGATCTCCTTCTCAGGTTCATATGCGATCCATTCGTTCTGACCGTTTTCCTGATAGCCGGCGCAAAGCTCGGTATTATCAGCGGCGGGCGTTCCCTTAAGCGCGAGGATCCCGGAGCCGAGCAGCAGATTGCGCAGCCGCAT
>CAKUEM010000020.1 GCA_934646115.1 uncultured Oscillospiraceae bacterium
ATGAAAACGCGGCGGAAAACACGGTCGTTGAGGTCTTTCAAAAGGGCTTCCGCCGTGGGGAGCGTGTGATCCGGCATGCGATCGTGAAGGTCGCAAATTAACTTGTATAGATTTAGCAGATAAATTGGAGGTATGCTTTATGTCTAAGATTATCGGTATTGATTTAGGTACAACAAATTCCTGCGTGGCAGTGATGGAGGGCGGCGAGCCGGTCGTTCTGGTCAACGCGGAGGGTGCGCGCACCACGCCGTCTGTCGTGGCGTTCTCAAAGGATGGCGAGCGCATGGTCGGTCAGGTCGCAAAGCGCCAAGCCGTTACGAATCCGGACCGCACGATCAGCTCGATCAAGCGCGAAATGGGCACGAACCACAAGGTCACGATCGATGGCAAGTCCTATTCGCCGCAGGAGATCTCCGCGATGATCCTGCAGAAGCTGAAAACAGACGCGGAGGGCTATCTCGGCACGAAGATCACCCAGGCGGTCATCACCGTTCCGGCATATTTTACCGACAGTCAGCGCCAGGCGACCAAGGACGCCGGCAAGATCGCGGGGCTTGACGTTCTGCGTATCATCAATGAGCCGACGGCGGCGGCGCTTGCGTATGGCTTGGATAAGGAATCCGACCAGAAGATCATGATTTACGACTTGGGCGGCGGCACGTTCGACGTTTCGATCCTCGAAATTGGCGACGGCGTGTTTGAAGTGCTTGCGACCGCGGGCAACAACCGCCTCGGCGGCGACGACTTTGACGAGCGCGTGACCAACTGGATGGTCGATGAGTTTAAGAAGTCCAACGGCATGGACATCCGCGGCGACAAGATGGCGATGCAGCGCCTGAAGGAAGCGGCGGAGAAGGCGAAGATCGAGCTGTCCGGCGTGACCTCGACGAATATCAGCCTGCCGTATATCACGGCGGACGCGACCGGTCCGAAGCATCTTGAGCTGACGCTGACCCGCGCGAAATTCAATGAGCTGACCGCGGACCTCGTGGAGAACACGATGGGTCCGGTTCGTCAGGCGATGAACGATGCGGGGCTCTCGCCGAACGATTTGTCCAAGGTGCTGCTGGTTGGCGGTTCGTCCCGTATTCCGGCGGTGCAGGACGCGGTGAAGGCGTTTACCGGCAAAGATCCGTTTAAGGGCATCAACCCGGATGAGTGCGTTGCGGTTGGCGCGGCGATTCAGGCGGGCGTGCTTGCGGGCGATGTGGATGATCTGCTTCTGCTCGATGTGACGCCGCTGTCCCTCGGTATCGAAACGATGGGCGGCGTGTTCACCAAATTGATCGAGCGCAACACCACGATCCCGACGAAGAAGAGCCAGGTCTTCTCGACCGCGGCGGATAATCAGACCTCGGTTGAGGTTCATGTCCTGCAGGGCGAGCGCGAGATGGCGGCATATAATAAGTCGCTCGGGCGCTTCCATCTGGATGGGATCCCGGCTGCGCCGCGCGGCGTGCCGCAGATCGAGGTTACGTTTGATATCGACGCGAACGGTATCGTTCACGTTTCGGCAAAGGATCTCGGAACCGGAAAGGAGCAGTCGATCTCGATCACCGCGTCGAGCAACCTGTCGCAGGATGACATCGACAAGGCGGTCAAGGAGGCGGAGCAGTTCTCCGCGGAGGACAAGAAGCGCCGCGAGGAGGTCGACACCAGAAATAACGCAGACCAGATCGTCTATCAGACCGAGAAAACGCTTGCCGACCTTGGCGATAAGGTCGACGCGGCGCAGAAATCGGAGATCCAGGCGGAGGTCGATAAGCTGAAAGAGGCGCTCAAGGGCACGGATACCGAGGCGATCAAGGCGCAGACCGAGGCGGTAACGAAGAAATTCTATGAAATTTCCGAGAAGCTGTATCAGAATGCCGCGCCGCAGCAGGATGCGCAGGCGGGCAGCACGCAGAACACCGGCGCAAACGGCGGCGACGACAACGTGGTCGATGCGGATTACACGCAGGTCGACTAAACGCTGAGATGATGCGGGCTTCCGCATACAAACACACTATGAGGGGCAGAGCGATCTGTCCCTCATAGCTGGCAAAAGCAGCTTTTATTTGACCAAATGCCCGCGCGTTTGGCGAAATGAACGCTGCATGGGAAGGCGTCTGGTTTTAGAGGAGTGAGAACGATGGCGGAGAACAAACGCGATTATTACGAGGTGCTTGGCGTTGCAAAAGGCGCGAGCGCCGATGAGATAAAAAAAGCATACAGAAAGCTGGCAAAGCAGAACCATCCGGACCTGAACCCGAACGACAAGGCGGGCGCGGAGGCGCGCTTTAAAGAGATCAACGAGGCGTATGAGGTGCTTTCTAATCCGGAAAAGCGCCAGAAATATGACCAGTTCGGTCATGCGGGCGTTGACCCGAACTTCGGCGCGGGCGGCTTTGGCGGCGGTGGCGGCGGCTTTGGGTTTGACGATATCGATTTGGGCGATATTTTCGGCTCGTTTTTCGGCGGCGGCTTTGGCGGCGGCGGCGCGCGGCAGCGCACGGCGGCGCAGCGGGGCGAGAGTCTGCGCGCGGCGCTGGTGCTTTCGTTTGAAGAGGCGGCGTTCGGCTGCGAGAAGGAAATTTCGATCACGCGGACGGAGGCATGCCCCAGCTGCCACGGCAGCGGCGCGGAAAGCGGCACAACGCCTGAAACCTGCCCGAACTGTCATGGCTCCGGCGTGGTGAAAACCACGCGGCGCACGCCGCTCGGCATGATGTCAAGCACGTCGGCGTGCCCGAACTGCGGCGGCACGGGCAAGATCATCAAGAACCCCTGCAAGGCGTGCCGCGGCACGGGCAAGGCGCGCAACACGCGCAAGATCAAGGTGCGCGTGCCTGCCGGGATCGATGAAGGGCAAACGATCTCGCTGCGCGGCGAGGGCAACGCCGGGTCAAACGGCGGTCCGAGCGGCGATCTGCTGATCAATATTTCGATTCGACCGCACCCGATCCTCACGCGCGACGGCACAAGCGTGCTGTGCGAAGTGCCGATCACGTATGCGCAGGCGGCGCTCGGCGCGGAGATCGAGGTTCCGACGCTGGACGGCAAGGTGAAATACACCGTGCCGGAGGGTACGCAGACCGGAACGGTGTTCCGCCTGCGCGGCAAGGGAATTCCGGTTCTCAACGCGAAGTCGCGCGGCGACCAGTTTGTGCGCGTGAACATCGAAGTGCCGAAGAATTTAACGCAGAAGCAGAAGGATTTGCTCAAAGAATTTGCCGAGTCGCTCGGCGAAAACGCGCATCAGGAGCGCAAGCGCTTTTTCGACAAGCTGAAGAAAAAATAAAGCGCCCCGCCGGGTGCGCAAAAAAATCCTCCGCACGGTCATGCGACTGTGCGGAGGATTTGTGTTTGCAGAATTATGCCAGGAGCAGCTCGGCGAGCAGGGGCAGCACGTCGCGCCGCTTGAGCTGCTGCGCGGTGTTTAAGATCGTATACGCCGCGGGACGGCCGCCAAGCTTTGTTAAAAGCTCGGAAAGCAGCGGCGCGGTGAGCGGCATACCAAGGCGCAGACGCGCCGAATTTTCCGCCGGCAGCACACCGCGCGCGATCGCGCACGGAACGGCAAACGCATATGGATGCGTCGGCGCGATGTGATACTGCTTCATCTGCGCGGTCACGCCGTCGTCCACGCGAAACTCCGCGTCGACATAGGCGCGATACGCGGCGAGCAGCGCCTCCGGCTCGGCGCACATCATCAAAAACTCACCCAGCGTGACCACGCGGTCCGGCTGGAGCGAATTGTTCTGATACGCCACGCAATAGCCGCGGTTGATGAGGGCGCGCGCGCTCTCATGCACCGGGTCCGCCGCGCCGGTATCCTCAAACGGCGAGCGCGCCAGCAGGTCAGACACGGTGATCACCTGATAACCCCGGTCATACAGCAGCTTCAGCTGCGGCGCAAGCGCGTCTGCCACCGGCGTCTCGCGCGACATGTTGCAGCCGTCCTTTTGGAAAATGATCTGCCCGTTTAAGCTCTCAATATCGGCGGTGAGCGCGCGCTCAAGCGGCGTGACCATTGCCGCCACGTCTTTTTTATAATCGCCGCTCACCTGCCAGCCGCCGCCGTCAAAGCTCGCTGCCATATACTGGTAATTCATATACCGATACGCGTCATACGAGCTGTGCCCATCGCAGGTTTTATCGATATAATGCGGCGGACGGGACAGGCGGATCTGATAGGAAAAGTCATCACGCAGCAGGGTATCGAGCCGCTTTAGATCATCGATCACCTCGTGAATGTTCTCAAAATAGCGGCGCTTGCCATAAATCAGGCGGTTTTGCCCAAACAGGCGGTGCGCATACGTATGGCTTGTGATCTCGTGCCCTTCGTTTAAGATGCGGCGGGTGAGCGCGGGTTGATTTTTCACGCCGCCTAAGTGGTCAAGCCCAAAATCCGGATAATGGTCGAACGCCTCGCCGCCCCAGGTGAAGCTGCCGCTCGGACCCTGCACGTCCGGGTAATTTTCTTCGGTTGAGCCGATGACGTCGAACGTGCCCTTTGCGCCGAAGCGGGCGAGCGTGTCGAGCAGATCATCGGTCAGACCGCGGTCACTGCGCGGCGGATTGGTGGGCGATGCGGCGGGACCGTCGTCAAACGTCATGGCGCACAGGCGCGCGCCGGGAATGGGCGCGACCCGCTCGATCCGGCGGACCGGGCTGAGATACCGCCCGGCCTGCGCCTTGACATATTCTTTATATTTTCCTTTTGCGCGGCGCGCAAGCTGATAAAGATTCATGATTTTTCTGCTCCTTCCATATCCAGATAGCCCGCGGGCGGCTTGCGCCATGCGCACAGGCATGCGTAGGCAAACCGCGCGAGCAATTTGGGCAGCGCGCGGAAATTTTTTGCGCGCCGCAGCTTGATCCACTGACTCATCGGGCGATAAAACGGCGAGGCACAGCCGCCGAACACGCGCCCGCGCCCGGAAAGCAGCGCGGCACGCACGGCGGGGAGAGTGGGCGCAACGTCTGCGCACTCCCAATATGCGCTGCCGACCTCGTTTGGAAAATGCGCGTCGCTCCCGGCGGAAAACGGCTTGTGCAGCGCGGCGCAGCGCTCCTGCGCCGTCCGGTTTGCGTTTCGGATGCGCGAATGCGCGGCGCGCGCGTTATAGACCTCGATGCCATCCACCGCATGCCAGAGCGCCGGATCATTCGAGCGCGGCGACGTGCCCGGATGCGCAAGAAAGACGAGCGCGCCCGCCTGATGCGCCGCGGCGATCAAATCCTCCCAGGGGAACAGCCCGTCTGCGCCGCGGGAGACGCAATGCTCGAGCGGCGTTGTGAGAAACAGCGCAAGCAGGTGCCCGCCCGTGGTGGAATACTCGCAGCCGGGGATGATGAGCAGGTCGTCGCACGGGGGCGGGGGCGAAAACGTATTATGGTCGCACACGGCGAGCCCGGAAAGCCCCTTTGCATGCGCGGCGGCATAGATTTCTGCAAATTCCGCGCGCGAGTCCGGCGAGCGGAGCGAATGCACATGAAAATCGATCTTCATACTATCACCGTACTATTTTATCGGTTTTGCGCAGCGCCTGCTTAAAATATTGCACACTGCTTTTTAAATCCCGCGCGCTCCACACCCCGTCCTTCACGGCGGGGTTGAGCAGGTCGCGCATATAACCAAAGAGAAGCGCCGCCTTGTGCTCGCTCTGCCGCAGGTAGCCGGGGATGGAGAGCGTGTCCTGCAAAATGAAATGCATTTTTTGCCCGAGCCGATAGCGCGCTTCGGGCGGCTCTTTCGCAAGCTCGCCGCGCGCGGCGCGATACAGCGCAAGCGGGATATCGCAGCCGGAGATCGGCGCGAGCGCCAGGCTGCCCCAGAAGCGGGGGTTGATCTCCATCAGGGCGAAGCCGGTTTCCGGCGTGCCCTTGAATTCCACCATGGCGACCCCGGTCCACGAAAGCGAGCGCAGCAGCGTGACCGCATGCTCCACGAGCGACTTTTCCCACACGCTGACGCAGCAAGAGGACGGACCGCCCGTGACCGGATACTCGCGGATGCGGCGGTGACAGAACACGGAAAGCGGGTTATGCGCCCGGTCAAACACCGCGCTGACGCCCCAGCCCGGACCCTCGATATATTGCTGCACGAGCGGGTATGGCTGGCGCGCATGCATGGCGCGAAACGTGCCGCAAAACTGCGCCCGGTCGCGCACGATCGCGTAACGATCCTTCGGGTCAAGCGCGAGCAGCTCGCCCGCGCGATATTTGATCACGACCGGATAGACGATGCGCGCGGCAAGCGCTTCGATCGCCTCGCCCTCGCGCAGGGTCGTTGTGTCCGGCGTGGGCACGCCGAGCGAACGCGCATGCGCGGTGAGCGCCGCCTTGTCGTTTGCAAGCGAGAGCGATTCCGGCGAGGGGAGCGCAACATCTGCAAATTCACGCACCGCGTCTGCCTGCGCGGCGAGCGCGAGCAGGCTGTGAATGCCGACCGGGAGGATCGCGGGGCGCGCTGTGCCGCATGCGGCGCGCAGCGCATCGAGATATGCGCCGGACGCCGGGGCGGGCAGATGCAGCCGCCGGTCGGTATAGCGAGAATAAAAGCCGAGCGAGCGCGCCTCGGGCGTTGTGTCAAGATCCGCGGCGTCTACCGCGATGCCCGCGCGCCCGAGAGAGCGAATGACCGGCAGGCTCATTCGATAGCGCGCGTCGCAAACGAGTGCGCGTTCCATGCCGCGACCACCTTTCGTTTTGTTCTTTTTACATTATAATAATTTTTCCGCCGGACGTAAAGCGCTTTTTTGCCGAAATAAGAAATTTTGCCGCGTATTTGCTCCGCCTTTTGGATGGGATATCCATAGCGCCCAAGAATTGGTTTTTATAAAATGCTATTTTTGGTTATTTTGTGAAGTGGATTTGGAAATAAAAATCATAAAAAGAGGTTGTGTTTGGGCAAAAAATGTTGTATCATATTATATGTTGAGGATTTTATGGGCTTGACCCACAACATCAGGAGGTTGTTACAGAATGAACAAAGTGAAAGTGCTTCTCATTGGCGCTGCGTTCAGCGCTGATCTGCATGCGGATGGGTATTCCCGCTGCACCGATATCGCAGAGATCGTTGCGATCTGCGATAAGGATCTTGGCCGCGTGAAGGATCTGGCTGACCGTTATGGGTTTAAAAATTATGCCACCTATGATGATATGTTCAAGGCGATCGACGAGGTCGAGTGTGACGTCGTGGATATCTGCCTGCCGAACTTCCTTCATGTCGAGGCGGCGAAGCGCGCGTTTGCCAAGGGCAGACACGTGATCTCCGAAAAGCCGATCGCCACCACGGTGGAGGACGCGAAGGAAATGGTCGACGCGGCGAACGCGGCCGGCAAGAAGTTATATTACGCAGAAGACTGGCTGTTTGCGCCGGCGCTTAACCGTGCGCTGCAGGTGATCGACGAGGGCGCGATCGGCAAGCCGATGTTTGTTCGCGCGCGCGAGTGCCATTGCGGCTCGCATTCCCCGTTTGCGCAGACGATCAAGTTCTGCGGCGGCGGCTCGATGGTGCATCTCGGCGTGCATCCGGTTTGCTTTATGCTTGCGCTGAAGGAAAATAAGTGGACAGAGCTGACCGCGATGACCTCCGGCGGCGGGGAGAACAACCTCCAGCACAAGACCATGGAGGGCGAGGACTGGGCTGCGGTTCTCATGAAGTTTGAGGACGGCACGACCGCGCTGCTCGAGGCGAACTACGTCACCACCGGCGGTATGGAAGATGTGATCGATTTCTACGGCGACAAGGGCTGCATCCATGTGGACCTGACGTTCTCCTCCGCGCTGAATGTGTATTCGATCCCCGGCATGTCCTACACGGTTGAGAAGGCGGAGATCACGACCGGTTGGTCGAAGCCTGCGGTTGACGAGAAGTTTAACCTCGGCTACTGCGGCGAGATCCGCCACTTTATGGAGAGTGCGCGCGATAACAAAGACGCGAAGATCGGTCTGCGCGGCGTGGACGGTTACGAGGCGCTCAAGGTCATCAACCTGATCTATAAGTCCGCCAAGGAAGGCGTTGCGATCAAAAACGATAATCTCGTGAAGTAATATAAGAAGGAGAATCAGAGGCATGAAGAAGAAGATCCGCAATTTTGATCTGCCGGTCGAGATTGCCGGCGTAAGATTTAGAAACCCGTTCTATGTTGCGTCCGGTCCGACCACGAAGTCGGTTGAGCAGCTCAAGGTGATCGAAGAGTGCGGCTGGGGCGCTGCCAGCATTAAGCTGACCATCGACCCCGCGCCGTATATCAACCGCAAGCCGCGCTATGCGATTTTTAAAGACCGCAACGCGCTGTGCTTCACCGTGGAAAAGCGCCTGACCTTTGAGCAGGGCTTAAAGCTCATGGAGGACGCGAAGAAAGAGCTGAAGGGCGACCTGAAGCTGTTTGCCAACATTACATATGCGGGCGACCAGGGCGCTGCCGGCTGGGTGAATATGGCGAAGAAGTTTGAGGAAGTGGGCGCAGACGTGATCGAGCTGAACATGTGCTGCCCGAACATGTCCTTCAACCTCCAGCTTTCCTCCGGCGATGAGAACGCTTCCAAGGTCAAGACCGGCGCAAGCCTCGGTCAGAACGGCGAGGCGGTTGCAGAGATCGTTCGCGCGATCAAGAAAGAGATCAGCATTCCGCTGTTCGTTAAGCTGACGCCGGAAGGCGGTCACATCGCGAAGGTCGCGACCGCGCTGTATGCTGCGGGCGCTGACGCGGTGGGCGGCACGTCGAACCGTATGGCGATCCCGCCGATCAATATTGAAGATCCGTCCCGCGCGCCGTATCACCTCCAGGAGGAGATCAGCATGTCCTGCCACTGCGGCTCATGGGTGAAGCCGCTGGCGCTGCGCGATACGTATGAGATCCGCAAGGTCAACGGTCCGGACGGCAAGATCATGATGGCGGGCGGTATCCGCAACTGGCATGACGCGATCGAGATGTTCATGTGCGGCGCGGATATGATCGGCATTTGCTCGGAGACCCTGATCTCCGGTTACGATTTCATCGGCGATATCATCGACGGTGTGCGTGACTTCATGAAAACCCATAATTATAAGACCACGCGCGACATGCGCGACCTGATCGTTCCGCACGTCAGAAGCGCGCAGGACGTTACGCTTTACGGCGGCTATGCGCATATCAAAGAGAAGCTTGCGGCGCCCTGTAAGGGCACATGTCCGGCGCATGTTCCGGCGCAGGCGTATGTCAACAAGATCGCAAACGGCGAGTTTGAGGAGGCATACAACCTGATCGTCGGCGCGGCTCCGCTGATGAGCATCTGCGGCCAGGTTTGCAGCCATCCGTGTGAGCTTGCATGTACCCGCGGCATCACCGGCCGCGCGATCCAGATCCGCGACCTGAAGGAATTTGCGATCGACCAGGCGAAGAAAAACGGCTGGAAGCCGAACACCACGAAGGCTGCGGCAAACGGCAAGCGCGTTGCGGTCATCGGGTCCGGTCCGGCTGGCTTCTCCGCTGCATGGTACCTCGCGAAGGCGGGCTATGCGGTCACGATGTTTGAAAAAGAGAGCTATCTCGGCGGCATGATGCGCTTTGCGATCCCGGATTTCCGTATGGATAAGGGCGCGATCGATACCGAGTTTAAGCTTCTTGAGTCCATGGGCGTTACGTTTAAGACCGGCGTGACCTTCGGCAAGGACATCACGGTCGCGAGCCTGAAGAAGGACGGGTTTGACGCGGTGTTTGCAGGCATCGGCGCGCAGTGCGGCACGCTTCCGGGCGTTCCGGGCGAGGATGCGCAGGGCGTCATTTCCGCGGTCGATTTCTTAAAAGAAGTATACGACGGGAAGAAGCCGGCGATCGGCGAGCGCGTTGTCGTGCTCGGCGGCGGCTTCACCGCGGTCGATGCGGCGCGCAGCGCGCTCCGTCTCGGCGCGAAAGAGGTTTATATCGCATATCGCCGCACGCGCGACGAGATGCCGGCGACCGGCGACGAGATCGCTGAGGCTGAGACTGAGGGCGTGAAGATCATGTATCTGGTCTCCCCGGTCGAGATCGTTGCCGAGGGCGGCAAGGTCTCCGCGATCCGTATGGATACGCAGACGCTGGGCGAGGCGGATGCTTCCGGGCGTCGCCGTCCGGAGGGCGTTTCCGGCGCTGTGTTCACGCTTCCGTGTGATTGCGTGATCTCGGCGGTCGGTCAGAAGCCGGATGCTGCGGCTGCGGCTGAGCTTGTGTGCGACAAGAAGGGCATGATCGCGGTCGATCGCGACACCATGACGGCGGATAACTTCGTATTCGCCGGCGGCGACGCGGTTGAGGTTCGCAATATTATCTCTGCGATCGCAGACGGCCGCCGCGCGGCATTCTCGATCGACAGCACGCTCACCGGCGGCAACCCGACGGTTGAGAACGTGGGCGAGTATCCGGTCGTCAGCGCAGACGCTGTCCTGCGCCGCAACCCGTACTTCACCGATGATGCGGCGATCAACCTGGAGACCGAGGACGGCGCGGCGCGCGTGAAGAACTTCAAGCCGTTCCGCCGCGTGTTCACCGAGGATGAGGCGGTCGCTGAGGCGTCCCGCTGCTTAAAGTGCGGCTGCGGCGAGGGCTGCCAGCTGTGTAAGACGATCTGCACCGACTTCGCGCCGATGATCGTTGAGGCGGATACCGTTCAGATCAACAAGGACAAGTGCGTTGCTTGCGGCATGTGCTACAACCGCTGCCCGAACGGCAACATCGAAATGATCGATACGCACGAGAAGGTCTAAAATATCAAGCAGAAGGGCTGATACCTCCGGGTATCAGCCCTATTTTATAGAAAAACCGCGCGGCACGGGACGGGGGTTCCGGTGTGCGGCGAAAGCCGCGCGGCTTTCGGGTGGGGCGCTGCCCAGCCCATGGCGGGGTGGTGTATGCGCATCCGGTGCGTGGAGAAACGCTGTTTCTGTGCTGTTCAGCTCATGGTGGGTGGTGGGTCAATCTGCGTGTAACTGTGGCGCAAATTGGCGCGCAAAAGCGCCCACCGCCTGATGATTGGACGGTGGGCGCTTTTGCTTCAGGAAAACGCTTCGGCGCGGGCAACGCGGGGGAGAAATCATGCACGCTGTGGGGCGCGATCCGCGTCTCTGATGGGACACGGAAGCGCGGGGCGCACATCCGGTGCGCGGAGGCGGCTGCGGCGAAAGCCGCAAGAGAGCGCGACCCCCGCGCGGGTTGAAAAGCTTGCCTTTGCTTTTTTGCGCGGCGCAGTCATGCGCGCCATGTGCGTGCAGTCCGCACCTTGAATAGGAGACAGAGCGGCGCGTGCAAACCTGCGCAGAGCGAAGAAATTTCTTGCGCCCATGCGCGCCATGTGATGTGCAGTCCGTATCTCTGAAGGAGACAGAAGGGCGCACAAGCGTGTACCCGGTGCGCGGCGAAAGCTGCAATGCAAGAAGCCCTGCGCATCGGCGCAAAGCTTAAGAAAGTGCGTTCTTTAGCGTTTCTATGTTTTGCTCCATCGCGGCGAGATATGCATCCCGGTCGGGCGCGCCGTTTGGCGCAGTTACCGGGTCAAGCGAATAAACCGCCGCACCGGTCGCGCCGGCGATGCTGTCGATCGTGCTGTCGGCATTATCCGGCTCGGTAAAAATCGCGGTGAGCTGCTCATTCTGCATCAGCAAAATCGTATTTTTGATTTCGTTTGGCGTGGGCGCGGAATGCTCATCGTGCGAGATACGCGCCGCGACCGTCAGCCCAAACTCTTGCGCAAGATAGTCAAACGCTTCATGAAACGTAACGATCTTTTTGCCGCGAAACGGCGCAAGCGCCTCGTCTGCGCGCGTTTGCAGCGCCGCAAGCTTTTGGTCGACGGCGGCGGCATTTTTCGAAAACGCGTCCGCCTGCTCCGGATACGCCGCGGCAAGCGCCGCGCGGATCGCCTCAAGCTGCTTTCGATAATTCTCGATCGACATCCAGACATGCGGATTATCGCCGAGAAGCGTCAGCTCCGCGCTGGTGTCTACGATGCGCAGCGCGGGCAGATTTTCGCGGATCTTATCCATAAACGGCTCCATCCCCGCGCCGTTGATCACCAGAAGATCAGCGTGCGAGAGCGCCTTGAGATCCGCCGTGGTCAGCGCATAATCATGCAGGCAGCCGCCGCTCTGCGCGGTCAGGTTAGACACCGTGACGCCGGGAACACCGTCCGCCACCTGCAAAAGCGCGGTATAAACCGGGTAAAACGACGCGACCACGGTCACGCCGGACGCTTGCGGCGCGCGGCTTTGACAGCCGGAAAGCAGCAAAACGGCGAGTAAACACAGCGCCAAGATACGTTTTTTCAAAACAATCACCTCATAGAATCGCTTGCGCCGCGCGGGCTTGCGCGGCAAGGCTTTCATTAAAGATATCCGCGCGATCTGGCGCCGCGAAGCAGGCGCAGAAGCGGAATCCCGAGCAGGTAGCACGATAAAAATTGCCCCAGCCCGACGGTTGCAATGTTATAAATCAGCGGCGCGGCGGACGCACCCGGCAGCATGATATAGGTCAGCATCGTGCCGATCATGACCGCATTGACCAGAACGGACGGCAGCGGCGCAAGCCAATCGTGCCGGATCTTCCGCGTGATGAGCGCGGCGATCAGGGTGGCGAGCGTGCCGATCAAAATGTCCCACGGCGTGGTCATGCCGAGCGCCATGCCGAGCGCGTTGGCAAGCAGACAGCCGCCGGTCAGCCCCCAGACCGCTTCGGGAAACAGCAGCGGCAGCACGCACATCGCTTCTCCGGCGCGGAACTGGATCGGCCCGTAGCCGAGAAACGGCAGCGCCAGCGTGAGCACTACGTAGATCGCGCCGATCAACCCGGCGCGCGCGAGGGGTTTTGAGGTTTTTTTCATGGTTTTCCTCCGTACATGGGGCAGAATGCCCGAGATTTTTTTGATCGCGCCGCGCGCGAAAAATCGTGCGCCGGCAAACGATCCTTCCTTAGTTTATCATAATTTTTCAACTTGTCAAATACGCGGAAAATGATGCGAAAATACTTGACTTTTTATGAAAATGCGGTATAATAATGTAATGTATCCTTGCTCCTGCTTCCGGGCGGGGGCCATAAGTCCAAAAGGAGGTGTAATTACGATGGCAAAAGTCAGCGCAAAGTATGAGACGATTTTCATCATCGATTTAACGGTTGGTGAGGAGAAGATCAAGGAGCTCGTTGAGAAGTTTAAGTCGCTCATCGAGGCAAACGGCACGCTGCAGAGCATTGACGAGTGGGGCAAGCGCCGCTTCGCTTACCCGATCAATGACATGCACGAGGGCTATTATGTGTTCGCAGAGTTTGAGAGCGTTCCGTCTTTCCCGGCGGAGCTGGACCGTGTGTATAAGATCACGGAAGGCATTATGCGTTCTATCATCGTCTGCAACGACGAGAAGTAAGGGAGGTTGTCTTTATGCTGAATAAGGCGATTCTCATGGGGCGGCTTACGCGTGACCCGGAGATCCGTTATACGCAGAGCAATATTCCGGTTGCGTCGTTTTCGCTTGCGGTCGATCGCGGGTATTCCCGCAATGCGGCCGAGGGGCAGCAGACCGTTGATTTTATCAACATCGTTGCCTGGCGCAGCACGGCGGAATTTGTTTCTAAATGGTTTCATAAGGGTCAGCTGGTCGCGGTTACCGGGCGAATTCAGGTTCGCAACTGGCAGGATCGCGACGGCAATAAGAGAACGACCACCGAGATCGTGGCGGACGAATGCTTTTTTGCAGAGTCGAAACGCAACGATGGCGCTGCCGCTCCGGCTGCTGCGCCGATGCCTGCCGCGAATGATTCGTTCGGCGGCGGTTATCAAAATGATTTCACACCGGCAGCGCCCGGCTCTGATTTCGAAGAGCTGATCGGCGACGATGGCGAGCTGCCGTTCTAGCAAGAAGGAGGTTTAGCCAGTATGGATAGAAATATGAAAAGCCGCAAGCGCAGAAAGGTTTGCACCTTCTGCGTGGATAAGGTTGAGCATATTGATTACAAGGATGCTGCGAAGCTGCGCCGCTTCCTGTCTGAGCGTTCTAAAATTCTGCCCCGCAGAATGACGGGCGTTTGCGCTGCTCATCAGAGACAGCTGACAGAGGCGATCAAGCGCGCAAGACACGTTGCGCTGCTCCCGTATATTACGGAGTAGTTTGCGCATCCGCCGCATGATGCGGCATCAGAAGGATACGAAAAGACCCATCTGTTTTTAACAGGTGGGTTTTTTGCCGAAAAAACCGCGGGGAGGTGCGGGATGAAGCGGATTTTTCTTGTGATTTTGGCGCTTTTGCTGCTCGGCGCGGCAGAGCTGTTTCGTTCGAACGCGATCGTCGGCGTGACGCATGATCAGCTCGCGCTCTCCGAGCTGCCGGAGGCGTTTTCCGGCTTTCGCATCGTGCAGCTTTCTGACCTGCACAATCGGGAATTTTCCGGGCTGGAGGAGAAAATTGCGCGCGAGCGGCCGGATCTTGTTGTCATGACGGGCGACATGGTGAGCGCGAACGACCGCGATTTTTCCGCGTTTCTTACGCTGGCGCAGCGCGTTGCCGCGCAATTTCCTACTTATTATATTGTCGGCAATCATGAGCAGGCGCTGCCGCGCGCCGCTTTGGCGGAGCTTACCGCGCGCCTGGCGGACGCGGGCGTTGTGATCCTCGATAACCGCGCCGTGCAGATCACGCGCGGCGGGGCGCACATCAATTTATACGGGCTGTGGTTCAACCTGCGCTTTTATCGCGACAAAAACGACGCGCGCACCGCGGATTATATTTTCGGCGTGCGCGAGATGGAGAAGATCCTGGGGTCTGCGCCGCGCGGCGAATGCAACCTGCTGCTGACGCATAACCCGGTATATTTTGACGCGTATGCCCAGTGGGGCGCGGCGCTCACGCTGTGCGGGCATATGCACGGCGGGATGGTGCGCATTCCGGGCTGCGGCGGGCTGCTTTCGCCCGAAAAAGAATATTTTCCGCAATATGACGCGGGACTTTTTACGCTGGGCGACGCGCAGATGCTCGTCAGCCGCGGACTGGGGGAATCTGTGGGTCTGCGATTTTTGAATCCGCCGGAGCTTATTGTGATAGATTTAACAAAGAAAGGTACATAAAAAAGTAGTTTTGCGAGCGAATGATTCTGTTTATCAATACAAAAAATAGAAAATGCAAATTCTTTTGCACTGCGATCGATTGATTTATATGCCAAAATGTGCTATGCTTATTGCAGTTGTTGGCGCACGATGCGCAAAACTATGAAACGGAAGGTGAGTTGCAATGCTTACATTAAATGCAAAATCTCTCGCGGATGCTGCCGGCTGGGCGGCCGCGGGCGTGAAGCTGCCGAAATATGACGTTGCCGCCATGGCGAAAAAGACCTCGGAGACGCCGCGCTGGATCCATTTTGGCGCGGGCAATATTTTCCGCGGCTTCGTCGCTGAGCTGCAGCAGGAGCTGCTTGACCGCGGCGAGGTGGATACCGGGATCATCGCGACCGATACGTTCGATTTTGAGATCATCGAAAAGGTCTATCACCCGCATGACAACCTGGGTCTGCTCGTGCTGATGCATCCGGACGGGACGCTTGAGAAGGAGATCATCGCCTCGATCGCGGAGAGCCTGCCGGCAAATTCCGGCTGCGACAAGTGCTGGGCTCGCATGAAAGAGATTTTCCGCGCGCCGTCGCTTCAGATGGCGAGCTTTACGATCACGGAGAAGGGCTACAGCTTGACGAATATCAAGGGCGAGCTGCTGCCGGTCGTCGTGAGCGACATGGCGGAGGGTCCGGCTGCGCCGAAGCATGCGATGGCGGTCGTCGCCGCGCTTGCGTATGAGCGCTTCCAGAACGGCGCGCTGCCGATCGCGTTTGTCAGCATGGACAACTGCTCGCACAACGGCGAGAAGCTGCAGAAATCTGTGCTTGCCGTGACCGAAGCGTGGGTGAAGAACGGCTTTGTGC
Organism: uncultured Oscillospiraceae bacterium; assembly: GCA_934646115.1. Classification (GTDB taxonomy): domain Bacteria; phylum Bacillota; class Clostridia; order Oscillospirales; family JAAYXM01; genus RGIG7332. Next base: position 15,903 of record CAKUEM010000020.1, read on the forward strand.
CGCAGGCGTTCCTCGATTATTTAAACGATCCGGCGAAGGTGACGTTCCCGTGGTCGATGATCGACAAAATCACCCCGCGCCCGAGCGATTTTGTGCGCGAAAGCCTTGAAAAATCCGGCGTTTCCGGTATGGAGCCGGTTATCACCAATCGCAACACTTATATTGCGCCGTTTATCAACGCTGAGGTTCCGCGCTATCTGATCGTGGAGGACAGCTTCCCGAATGGGCATCCGCCGCTTGACAAGACGCGCGGCATGTTCTTCACCTCGCGCGAGACCGTGGAGAATACCGAGCGCATGAAGGTTACGACCTGCTTAAACCCGCTGCACACGGCGCTTGCGGTGTATGGCTGCATGCTGGGCTTCACGTCAATTGCCGATGAGATGAAGGACCCCTGCCTTTCGAGCTTTGTGCGCAAAATGGGCTATGACGAGGGCATGCCGGTCGTGGTCAACCCCGGCATTGTTGATCCGAAGCAGTTTATCGACGAAGTGATCAACATGCGCCTGCCGAACCCGTTTATTCCGGACACGCCGCAGCGTATCGCGGTGGATACCTCGCAGAAGCTTGCGATCCGCTTTGGCGAAACGATCAAGAGCTATGTGGCGCATGACGAGCTGGATGTGCAGAGCCTGACGCTGATCCCGCTGGTGCTGGCGGGCTGGTGCCGCTATGTGCTGGGCGTGGACGATGAGTTGAAGCCGTTTGAGCTGAGCCCCGATCCGATGCTTGAGACGATGCAGAAGGCGCTTGCGGGCATCGACCCGGCGACCGGCGCATACCAGGGTCAGCTGAAGGATGTGCTGAAAAACAAGGTGCTCTTCGGCGTGGATCTCTATGAGGTCGGTCTGGGCGACAAGATCGAGGGTATGTTCAAAGAGCTGATCGCGGGCAAGGGCGCGGTTCGCAAAACGCTTGAGAAATACACGAAATAATTGCAATTCCCGGCGGGTTTCCGCCGGGAATTTTTTTATAAAAGAGAGCTTCCCTCGTCTGATACGAAGGAAGCTCTTTTTAATGCTCTGTGATTGCGTTCTCGCGGAAAAACAGCGAGATGCACCAGACGCCGGCGAGCCCGACGAGCGTGTAGATAATGCGGCTCCAAACCGAACCCACGCCGCCGAAGATGGCGGCGACCAGATCAAACTGGAAGATGCCGATACAGCCCCAGTTGATCGCGCCGATCACGACCAGAATCAATGCGATTTTATCCCACATGATAAATCAACTCCTATTGCAATTTTATTTGCAACAGTAGTATCCTCCGCACGGGCGCATTTTATACCTATTGCGCAAGACTTTGCTTTAACGGGTTTTCGCCCACGTCCTCCGCATTGCAGATCAAAACCTGCGACGCGTCGTAATACGGCAGGGAGAAGAAAATATCATCGTCGTCGCGCTGATCATCAAATTCTGTAAACCGCCCGAGCGCCATTTTGATCTCATCATTCGCCAGCGCGGTAAGCAGCTTCTCGCGCGGGTAGGTGCGCACGGTCAGCTTCGCGCCCCATGTTTTGGCAACTTCGTTTGCAAACTCCACGTCCAGCCCGATCAGATCGCCGTTTTCCGCGCGGTAGCAGAAGGGCGCGCTGTCCTCCGCGATGCCGACGACCAGCTCGCGCCCGGCGACCTTGCCGGCGCTCGGCGTATACGCGCCGGAAAATCCGCTCGGCGTGCTGCCGCTGAAATAATGCGCATACATCGTGTCATATTCGCCGCTCGCCTGAATGCGCGAGATGGCGGAGCCGATCTCCAGCGTGAAATCATCATTCGCGTCCGTGCCGACCATATGCGTGACCGCGCGATACGCCTTATCGGTCAGCTTTTCCAGCATCTGCCCAAAGCGCGTGTCAGAATTTATTAAATTTTTGGCGTTCTTCGCGTCCAGCGCGAGCGCGTTGACCTCGCGCGCGGCGAGCGCCTGCGTCGCCTCCTCGATCGAGTTGTAGGTTTTGATCTTCGCGTTTTTGATGTTGTCCTGCACCTGCTGCTCCGTGGTAATGCCCTGCACGATGCCGATCGCAGCGCCCGCAAGGTCGGTTTTTAACACATATCCGTTCTCCGGCTTCTTATGCCCGCAGCCGGAAAGAACAAACGCGGCGCACAGCGAAAGCGCGAGGATCATGCTCCATTTTTTCATTTGTAACACTCCCATTTTTTTAGCATCGTATGAATTATACAATATTCTGCCCCATTGTTCAAGTAAATTTCCTGTGAACGGCGTGATTCTATTGACAGGGATTTTTGTTGTGATATACTTATTAAATGGAACTTATTTTATGGCAATTCGGAGGTAATTATGCAGTACACCGGTTTGAACGAATTACGCGAGAAATTTTTATCATTTTTTGAAAGCAAGGGGCATTTGCGCCTGCCAAGCTTTCCGCTTCTGCCGCAGGGCGATAACTCCCTGCTGCTGATCAACTCCGGCATGGCGCCGATGAAGCCGTATTTTGCCGGGGAGCTGACGCCGCCGCGCGTCCGCGTGACCACCTGCCAGAAATGTATCCGCACGCCGGATATCGAAAATGTGGGTCACACGTCCCGCCACGGTACATTTTTTGAAATGCTCGGCAACTTCTCGTTTGGCGATTATTTTAAGCGCGAGGCGATGACCTGGGCGTGGGAATTCATTACGCAGGTGCTTGAAATTCCGGTGGACAAGCTGTTTGTTTCCGTCTATCAGGACGATGACGAGGCGTGGGAGCTTTGGACGCGCGAGATCGGCGTTCCCGAGGATCGCATGATCCGCCTCGGCAAGGAGGACAATTTCTGGGAGATCGGCGCGGGGCCTTGCGGGCCTTGCTCTGAGATCTATTTCGACCGCGGCGAGGAGCATGGCTGCGGCAGTCCGAACTGCGCGCCCGGCTGCGATTGCGACCGCTATGTCGAGTTCTGGAACCTGGTATTCACGCAGTTTTATAACGATGGCGAGGGCAACTATAGCCCGCTTAAGCAGAAGAATATCGACACCGGCATGGGGCTTGAGCGCCTTGCCTGCATCATGCAGGGCGTGAATTCGCTCTTCGAGGTCGATACGGTGAAGAATATTATGGCGCATATTTCGCGCATCGCGGGCGTGACGTATGGGGCGGACGCGCAGACCGATGTCTCCCTGCGCATTATTACCGACCATATCCGAAGCACGACCATGATGGTGTGCGACGGGGTGATGCCCTCCAACGAGGGGCGCGGCTATGTGCTGCGCCGTCTGCTGCGCCGTGCCGCGCGGCATGGGCGGCTTCTGGGCATTCAGGGCGCGTTTTTGTGCGACGTGTGCGACACGGTGATCGCCGAGAGCGGCGACGCGTATCCCGAGCTGCGCACCAAGAGCGACTATATTAAAAAGGTCGTTCGCATGGAGGAGGACAGCTTTGAGCGCACGATCGACAGCGGACTTACTATTTTAAACGACATGATCGCAAAGCTGCGCGCCGCGGGCGAGCGCACGCTCTCCGGCGCGGATGCGTTTAAGCTGTATGATACCTATGGATTCCCGATCGATTTGACGCTTGAAATTTTGGAAGAGGCGCAGATGTCGGTCGACCGTGAAACGTTTGACCGGCTGATGAATGAGCAGCGCGAGCGGGCGCGTGCCGCGCGGGCGGCGATGGGTGATTTCGCCTGGGAGAGCATGGATCTTGGGCTTGCGAAGGACGTAAAGACCGAGTTTTTGGGCTACACGCAGTTTGCGTGTGACGCGAAGATCTTAGCGATCGTGGCGGACGGCGCGACGCGTGAGATGATCGGCGCGGACACGGAGGCGACGATTGTGCTTGACCGCACGGTATTTTATGCGGAAAGCGGCGGCCAGTGCGCGGATACCGGGCGGATCGCGGCGGATGGCGCGGTGTTTGAGGTGCATGATGTGCAGAAGACCAAGGACGGGAAGTTCCTGCACACGGGCGTTGTGCGGCAGGGGAGCTTTTCGGTTTCTGACGCGGTGACCGCGGAGATCGACGGGGAGCGCCGCCGCGCGACGATGCGCGCGCATTCGGCGACGCATTTGCTGCAAAAGGCGCTGCGCAAGCATTTGGGCGACCATGTGGAGCAGGCGGGAAGCTTTGTCACGCCGGACGTGCTGCGCTTTGACTTCACGCATTTTTCCGCGCTGACGCCGGAGGAACTGCGCGCGGTGGAGGACGAGGTGAACGATGTGATCCTCGCGGGGCTGCCAATCACGATGCGCGAGATGCCGATCGACGAGGCGAAGAAGCTGGGCGCGATGGCGCTGTTTGGCGAGAAATACGGAAATATCGTGCGCGTGGTCACGATGGGCGATTATTCCATCGAGTTCTGCGGCGGCACGCATTTGGATAATACCGCGAAGGCGGGGCTGGTTCGCATCACGGCGGAGACCTCGGTTGCGGCGGGCGTGCGCCGGATCGAGGCGGTCTGCGGCAAGGCGCTGGTTGCGCGCCTGCAGAGCGCGGAGGATGTGATCCGCGACACGGCGGCGGCGCTCAAGACCGCGCCGGCGGAGCTGTGCGCGAAGGCGGGGCAGACCGCGGCAGAGCTGAAGGCGCTGCGGCATGAGGCGGAGGACCTGCGCGGCAAGCTCGCGGCGGGCGATGCGCAGGCAATGGTGCGCGGCGCGAAGGATGTGCGCGGGCTGAAGCTCGTTTGCATAAAAAAATCCGGCATGGCGGGCGACGCGCTGCGCAAGATCGGCGATCAGCTGCGCGGCATGGATGAGAACCTCACGGCGGTGCTGGCGAGCGAGTGCGACGGGAAGCTGGTGTTCGTGGCGAGCTGCGGCAAGGGCGCTGTGGCGCGCGGCGTGAAGGCGGGCGATCTGGTGCGCGCGGTTGCGGCGGTCGCGGGCGGTAAAGGCGGCGGCAAGCCGGATTGCGCAATGGCGGGCGGCTCTGACGTGACGAAGGTCGACGCGGCGCTCGCCGAGGCGGAGCGGTTTGTTTCTGCCGCGATCAAAGATTAGGAGGCGCTTACAATGCAGGATTGTATTTTTTGCAAGATCATCGCGGGGGAGATCCCCTCGAAAAAGGTGTATGAGGACGAGCACGTCTATGCGTTTTATGATATCAACCCGCAGGCGCCGGTGCATGTGCTTGTGATCCCGAAGCGGCATATTTCATCGGTCGCGGCGATCGATGCGGAGAATGCGCCGGTCGTGGCGCAGGTGTACTGCGCGATCGCGAACATCGCGCGCGAGCTGGGGCTTGAGGAGCAGGGCTATCGCGTGGTGTCTAACTGCGGCGAGGCGGCGGGACAGACCGTGTTCCACCTGCATTTTCATATTTTGGGCGGCAAGCAGCTCACGCTTACGATGGCGTAAGGGGAAAATAAGAAAAAAGAAGGCTCATGCGTGGGCCTTCTTTTTTTGCGCGCGGTCATTTGAATGCGCGGCTATTTGGGCATTATCTGGCTCAGGCGTAAGCTTTTTTGCGCGCGGCGGTGGTTCGTTGCGGGGAGCGTGCTTCTGCCGGGCGGCAGGCATGCGAAAAAATGGCGCAGTATGGCGAAAACGCACTGTTTGCAGGCGCGGGAAATGGAAATACGCCGCGCTTTTTGCATGGAAAAGGGGTAATGCAGCAAATTCGGGCGAGAAAAGCGGCAAGCGGGCGGAGCATGCCGGGAAATGGCGCGGCTTGACGGAATGCAGCGGGGAATGCTGCGCGGCGGCGCAATGCGCGGAATGCGCGCGGCATGCCGTGCATTTTGACGGGGAATGGCGCGATTTTGCGAAAATGCGCGGGAAATATTGACGGACGGCGGCGTGTGTGCCGCAAGTACTGCCGGGTTGGACAAAGGCGCTGCGGCGCAGGAGGCAAGGCTATGGCTGCGGCGCGCGCTGCTTTGCAAAAAATCACTTGCGCGCGCGTGGCGAGGCGGGCGAAAGTGAAACGCAAGCGCTGCGTGCGCGGGGAGGGTTGAGAGGCTGCGGCGCGGGAAGTGCGGCGGAAATGCTTTCGTGAAAGGCGGAAGGACGAGTGCCAAAACTGTAAAGAGATGCGGCGCGGCGCTGCGCACGTGGCGAGGGGGGCGAAAGCAAAACGCAAGCGCTGCGTGCGTGGGCGGAGCATGAGGTGCGGGTGCATGCCGCAATTTGGGTATAAAAATGCCTGAATCTGCAAAAAAGCATTTGTTTTTTGGCAGATTCAGGCGTTATTTATTTTTTTAGTCCGCTCGCGTGCCGCTTGATCGCTTCAAACGTTTCATCGCTGATGTCATGCTCCATTTTGCACGCGTCCTCCGTGGCAACCTCGGGCGAGACGCCGAGCCGGATCAAATACTGCGTGAGCAGCGTATGCCGTTCATAGATTTTATTTGCGATCTCATACCCCGCCTCGGTCAATGTGAGATGCCCTTCCTCACTCACGGCGATATAGCCGCCCTTTTTCAGCAGCCCGACCGCGCGGCTGACGCTCGGCTTCGAGAAGCCCATATATTCGCCCACGTCGATCGATCGCACAAATGGGCTTTTTTTCGAAAGAATCAATATTGTTTCAAGATACATTTCGCCGGATTCCTGCAAGTGCATTGGAAACACCTCCCTTGCGCGCCGCAGAATATCTCTTCTTATTTATAGCATACCACACAAGGTTCTCTTTTTCAAGCACGCACTGTCCGCAAATCTTCCGGCTATCTGCACAAATGCGTGAGTTAGCATAGGCAAACTGATAGTAATTCTGCTAAAATTGCGGCAACGCGCATTTTTTTTATCAAAACCTATTGACAAAGTGGGCTTGAATTCGTATCATATAGATGGTTAGCGAGAACTAACTATAATTTTTCCCGCAGGGTTAGCGGGAGCTAATTACAAAACGAAACACGACCAGAAATGGGGAAAGGATACTATGATGCCACTTACGCTTGCAAATGTGGGAGAAGAGAATGTGATCCGGCGGATCGGGGGCAGCCCGGAGGTGCGCCAGCATTTGGAGAATCTTGGTTTCGTTGCGGGCGGGACGGTGAAGATCATCACGTCGCTCGCCGGAAATATCATTGTGAACGTAAAAGAATCGCGCGTTGCCATCAGCAAGGAGATGGCGCAGAAGATCATGATTTAATGGGGCGGCGGTCCCTTTAAAAAGAAGGAGGATTTTGGTATGAAAACATTGCGGCAGGCGCAGATCGGCGATACGGTCACGGTTGTGAAGCTGCACGGCGAGGGCGCGGTGAAGCGCCGGATTATGGATATGGGCATTACGCGCGGCGTTTCGGTGCATGTGCGGAAGGTTGCGCCGCTGGGCGATCCGATCGAGGTGACGGTGCGCGGCTATGAGCTGTCACTGCGCAAGGCGGACGCGGATATGATCGAGATTGAATAAAAGAGCACTGGAAAGGGGCGACATCGTATGAGCATTAAAATTGCCCTTGCGGGCAACCCGAACAGCGGGAAAACCACGCTGTTCAATGCGCTGACCGGCTCCAATCAGTTCGTCGGCAACTGGCCGGGCGTTACGGTTGAGAAAAAAGAAGGTAAGCTGAAAAAGCATGACGACGTTACGATTACGGACCTGCCGGGTATTTACTCGCTTTCGCCGTATACATTGGAAGAGGTCGTTGCGCGCAACTACCTGATCGGCGAGCGGCCGGACGCGATTTTAAACATCGTGGACGGCACGAACCTTGAGCGTAATTTATACCTGACCACGCAGCTGACCGAGCTTGGCATTCCGGTCGTGATCGCGATCAACATGATGGACGTGGTTGCGAAAAACGGCGATAAGATCAACGTTTCTGAGCTTTCGCGCGAGCTGGGCTGCAAGATCGTTGAGATCTCCGCGCTCAAGGGCACGGGCATCATGGAGGCGGCCGAGGCGGCGATCGATGCGGCGAAAAACGGCAAGACCGTGCCGCAGCACACGTTCTCCGGCGCGGTGGAGCATGCGATCGCGCACATTGAAGAGGCGGCGGTGCATGATCTGCCGGAGGAGCAGCAGCGCTGGTATGCGATCAAGATTTTTGAGCGCGACGATCAGGTGCTGGCGAAGCTGAATCTGCCGGCCGATGTGCTCTCGCATCTGGAAGAGGACATCCGCGCGGCGGAAAAAGAGCTGGATGACGATGCCGAGAGCATCATCACAAACGAGCGCTATGTGTATATCGCGCAGCTGATGCGCGCCTGCTATAAGAAAAAGAACGTCGGCAAGCTGAGCGCCTCCGACAAGATCGATAAGGTGGTCACGAACCGCTGGCTGGGGCTTCCGATCTTTGCGGCGGTCATGTTCCTGGTGTATTACATATCGATGGTCACGGTCGGCTCTGCGGCGACCGATTGGGCAAATGACGGTCTGTTTGGCGACGGCTGGCATCTGTTTGGCATCGGCTCTTCCACTTATGAAGAGGCGGCTGACGAATACACCGCGGCGAGCGAAGCGGTGGATGCGTTCCTCGGGCTTGACACGGAGGCGGAGGATTTCGACGCGGATGCAAAGCTTTCTGAGATGAAGGCGTTCTCCACGACCGACCGGTCTGCGACCTGCGAGGTGGAGGATGAGGAGACGCTGGCTGTCAATGAGATGACCGCGTATTATTCTGAGATCCCGAAGGATGCGGACGAGGAATCGACCGTTGCGATGACGTATTTAGACGCGGTTTCTTATTTCGAGAAAAACGGCTTTGACGAGCCGGATCCGGCGGAATACGGCGTTTGGGTTCTGGGCGTTCCGGTTCTGGTTGAGAACGGGCTTGACGCGGCGAACACGCCGGAATGGTTGAGCGGTCTGGTCTTAGACGGTATCGTTGCCGGTGTGGGCGCGGTGCTTGGCTTCGTGCCGCAGATGCTGGTTCTGTTCCTGCTGCTTGCATTTTTGGAGGCGTGCGGCTACATGGCGCGTATCGCGTTCGTGCTTGACCGCGTGTTCCGCAAATTCGGGCTGTCCGGCAAGAGCTTTATCCCGATGCTGATCGGCACGGGCTGCGGCGTTCCGGGCATCATGGCTTCGCGCACGATCGAAAACGAGCGCGACCGCCGCATGACGATTATGACCACAACGTTTATCCCTTGCGGCGCAAAGGTTCCGTTTATCGCGATGATCGCGGGCGCGCTGTTCGGCGGAAGCGCCTGGGTCTCCACCTCGGCGTATTTCATCGGTATGGCGGCGATCATCATCTCGGGCATTATGCTGAAGAAAACGAAGATGTTCGCGGGCGATCCGGCTCCGTTTGTGATGGAGCTTCCGGCCTACCACTGGCCGACGCTCGGCAACGTGCTTCGTTCCATGTGGGAGCGCGGCTGGAGCTTTATTAAAAAGGCGGGCACGATCATCCTGCTCTCCACGATCTTTGTTTGGTTCACCACGTATTTCGGCTTTGTGGACGGCACGTTCCGCATGTTAGACGAGAGCGAGATCAACAACTCGATCCTTGCGGCGATCGGCGGTGCGATCGCCTGGATCTTCAAGCCGCTCGGCTGGGGCAACTGGCAGGCTGCGGTCGCTTCGATCACGGGCTTGATCGCAAAGGAGAACATCGTCGGCACGCTCGGCATCCTCTATGGCGGCGGCGATGGCACGGTGTATCAGAACTTAGCGCATGCGTTTACCGGGCTTACGGCGTATTCGTTCCTCGTGTTCAACCTGCTGTGCGCGCCGTGCTTCGCGGCGATCGGCGCGATCAAGCGCGAGATGAACAACGCGAAGTGGACGTGGTTTGCGATCGGCTATCAGTGCGGCTTTGCGTATGCGATCGCGTTGATGATCTATCAGTTTGGGCTTCTGTTTACCGGAAATATGAGCGTGATCGGCTTGATCTGCGCGCTGATCCTGCTGGTTGGCATGGTGTATATGCTCTTCAAGCCGTATCAGGAGGCAACGAAGCTTTCGGTCCGCTAGGAGATGTATGAGGAGGTGCGTTTCATGTTTCTTACATGGCTGGGCGAAAATATCTGGACGATTTTGATTTGCGCGGCACTGGGCGCTGCGGTGATTGCGATCATCGTGTCGTTGGTGCGGAAGCGGAAGCGGGGGGCGTCCTCCTGCGGCTGCGCGTGCGCAAGCTGCCCGATGAGCGCTTCCTGTCACAAGCATTGACACTGCGGGGGAGGAGAGCGGATCTCTTCCCCCGCTTTTCCAAACGGAGGGACAGATGACGGCGACACATGTGAAATATCTGCTGGCGATGCATACGCTGGATTCCGGAAATCCGCGCGGCATGCGCTGTGTGGACATTGCCAATGCGCTGCATGTCAGCAAGCCCAGCGTGCATATGATGCTGGGAAACCTGCGCGAGATGGGGCTGATCCGCAAGGATCGCTATGGCGGCGCGTTTTTTACCGAGGAGGGCGCCGCGCTTGCCGCGCGCTACGCGGAATATTTCAAGGCGCTGGTGCGGCGGTTTTCGCCGATGCTCTCTCGCGAGGATGACCTGCGCGCGGCGGCGTTTGCGCTGCTGGGCGAGTTGTCTGAGGCGGGGCTTCGGGAGCTTGCGGGCGCATGAATTTTATGGAAAGCGAGATGCAGGGCATATGGATCGCTCGATGTTATGGGGCGTTTTGGTTGGCGCGGCGCTTGTTGCGTTTGCGGCGCTCGTGCTGCGCAGCTATCGCAAGAGGCTGCGCGAGGGCTGCTGCGGCGCGGGCGGCGATGGGGACGAGCGCCCGGTGCGCGTGGCGGACAAGAACCGCGCGCATTATCCCTATGCGGTGCAGCTCGTGGTAGACGGGATGGTCTGCGGCGGCTGCAAGGCGCGGGTTGAGAACACGCTCAACCGCCTGCCCGGCGTTTGGGCGAGCGCAGACGTCTCCGCGCGGACCGTTCTGGTGCGGCTGAAAAACCCGCCGGATGAGGCGCTGCTGCGCCGCACGGTCAATGAGATCGGCGCGTACACCGTGATGGAGGTGCGTGCGTCATCGGCGCGCTAAGCCGCGCCGATAGCGTTCGGGCGGCGCGGGCAGACAGCTTTTACGGAGCGTGTGCTGCGCGCATAGCGCGGCGATCCGGGCGGCAAAATGCGCGCCGGGGCGGGCGCTGGCGCATCGGGCGGAAAGTGCCGTTGCGAGGCACGCGGAATGCATGGTGCAACGACTTTCACAGGCGAACGCGCCGCGCGGAGAAACGGTTGCCGGTGTGTGCCGGGCGGTTTGCAGAGAATGCGGAGGAAAGCTTGGCAGCGCCGCTCTGACTGATTCATAATCAAATACAGGAGACATTTATTTTTTTCATTCACGGTTAGCATATGCTAACCAGAAAAGGAGCGTGACGCATGAGCGTTGTAATTGTTGGCGGAAATGAATGCATGGTGCGGCAATATAAGGATCTATGCCGCGCGTATGCCTGCAAGGCGAAGGTATATCCTAAGATGAGCGGGGGGCTGAAGGACATCGGAAGCCCGGATCTGATGGTGCTGTTTACCAACACGATCTCGCACAAGATGGTGCGCTGCGCGCTGGGCGGGCGCAGCGAGCGGACAAAGGTCGCGCGCTCGCACACCAGCTCGATGGCGGCGCTGCGGAGTATTTTAGAGGAGCATGCGGTATGCCGGAAAAATTGATCGTGCGGCACTGCGCGCCAACGCTTGCGGGCATCAAGACCGGGAATTTATTCACCTGCCCGGCGGCGTGCGCGCGCGAGCTTATGCAGGATGTGCGCCGCGTGAATCGCGCGCTGGTGCCGCGCGGGCTGCGTGTATTGCCGCTGCGGCTGTGCAATGGGCGCGCGCTGATCTATGTGTATCGTCCGCAGCGCTTGCAGCGCGATATGGCGGCGCCGCAGGCACGCGGGCTGCTGCGTCGGTTTGGGTATCCCTGCGGCGATGCGACGCGCTGCGTGCGGCATTTGATCGGCAGACTGCGCGATGCGCCGGGCTTCCCGCATGAGATCGGGCTGTTTCTCGGCTATCCGCCCGAGGATGTGCAGGGCTTTTTAGAGCAGCGCGCCTGTAAATGCTGCGGCTGCTGGAAGGTGTATGGCGACGCGGCGCGCGCCTGCGCCCTGTTTGAGCAATATCGGAAATGCACGCGCATTTACTGCCGGCTATGGGCGGAGGGGCGCGCGATCACGCAGCTTGCGGTTGCGGCGCGCTGACTGTTTTGCAAACATGCTGCGGCATGAAAATAAATACAGAAAGGTTGAAACATATGAGTAAAATTGCAGTGGTATATTGGAGCGGCACGGGCAACACGGAAGCGATGGCGAACGCGGTTGCCGACGGCGCGCGCGGCGCGGGCGCGGAGGTCGCGGTTTACACGCCGGGCGAGTTTGACGCCGGGATGCTTGCGTCGTTAGACGCGGTTGCGTTCGGCTGCCCGTCGATGGGCGTGGAGGTGCTGGAGGAGGACGAGTTTGCCCCGATGTTTGAGGCGTGCCGGGCGCAGCTCTCCGGCGTGCGGCTGGCGCTGTTCGGCTCGTTTGGATGGGGCGACGGCGAGTGGATGCGCAACTGGGAGCGTAGCTGCCGCGAATCCGGCGCTCAGCTTATTTGCGACAGCGTGACCTGCCAGGAAGCGCCGGATGATGCGGCGCTTGCGGCGTGCGCGGCGCTGGGTGCGGCGCTTGCGCGGTAAATGGAGAATAGAAAAGGAGCTTGCCGCTTGCGTTTTGCAGGCGGCAGGCTCCTTTTTCGTTGGCTTCGACGGAAAGACCGTTTACCGGGGAAGAACGATCGCTCATGAGGCGTTTCGGAGGAAAGCAAATACTTATTTGAATAGGGGGGAATGGAAACGGATTGCGCGGGCGGGTGCGATATCATGGATGCCCGCCTAAAAGGGGAACAACCCCCTTTTAAGTGGGTATGGAAGAGGGCGGGCGACCGGCTGTATTTTAATCTTTCATCTCCCTCTCTAAGTAATAGTTTTGGTGATACAAAAGCAGAACCGCCGAAATTTGAAAATCCAAATGGCTAAAGGAATTCAAAAACACTTGACTTTCATGGAAAGTCCGATGTTTTAAATTTTTTTAAGGAAAAAACCTGCTATGTGATTTTTAAAGTGAAGAAAATAAGGCTAGAACCTTGTCATGCAATATCGCATTATCCAGGAAAAAGAGAAAGGTTGATTTATTATAAAATCATGCTATACTGAATTTATATAAAGTGTGAGTCCAGAATGATTTTTGAATGGCGGGGAGGGGTCAATCTGTCAACGTCGAAGGAGAAAAAGCATCATTTTCATAACGGAAGCTCAAAGCATCTTTACTTAGCGAATATTACCGGCGATCATAAGCGTGGGCGGATTGATGAAGAAAAACTTCGAGCCGATCTTTACCGCGGGATTTGGTTTACCGATTTTTATGAAATATATCTGTGCCTTGCTGACAGTATTACGATGTTTGTGAATAACAAAACATATTGTGTGCGAAAGAATGATATTTTAATTTTTAATAATGTTGATTTTCATCGGATTCTGTTTTATGATGGCATATGGTATGACCGCATCACGACTATTTTTTCGCTTGAGTTGCTTGTCGGGATCAGTACGCCGAATTCTGATCTCAGCGCGCCGTTTACCAATCGTTCTGCAACGTTTAGTCATCTGCGCCACCAGACAGATGAACAGGCGGCATGGCTCTTTGATAAAATGAAGCAAATTATTACACTGGATAAATCCCAGGAATTCGGCGCAGATGTTCGGAAAAAGATGCTTCTGGCTGAGATTTTGCTTTATATCCATGACCGGTATCAGGACGAAGAGCACGAGAAAGAGATTGCGGGTCCAAACAGCTATCATAAGGTGATCCCAATTTTAGATTATATTAATGACCATTTTGCTGAAAATTTATCTCTTGATCACTTGGCAAAGCAATTTTATATGAGTAAATACTACCTCTGTCATATTTTTAAAGAAAATGTCGGGCATACCGTCAATGAATATATTACATTTCGAAGAATGATGCGAGCGGCATCTCTCCTGCAGGAAGGATATTCTTCTGTTCGCGTTTGTGAAATTATAGGTATGAAAAACGTGGATTATTTTATTACATTGTTCAAGAAA
>CAKUEM010000021.1 GCA_934646115.1 uncultured Oscillospiraceae bacterium
ATCCAATTGATCGCGCCCATCCCGTCGCGCGGGAGGAAGGAGAATACATCGGTGGTGAAGCTGCTGATCGTGTCAAACGTAACGGAAATGCCGCCCTGCGAAACGAACACGACGACCGGAACCACGATCAGCGCCGCAAACATTAAAATTCCCTGCACAAAATCGGTCAGGCAAACCGCCATGAAGCCGCCAAGGAAGGTATAGGCAACAATGATCGCGGCGCCGACCCACAGCGCGGTGACATAATCCATGCCGAACACGCTGTTTAACAGCTTCGCGCTGGCAGAGAACTGCGACGCGGCATAAATCGTGAAGAAAATCAGAGTAAAAATACCGGAAACGAACTTTAAAAGATGCGTTTTATCGCGGAAGCGGTTCTCAAAAAAATCAGAAAGTGTGATCGAATCGCCGGCGACCTCAGTGTATTTGCGCAGGCGCTTGGCAACGATCAGCCAGTTTAAATACGTGCCGATCGCGAGACCGATCGCCGTCCAGATCGCTTCGGTCGTGCCGGAATAGATCGCAAAGGCAAGACCGGGAAGCCCGATGAGCAGCCAGCCGCTCATGTCGGACGCCTGCGCCGAAAACGCGGCGACCCACTTGTTTAAGCTGCGCCCGCCGAGAAAAAATTCGCTCAGCTTATTCGAACGGTTAAAATAATAAAACCCAATTCCGATCATCGCCAGCAAGTAGACAACAAATACGATACCAATTGTGACGGTATTTGACATTACCCCAACTCCTTATTTTATAAAATCTTTTCCTATTTTAACATAAAGTGACAGCTTTGACAACTTATTTTCGGCAAAGCATGAGCGCAGTATCGCGCCGCGCGAAAAATCCCGCGGGGAATCCGGCGGTTTTACTTGTAAAATGACAAATTTTCAGATATGATAGTAAAGATCAGTGAGTGACACAACAGGAGGTTGCCATGCAGAAGGGGCTTGAGCGGATACTCGGCGCGGTGCAGAAGCCGGCACGCTATACGGGCGGCGAGTATCATGCGATCATGAAACAGAAGGACGAAGTGGATCTTCGGTTTGCGTTTTGCTTTCCGGATGTGTATGAAATCGGGATGTCGCATCTCGGACTGCGCATCCTTTACGGGCTGCTGAATCAAATCGACGGCGTGTGGTGCGAGCGCGCGTTTGCGCCCTGGGGCGACATGGAGGAGCAGATGCGCCAAAACGACATCCGGCTTTATGGGCTGGAAAGCGGCGATCCGCTTTGCGAATTTGATATTGTTGCGTTTACGCTGCAATATGAGATGTGCTATTCCGCGGTGCTTAATATGCTGGATCTGGGCGGCATCGCGGTACGCGCGGAAGAGCGCGGGGAGGATGCGCCGCTTGTGATTGCGGGCGGTCCGTGCGCGTATAATCCAGAGCCGCTTTGCGATTTTATCGATTTATTTTCGATCGGCGAGGGCGAGGAGCATTTGCCGGAGATCGTTGCGCTATATCGCAAATTCCGCGCCGAAGGCAAGACAAAACGCGAATTTTTAATTGCGGCGGCGCAGATCCCGGGGACATATGTACCGAGCCTTTATGAATTTACGTATCATGACGACGGCACGATCGCTTCGCGCCGTGCGCTTTGCGGCGCGCCGGAGATCGTGACCAAGCGCATCATTGATGATCTGGATCAGGTGTACTATCCGACGGACATGATCGTTCCGTCGACCGAGATCGTTCATGACCGCGCGGTGCTTGAGGTATTCCGCGGCTGCATTCGCGGCTGCCGCTTCTGCCAGGCAGGATATGCTTACCGCCCGGTGCGCGCCAAACGCGCGGAGACACTGGTTCGGCAGGGCATCGCGATGTGTGAGAATTCGGGCTATGAGGAG
The DNA here is from genome assembly GCA_934646115.1 of uncultured Oscillospiraceae bacterium. GTDB lineage: Bacteria > Bacillota > Clostridia > Oscillospirales > JAAYXM01 > RGIG7332. The sequence goes on from CAKUEM010000021.1 coordinate 1,847, forward strand.
ATCTCGCTCGCGTCGCTCTCGACAAGCGATTACCGCGAGCTGCCGGAGCTTGCCGATGGGCTTCTCAACTGGTGCGAGCCGCATCAGACCAGCTTGCAGCTGCCGTCCTTGCGCGCGGATAATTTCTCGGTTTCGCTCATGCAGCGCATTCAGAAGGTGCGCAAAAGCGGGCTGACCTTCGCGCCTGAGGCGGGGACGGTGCGTCTGCGCGCGGTCATCAATAAAAATTTGCAAGAAGAGGATATTTTAAACGCCTGCCGTATTGCGTTTGAGGGCGGCTGGAGCACGGTGAAGCTGTATTTCATGATCGGACTGCCGACCGAGACGGACGAGGATCTCGAAGGGATCGCGGATCTTGCGCATAAAGTGCTGCACACATGGCGGCAGCATGCGAGCAATAAGAACCGCGGCGTGAAGATCACGGTCAGTGCATCCTGCTTTGTGCCGAAACCATGGACGCCGTTCCAGTGGTTTCCGCAGAACTCGCGCGAGGAGTTTCGCCGCAAAGCGCTGTATCTGCGCGAGAAGATCACCGCGCGCGCGGTCACATATAATTGGCATGAGCCGGACACCAGCTATCTGGAGGCGGTGTTTGCGCGGGGCGACCGGCGGCTTGGCCGCGCGATTGAAACCGCCTGGCGGCGCGGCGCGCGCCTGGATGGATGGAGCGATTATTTTCATTTTGATTTGTGGATGCAGGCGCTTGCTGATAGCGGGATCGACCCGGATTTTTATGCTGCGCGTGCGCGTTCGCCAGAGGAAATTTTGCCATGGGATCATATTTCGACCGGCGTGTCCAAGCGGCATTTGCTGCATGAATGGGAATGCGCGCTCAAGGCGCAGATCTCGCCCGATTGCCGCGTGAAATGCACGGGCTGCGGCGCGAATAAGCTGCTTTGCGGAGGTGTGTGCGATGCGTAAAATGCGGCTGCTGTTTAAAAAAGAAGGGCGCGCGGCGTATATCTCGCATCTCGATACGATGCGCACGCTGCAGCGGGCGATCGCGCGCGCGCAGCTTGCGGCGAAGCACACCGAGGGGTTTAATCCGCATGCGTATATCGCGATCGCGCTTCCGCTTTCGCTTGGGTATACCAGCGAATGCGAAATGATGGATTTTGTTCTGCTTGACGATACGCCGGGCTTTGATGTGGTCGCGCGGCTCAACCGCGCGCTGCCGGAGGGGATCGTTGCGCTTAAGGCGTATGAGGATGCGCGCAAGGTGCGCGAGATCGCGTCTGCGCGCTATCGAATCACGATGGAGTATGACGCGGGCGTGCCGAGCGGATGCGCGCATGCGCTGCGGCAGTTTTTTGCGAAAGCGCCTATTTTAATTATGAAGAAATCCAAACGCGGCGAGCGCGAGGTAGATATTACCGGTCTGATCCGCGCGCTTGAGGTCACGGAAGAGCCGGGTGCGATCACGCTGACCGCAACGCTTGCCGCCGGGAATGAGTCGCTGAATCCGGAGCTGCTCGTGCGCGCGATTTCTCAATATTTGCCGGATCTTGCCCCGGATTTTACGCGCTATCACCGCTTGGCGGTTTTGGATGCGTCCGGCGCGGAATTTCGATAAAATATTGTGATTGCCCGAAACCCGGCAATGAACGAGAATGCGGCATGTTTATAATCGCCGTGTGCCGGATAGAATAATCAAAACAAAGAAAAACAGCAAAATATGCGATTTTGATCAAAAAAACTCTTGCGTTTGCGCGGGAATTGTGATATCATATTTCGGTAAAACACACATGCTGTGATCGCGCCGCCGGTGCCGAAAGGTGGCTTGCGCGGGATGAACGGCGTGGAGGGTTCAACAAAAAGGAGGAAATTTCACATGGCACAGGTAATCTCTATGAAGCAGCTTCTGGAGGCGGGCGTCCATTTCGGTCATCAGACCCGCCGCTGGAACCCCAAGATGGCTCAGTACATCTTCACCGAGCGTAACGGCATCTACATCATCGATCTGCAGAAGACCGTGAAGAAGCTCGAGGAAGCCTATTATTTCGCGCGCGATATCGTTGCCGAGGGCAAGAGCATTCTCTTCGTCGGCACGAAGAAGCAGGCGCAGGAAGCGATCAAGGAAGAGGCAGAGCGCTGCAATATGTTCTATGTCAACGCGCGCTGGCTCGGCGGTATGCTGACGAACTTTAAGACCATGCGCCGCCGCATCGATCGCCTGAATCAGTTAAAGCGTATGGAGACAGACGGCACGTTTGACCTGCTTCTTAAGAAAGAAGTCATCAAATTACAGGCTGAGATCGCAAAGCTTGAGAAATATCTCGGCGGCGTGAAGGAAATGAACAAGCTTCCGGGCGCTCTGTTTATCGTGGATCCGCGCAAGGAGCGCAACGCGATCGCGGAAGCGCGCAAGCTGGGCATTCCGATCATCGCGATCGTGGATACCAACTGCGATCCGGAAGAGGTCGATTATGTCATCCCGGGCAACGACGATGCGATCCGCGCGATCAAGCTGATCTCGCAGACGATTGCAAACGCGGCTCTTGAGGCGCGCCAGGGCGAGCAGACCGCGGAGGAGGACGCTGCTACGGAGGACACCGCTGCGGAGACCGCGGATGCGGCTGCTGAGTAATTGATATAGGAGGAAATACCAATGGCATTTACTGCAAAAGACGTTCAGGCGCTGCGTGAAAAGACCGGCGTCGGTATGATGGATTGTAAAAAGGCGCTTTCCGCTTCGGATGGCGATATGGATAAGGCAATTGAGTTCCTGCGCGAGAAAGGGCTTGCCGCTTCTGAGAAGAAGGCGGGTCGTATCGCAGCGGAGGGCATGGTCTATGCCGGCGTGATCGACGGGATGGGCGTTGTTGTGGAAGTCAACAGCGAGACCGACTTTGTCGCGAAGAATGCGGATTTCCAGAAGTTTGTTGAGGATGTTGCGCGTGCTGTCGTTGCGAATAAGCCGGCAGACGTTGATGCTCTGTTTGAGTGCAAGTATCCGGATAGCGACCTGACCGTTGCGGATATGCAGCGCGAGAAGGTTCTCACCATCGGCGAGAACATTAAGGTTCGCCGCTTTGCGCTCTATGACAGCAATATGAGCGTTCCGTATATCCACATGGGCGGCAAGATCGGCGTTCTTGTGAATATGGAAGTCAGCGATAATATCAAGGATAAGCCTGAGGTAACAACGCTGGGCCGCGATGTGGCAATGCAGATCGCTGCTATGAACCCGAGCTATCTGTGCGAGTGCGAAGTGGATGACTCTGTGCTTGAGAAAGAGCGCGAGATCCTGATGGCGCAGGCGATCAACGAGGGCAAGCCGCAGCAGGTCGCTGAGAAGATCGTCAACGGTCGTATCAAGAAGTTCTATTCTGAGAACTGCCTGCTTGACCAGGCGTTTGTTAAGGACGATAAGCACACCGTGCAGCAGCATGTGGATGCTGTCGCGAAGGAGCTGGGCGGCTCGGTCAAGATCGTTCGCTTCACCCGCTTTGAAAAGGGTGAGGGCATTGAGAAGCGCGTCGATAACTTTGCGGAAGAGATCGCAAAGATGACGAAGTAAGAAACCGGTTTCAAAGCGGATAGAGCGTTGCGCTCTGTCCGCTTTTCTTATTCTATAAAATTCCGCATGGGGCGGACGGGGGCATTTGCGCTTTGACGCGTGAATGATCGATCGCAAAAAGGCGATACTGATTTTAAATGAACTACAAAGGAGATGCTTTTTGTGAAGCGATTAGACGGAAAAGTTGTTTTGATCACAGGCGGCGGCAAGGGGATCGGCTATGGGCTTTCGCGCGCATTCGCGAAAAACGGCGCAAATCTCGTGATCACCGGGCGCACGGAAAGCGCGCTGCATGAGGCGGCGGAGAAGCTGCGCGCCGAGTTCGGGATCGACGTGCTTTGCGTTCCGGCAGACGGCGCGGACGAGGCGCAGGTCAAAAACGTCATTGCGAAAACGCGCGAGCATTACGGTCGGCTCGACTGCCTGATCAATAATGCGCAGGCGTCAAAATCCGGCGTGATGCTGGTCGATCACACGAAGGAGAACTTTGATCTTGCGATCTATTCCGGGCTGTACGCCACGTTTTTCTATATGCGGGAGGCATTTCCGATGCTGCGTGAATCGGCAGGGCGCGTGATCAACTTTGCGTCCGGCGCGGGTCTGTTCGGGCGACCGGGACAGTCGTCCTATGCGGCGGCGAAGGAAGGAATCCGCGGTCTGTCTCGCGTTGCGGCGACTGAGTGGGGCGAATTCGGCATTACGGTCAACGTGATCTGTCCGCTCGCCATGACGCCGGGCTTAGAGAAATGGCGCGCAGAATATCCGGATCTGTATGAAAAAACGATCGGCGGCATTCCGCTTCGCCGCTTTGCTGACCCGGAGGAGGACGTGGGTGCGGTGTGCGTGTTCCTTGCGTCGGATGAGGCGAAATATGTCACAGGAGAAACGATCACATTGCAGGGCGGAAGCGGTCTGCGTCCATAATAAAATTGCGGCGGGGAAACCCGCCGCTTTGTCATATCCATGCTGCTGCGTTCATATACTTTAGCATAAAAAACGCAGAAGGAGAGAAAAGTATGGATATGGAACTCACCAAAAAAAATATCTGCTTTTATGATACTGTGCTGGATACCAGCGCCATGCATGAAGAAACCGCGGAGCTGATCGTTCCGGACGCAAGTCCGGATATGGTCCGCGTCATTTGTGTAAACGGAAATGCATATGTAAAGGAAAAGAACTTGTCAGACAACAAGCTGACGATTAAAGGAATTGTATGCGGCTGCGTTCTGTATCTTGCGGAGGGTGATCCGGCGGTGCGCAGACTGGAGGTTAATATTCCGTTTTCGCATGAATTTGACCTGCCGAATGCGCCGGACAAGACGCAATGCGTTGTCACAGCGCAGCTTTGCGGCATGGAGGCGCGCGAGATCCATTCGCGCAAGCTTGCCGTGCGCGCGCAGATCGCGATCGAGGCAAAGTGCTATGCGCCAAAGCAGATGGAATTTTGCTGTGATGTGCCGGACGATCCGTCCTGCGGCATCGAGATCCGCCGCGTTCCGGTCAGCATCTATGCGCCGGTTGCTGTGAAGGAAAAGAGCTTTACTATTACGGATGATCTGGAGATCCCGCAATCCAACCCTCCTTTTGCGTCAATGCTGCGGTATGATATCTCCCTGAGCTGCACGGACATGAAAATCATCGGCAACAAGGCGATCATTAAGGGCACGGCGAGCATTCGCTATGCCTATGTGACGCAGACAAACGAGATCGCGGTTTGCGAGCAGGAGCTGCCGTATTCGCAGATCATAGACATCGAGGATATGGCGGAGGACTGCGACCTGAGCGTGAAGCTCTGCATGCGCACGGCGGAGCTTGAGCCGGCGCACGATATGACCGGCGACACGCGTTATCTTTCTGTGAATATTCTGGTGGATGCCTGCGCGGTGGCGTATTTTAAGGATGAGATCGAGGTGATCGACGACCTGTACAGCACGACGCACTCGGTGGATGCGCAGTTTGAAGAGCTGCCGTGCCGCGCGCTGCGCGACCATGTCAGTCATCGCGACGCGGTGGCGGAAAATATCGAGACCGCATGTCCGGTCAAGCGGGTGCTCGGCGCGCACGTAGTGCTTGAACCGGCGCGTATGCGCGACGCGGCGGTGACGAATGACGCGCAGGTGCAGGTGCTTTACATCGGCGAGGATGACGCGCTATACTGCGCAACGCGCCGATGCAGCGCGGAATGCGCGGTCGGTCAGCCGGAGGGAGCGCGGTATCTTTGTGACGCAAGCGTTTCCGGCGTGACGGCGAGCGGCTCGGGGAATGCCGTGACCGTGCGCTTTTTCGTGGATTATGACGTGCGCGTGCTGGCGCGCGCCGCGGTGCGGAATGTTTCTGCGCTGCATGTGGAGGATGCGGCGCCACGCTCGGAAGATGAGATCCCTTCCGTTATTATCAAATACGTATATGCCGAGCAGCCGCTCTGGGACATTGCAAAGACTTACAGCACCACGGTGGATGAGATCGTTGCGGCAAACGGGCTGGAGAGTGCGGAAACGGTCGCGGCGGGGAATATGCTGCTCATCCCGCGCAAAAGCTAAGGGGGCTGCGGCGTGGCGGCGACGATCCTTTCGGTTTTCTTTTCAGTCTGCGTTGCGGAAATGGGCGATAAAACTCAGCTTCTTGTGATGGGGTTTGCCGCAAAATACCGCATGCGGGCGATCATTTTCGGCGTGAGCGGCGCGATCGTGCTGCTCAATGCGCTCGGCGTGCTGCTGGGCGGCGCGGTCGCAAAGCTTGTGCCGATGCAATATGTAAGCCTTGCGGCGGGGTTTTTCTTTTTGATTTTTGCCTACCTTTCCATCGGCGCGGACGAGGGCGCGGAGCGGGCGAAGGTGCGGCGTTCTTCGGCGCTCGGCATTGGATGCGCGTTTTTCATGGCAGAGCTTGGCGATAAAACGCAGCTGTCAACGGTTGCGTTTTCCGCCAGTGCGCCGGAGCAGCTTTTTGCCGTTTTTCTCGGCGCAACGCTCGGCATGCTCGCGGCGGACGGAATTGGGCTTTGCGCGGCAAAGCTTTTGGGAAAGCGCCTGCCGGAGCGCGCGCTTTCCGCCGCGGCATATTGTGTATTTACGGCGTTCGGGCTGCACACACTGTGGCAATGTTTCGGATCATTTTTGCCGCGCGGCGGGCTTTCCGCGTGGATCGTGGTTGCGGCGGTCTATTTTGCGCTTTGCGCGCTTGCACTTTGGCGCACAAAAGAATACCCGGCGAAAAAACAGGCGTCTGATTGAGCGCCTGTTTTTTCATTTTTGCAGAAAAAAGAGTGGACAATTTGCTAAAAAACCTTTATGATATGTATAGGTCAAAATTTTAATTTTACATGCATGGAGGCAGACCATGAAGAAACCATTATATAAGCGCGTATTACTGAAAATCAGCGGCGAGGCGCTCGCCGGGGCAAAAAAGACCGGACTGGATTTTTCTGTGATCGAAGCGGTATGTGACGCGGTGAAAGAATGCGCGGCGCTTGGCGTTGAGATCGGCATTGTGATCGGCGGCGGCAATTTCTGGCGCGGCGCGAAGGATGGCGGAGACCATATGGATCGCACCCGCGCGGATCATATGGGCATGCTCGCCACAACGATCAATTCGCTGGCGGTTGCCGATGTGCTGGAGCAGAAAGGCGTTGCCGTTCGCGTGCAGACCGCGATCGAGATGCGCGCCTTTGCTGAGCCGTATGTCAGAAACCGCGCGGTACGCCATTTGGAGAAAGGGCGCGTGGTCATTTTTGCCTGCGGCACGGGCAATCCGTTCTTCTCAACGGATACGGCGGCGGTGCTGCGCGCGGCGGAAATCGACGCGGAAGTCATCATGAAGGCGACCAATGTCGACGGTGTGTATGATTCTGACCCGAAGAAGAACCCGGACGCGAAGAAGTTTGATCAGCTGACATACAATGAGGTTCTGGCGCGCCATCTCGCGGTGATGGATTCCACGGCGACCTCGCTTTCCATGGATAATCATATTCCGATCATTGTATTCGCGCTGCGCGATTGCGAGAATATTCGCCGCGTGATCATGGGTGAGAAAATCGGAACAATAGTGAAGGAGGACGAATAAATGAACGCACAGGTGAAGGATTTTGACGCAAAGATGAAGAAAACGTTGGATGTTGTGGCGGGTGAGCTGGCGGCGGTTCGCGCCGGACGCGCCAATCCGGCGGTGCTTGAGAAGATCACGGTGGATTATTACGGCACGCCGACCCCGGTCAATCAGGTCGGATCTGTTTCCGTTCCAGAGCCGAGAACGCTTGTCGTGCAGCCGTGGGACGCTTCTATTTTAAAGGCGGTCGAGAAGGCGATCCAGACCTCGGATCTGGGCATCAACCCGCAGAACGACGGAAAGGTCATCCGCTTAAACTTCCCGCAGCTGACCGAGGAGCGCCGCGTGGAGCTGAGCCGCCAGGTCAAGAAGCTCGGCGAGGACGGCAAGGTTGCAATTCGCAACGTCCGCCGCGACGCGATGGACTTCTTTAAAGATCAGAAAAAGAAATCCGAGATCACGGAGGATGATCTCAAGGGCATCGAAAAAGACGTGCAGACCATTACGGATAAGCACTGCAAGGATATCGACGAAATGGTAGCAAAGAAAGAAAAAGAGCTTCTTTCTGTGTAAGCGAACGATCAATTTAGAAAGGACATAAGAGCCCGGATGTTTGGCGCTCTTATGTTCCTTTTGCATGAGGAGAATGCAGCGTGGGTTTTTTGGGGTTTCGGAAAAAGCAGGCAGAGCAGATCGATCGCACCTGCCTGCCGCGCCATATCGCCATCATTATGGATGGCAACGGGCGCTGGGCGAAGCGGCGCGGGCTTCCGCGCACGGCGGGGCACAAGGTCGGGAGCGAGACGTTTCGAACGATCGCGACCTATTGCAACGATATCGGGATCGAGTATCTGACGGTGTATGCGTTTTCCACAGAGAATTGGAAGCGCCCGGCGGATGAGGTCGCCGCGATCATGAAGCTTTTGGAGGAATATATCCTCGAGGCGTTTGAAAAGGTGCGCCGCGATAACATCCATCTGGAATTTTGGGGCGATCGGGCGCGCTTGTCGCCCAAGCTGCAGCAGATGATGGCGGAGGTGGAGGAGCGCAGCCGCGATATGACCGGGCTGCACGTCAACGTCTGCTTGAATTACGGCGGGCGCGACGAGATCACGCATGCCGTTCGCGCGCTGGCGGAAGAGGCGCGGCGCGGCGACCTGTCCCCGGATGCGATCACGGAGGATATGATCTCCGCGCGCTTATACTCGCATGGCGTGCCCGACCCGGAGCTGATCATCCGCCCGAGCGGCGAGGTGCGCGTTTCGAACTTCCTGTTATGGCAGTCTGCCTATGCAGAATATTATTTTACCGACGTGTTGTGGCCGGATTTTAAGCCGCGTGAGCTGGACCGCGCGATTTTGGCGTTTCAGCACCGGTCACGGCGGTTTGGAGGGGTATAGCTATGGCGCTTCGAATTATCTCTGCGGCGGTTGCGCTGCCGCTGTTTTTCCTTGTGATTTATTTTTTGCCCCCGGTGTTTTTTACGATCGCGATCACGTTGATTTCCATCATTGCGGTGTATGAGCTGCTGTGGCGCAGCAAGGTCGTGACCTGCGCGCCGCTGATGGCGGTCGCGTATCTGGGCGCGGCGGCGGTTCCGGTCTGGGCGCATTTCGGGTTCCCAAGCCAATATGCGCTTCCGGCGGTGTTTTTGCTGACCGTCGCGGCGTTTTTGATTTGGATGGCGCGGCAAAAGCAGGTCGGCTTTCATATGATTGCGGAAACGCTGTTCGGCGCGCTGGTGCTACCGCTGTTTTTCGCCTCTCTTATCGGGATATTCCATACGCCGCATGGGAAATTTATGATCCTCGTGCCGTTCATCGCCGCGTGGATGACGGATACCGGCGCGTATTTTACCGGCGTGTTTTTCGGGAAGCACAAGCTTGCGCCGTCCATCAGTCCGAAGAAAACCGTGGAGGGTGCGGTCGGCGGCGTTATTGTGTGCATCGCGTCGTTTTTAATTTATGGCGTGGTCATGGCGCGCGGGTTTCAGCTGGGCGTGAGCTACCCGCTGCTCGCGCTGTGCGGACTCGTCCTGTCGCCCATCGCGGAAATCGGCGATTTATCATTATCTTTAATCAAAAGGGAATATAATATTAAGGATTACGGCGTGATCTTTCCGGGTCACGGCGGAATTTTAGACCGCTTTGACAGCGTGCTCTTTACCGCTCCGGCGACGTTTGCATTGCTGCAAATGCTGAGCATGACATTTTAAAAGGAGGCGCTGCGCTTGACTTCCGGGATATCCATTCTCGGCTCGACCGGGTCGATCGGTCGGCAAACCATTGATATTGTGCGAAAATTCGGCATGCGCGTCACCGCGCTGACCACGAATTGCAATGCCGAGCTGCTTGAGGCGCAGGCGCGGGAATTTCGTCCAAAGCTTGTTGCCGCGATGGATGCCGATGCGGCGCGCAGCCTGCGCGTTGCCCTGGCAGACACGGATATCCGCGTATACAGCGGCATGGAGGGTCTGGTCGCGGCGGCGCAGGCAGAGGAGACGGATACCGTGCTCACCGCGGTGGTCGGGATCGTGGGACTTTTGCCCACGCTTGCAGCGATCGATGCGGGGCGCAATATCGCGCTCGCGAATAAAGAAACGCTGGTTTGCGGCGGCGCTTTGGTCAAGGCGCGCGCAAAGGAAAAGGACGTTGCGCTGCTTCCGGTCGATTCTGAGCATTCGGCGATTTTTCAATGCCTGGAGGCATGCCGTGACCGCGCGGCGCTTTCCCGCATTTTGCTCACCGCGTCGGGCGGCCCGTTTTTCGGAAAAACGCGCGCGGAGCTTTCTAAAGTTACGCGGGCGGACGCGCTGCGGCACCCGAATTGGAGCATGGGCAGCAAAATCACGATCGATTCTGCCACGCTGATGAATAAGGGTCTGGAATTGATCGAGGCGATGTGGCTGTTTGACGTTGCGCCGGAGCAGATCGAGGTGGTCGTTCACCGCGAAAGCGTGATCCATTCGATGATCGAGCTGTGCGATGGGGCGGTGCTGGCGCAGCTTGGCGCACCGGATATGCGTCTGCCGATCGCTTACGCGCTCACATATCCGAAACGGCGCGATTTTTCCGGACCGCGTTTGGATTTCCGCGCCATGCAGGCGCTGCATTTTGCGCCGCCCGATTTGGAAACATTCCCATGCTTGCGTCTTGCTATGGACGCGGCGCGCGCAAATGACGCCTCGTGTACTGTGCTAAACGGCGCGAATGAGGCTGCGGTTGCGCTGTTTTTGCAGGAGCGCATTCAATTTTTGCAGATTGCAGAGTTGGCTGAGCATGCGCTCGCCTGTGTGAAAACGCCGGAGCATCCGTCACTTGAGGATATTTTAAACGCAGACCTTGCAGCGCGTGAATGCGTGATGAAACGATTAAAGTAGGTGGTTATGATTTATATTATCCTGGTCGTTTTGGTTTTTGGACTGCTCATCATGATGCATGAGCTGGGGCATTTTATCACCGCAAAGCTTTGCGGCGTGCGCGTGAATGAATTTGCCATCGGCATGGGTCCCGCAATTTGGAAAAAACAGCATGGCGAAACGCTGTATGCGCTGCGCATCATCCCGTATGGCGGCTATTGCGCCATGGAAGGCGAGGACGGAAATAACACGGAAAGCGTGGATTCTTTTCAGGTCAAGCCGGTTTGGCAGCGCATTCTGATCGTGATCGCCGGTCCGATCATGAATTTGATCGTCGGCGTGATCGTGCTTGCGTGTGTATTTGCCCCGATCGAGGGATGGGCAACGCCAACTCTGACAAAGGTGGACGCGAGCGTTAGCCAGCTGCAGGCGGGCGACCGGATCACAAAAATCGATGATTACGGCGTAATTTTATCCAGCGATTTATATATCGGGCTGGAACGCGGGCAAAACAAACCGAATTATACGATCGAGGTCGAGCGCGACGGGCAAAAGGTCGTGCTGCAAGACGTGGAGCTTGCGCTGCACAAGGTCGTGGAAAACGGCGAGGAGACCATGCGGTATGGGCTGACCTTTGCGGTAGAGCGCTCCAGCTTTTGGGGTAAAACGCGCTATGTGTTCCAAAACGCGTATAATCTGGTGCGGCTGGTCAAGGTTGGACTGGTCGACCTGTTTACCGGGCGCGCGGGCGCGAAGGATCTGTCCGGTCCGATCGGGATCGGCACGGTCATGGTCAATACCGCGAAGCAGTCGATGCCGTCGCTCTGGTATCTGGTCGCGCTGGTGTCGATCAACCTGGGCGTGATGAATCTGCTCCCGCTGCCGGCGCTCGATGGCGGGCGGCTTCTGTTCTTCCTGATCGAGCTGGTGCGCAGAAAGCCGATCAGCCCGAAGTATGAAAGCTGGGTGCATGCGGCAGGGTTTGTTCTGCTGATGCTGCTCATGGTGCTTGTGACATTTCAGGATATTGTAAAGCTGGTTACAGGTGGTTAATATGAAAAAAACGAAACAAATACGTGTGGGCGACGTTGCGATCGGCGGCGGCGCGCCCGTTTGCGTGCAGTCCATGTGCAATACGGATACGCGCGACGTTGCGGCAACCGTGGCGCAGATCCTTGCGCTTGAGCAGGTGGGCTGCGAGCTGATCCGCGTGGCGGTCGTAGACGATTTGGCGGCGCGCGCGATCGGCGAGATCAAAAAAGAAATTCATATCCCGATCGTTGCGGATATCCATTTTGATTATCGCCTCGCTATTACGGCGGCGGAATGCGGCGCGGATAAAATTCGGTTAAATCCCGGAAATATCGGCGGGGAAGACCGTGTGCGTCAGGTCGTTTCGGTCTGCCGCGCGAAGAACATCCCGATCCGCATCGGCGTGAACGGCGGCTCGCTCGACCGGGCGCTGCTTGCGAAATATGGCGGCGTGACGCCGGAGGCGATGGTGGAAAGCGCGCTTGCGCATGTCGCCATTCTCAATCGGCTGGATTTTGATGATATTGCAATTTCCATGAAGCACTCTGACGTGCGAAAAACGATCGCCGCATACCGGCTGCTTTCGCAAAAAACAGATTATCCGCTGCATCTTGGCGTGACCGAAACCGGAACCGCCTATATGGGCGCGATCAAGTCGGCAATCGGCATCGGCAGCCTGCTTTGCGACGGCATTGGCGACACGATCCGCGTATCGCTGACGGCAGACCCGCTGGAAGAAGTGCGCACGGCGTATGCGATTTTAAAGGCGAGCGGCGTGCGTCGGCGCGGCGTGAATTTGATCTCCTGCCCGACCTGTGGGCGCTGCCGCATTCATTTGATCGAGATCGCGTCTGAGGTCGAGCGGCGGCTTCAGCATGAAACGCGCCCGCTGACCGTTGCGGTGATGGGCTGTGCGGTCAACGGTCCGGGCGAGGCGCGCGAAGCGGATGTGGGCATCGCCGGCGGCGACCGTGAGGGACTGCTGTTCCGGCGCGGCGAAATTGTGCGAAAAGTACCGATGGAGCAGCTGGTCGATGCGCTGATGCAGCTGATCGACACGCTGCCGGAGGAATAGGAGAACGATTCGGTGGATGAGAAAAAAGAATTAACGCTTGGCGAAATGTTCGCGATCAGCGACGCATCCGGGCGCGCCAACACACTGCTCACAACCGGGCGCGTTGTGTCTGCCACGGTGGAGATCTCGTTAAAGACGATCGCGGCGGATGTCGCGCTGGATGCGCTGTGTGAAGCGGAAGTGCTTCACAGCGTGGAGCGGCAGATCGCGGTCAAATATCACTTAAAGAAAATAACGCTTTGCCCCAAATATCCGCTGTCGCTGCTTGACGATGCGTATTTTGCGCAGCTTGCCGCGGCGGCGCGCGCACATTTCCCCGCGGTAAATGGATATCTGCACAATGCGAGCTGGAAGCTCGCGGGGCAGACGCTTTGCATCACGCTCGCCGCAAACGGCGCGCAGTTTATTCAGCCGTGCGTTGCGTGGATGAAGCAGGAAATCGCGGCACATTTCGGCGTGCAGCTTGAAATTACGTTGGAAGAGAACGGCTTTGATGAGCATGCGATCGCCGCGCTGCATGAAAAAATGATGGCAGAGCATCCCGCACCGCCACCCCCGGCGCCGAAAAAGCCGTCGGTCAGCAGCGCGCCCGCGCCGCGCCGCGAAAACGGCTTCTCCCGCGCGAAGCGGCTGCAAACGGTTGAGGGCGAGGTGCTGCTCGGTAAGGCGCAGATGGATGAGATCACCCCGATGTCAGAGTTGAGCGATGAATTTGGCAAGGTTTCGGTCGAGGGTGATGTGTTTTATACCGATCATAAAGAGAATTTAGAGCGCCAGATCATTCGCCTGAAGTTTGATATCACGGATTATACCGGGTCGATCAAGGTCACGAAGGTGCTTCCGCTGGAGGAAGGGCAGGCGCTTGCAAAGGCGATGAAGCCGGGCACGCATGTAAAGGTGCACGGCATTACAGCCTATGATATGTACATACAGGACACGGTGCTCAAGGCGCAAAACATTGTGAAATGCGAAAAGAAGATCCGCATGGATCAGGGCGAGCGCAAGCGTGTGGAGCTGCATATGCATACGAATATGTCTTCGATGGACGGCATGTCCTCTGCGAGCGCGCTGATGGCGCGCGCGGCAGCGTGGGGGCATCCGGCGGTCGCGATCACGGACCATGGCGTGGTGCAGGCGTATCCGGAGGCGATGAACGCGGCGGCAAAGCTCGGGATCAAGCCGATTTATGGCGTGGAAGCTTATTTTATCAATAATGAAGCGGATGTGCAGGCGCTGAAGGGCGTGTCGGACGAGCCGCTGAGCGGAGAGTTTGTGTGTTTCGATTTAGAAACTACGGGCTTAAACGCAGCGACCGACGGGATCACCGAAATTGCGGCGACCGTGCTGCGCGGCGGCGAGCTGTGCGAGGAATATCACACATATGTTGACCCGCAGCGCCCGATTCCGGAGAAGATCACGCAGCTGACCGGGATTTCAAACGAAACGGTGCGCGGCGCGCCGCTTGCAGAGGAGGCCGTGCGCGACTTCTTGAAATTTGTAAACGGGCGTGTGCTGGTTGCGCATAACGCAGATTTTGATATCGGCTTTTTGCGCGCGGCGTGCAGCAAATTTGGGATCGAGTATGACTTTGTGTCGCTCGATACGCTCGCCATGGCGCGCATTCTGCTGCCGAATCTTGACCGGCATCGGCTCAATCTGGTTGCGACGGCGCTGTCGCTGCCGAAATTCCAGCATCACCGCGCGGGCGACGATGCGGCGACCGTGGCATACATGCTGGTCAAATTTTTTGAGATGATGCAAAGCGCGCCCTGCCACACGCAGTCGCTGCGCGAGCTGAATTTAGATTTATCCAGCATGAACACCGGAAAGATCGCCAAGGTGCGTCCGTATCACTTGATCATTCTTGTAAAAAACTATGTGGGCTTAAAAAACCTGTATAAGCTGGTTTCACTTGCGCATTTGAAGTATTATCAAAAGCGGCCGATCATTCCGCGCACGGTGCTCGATGAGTATCGCGAGGGGCTGATTCTCGGTTCTGCGTGTGAAGCGGGCGAGCTTTACACGGCGATCGTGCAGAAAAAACCGGAGGCTGAGATCGAGAAAATTGCGAAATATTATGATTTTCTTGAGATCCAGCCGGTGGGCAACAATGCGTTCATGGTCGAGCGCGGTATGGTGCGCTCACTTGACGAGATCCGCGACTTTAACCGCAAGATCGTTGCGCTGGGCGAGAAGCTGGGGCTTCCGGTCGCGGCGACCGGCGACGTGCATTTTCTTGAGCCGCACGATGAGGTATACCGCCGCATTCTCATGGCGGGCATGGGCTTTTCGGATGCGGACAATCAGGCGCCGCTTTACTTAAAAACGACCGATGAAATGCTGGAGGAGTTCTCATATTTGGGACGAGAGAAAGCTTACGAGGTCGTTGTGGAGAACACGAACCGCATTGCCGACTGGTGCGAGGAAATTCGCCCGATCCCGAAGGAACAGTTCCCGCCGTCGATCGAAGGGTCGAAGGACGACCTGATCAATATGTGCCGCAAGCGCGCGCATGAGCTGTATGGTGATCCGCTGCCGGAGATCGTCAATGAGCGTTTGGAATATGAGCTGGAGAAGATCACAACGCATGGCTTTGACGTCATGTATATCATTGCGCAAAAGCTGGTTTGCCGCTCGATCGAGGAGGGGTATCTCGTCGGTTCGCGAGGGTCGGTCGGTTCGTCGGTCGTTGCATATTTTTCCGGGATCACGGAGGTCAACGCGCTGCCGCCGCACTATCGCTGCCCCAACTGCAAGCACGCGGAGTTTATGGGCGGCAAGGGCTACAGCGCGGGCGTCGACATGCCGGATAAAACCTGCCCGAACTGCGGAACAAAGTACCAAAAAGACGGATTTGATATTCCGTTTGCCACGTTTTTGGGCTTTGATGGTGACAAAACGCCGGATATTGACTTAAACTTCTCCGGCGAATATCAGTCGCGCGCGCACCGCCATACGATCGAGATCTTTGGCGAGGGGCACGTATTTCGCGCGGGGACGATCGGCACGATCGCGGAAAAAACCGCTTACGGCTTTGTGAAAAAATATTTGGATGAGCGCGGCAAGGCGGTCAGCAAGACGGAGCAAAACCGCATGACGGTTGGCTGCACAGGTATTAAGCGCACGACCGGGCAGCATCCGGGCGGCGTTATGATCGTTCCGATGGAGAAAGAAATTTATGATTTCACCCCGGTGCAGCATCCGGCGGATGACAAGGACAGCGACATTATCACCACGCATTTTGATTATCATTCGATTCATGATAATATCTTAAAGCTTGACCTGCTCGGGCACGATGATCCGACGATTATTCGCATGCTCGAGGACATGACCGGGCTGAACGCACGCGAAATTCCGCTTGATGACCCGGAAACGATGAGTATTTTTATTTCAAGCGAGGCGCTCGGCATCGGCGAAGACCCGATTTTGGGCGTGACCGGCGCGACCGCGATCCCGGAGTTTGGAACAAAATTCGTGCGCGGCATGCTGGTGGATACGCATCCGACCACGTTTGACGAGCTGGTGCGTATTTCCGGTCTGTCGCACGGAACCGACGTGTGGCTCAACAACGCGCAGACGCTGGTGCAGGAGGGGACTGCCACGCTGAAGGAGGCGATCTGCTGCCGCGACGATATCATGTTGTATCTGATTTCTAAAAATCTGGAGTCGAAGCTCGCGTTTACGATCATGGAAAGCGTTCGTAAGGGCAAGGGCCTCAAGCCGGAATGGGAAGCGGAGATGCGCGCGCACGATGTGCCGGAATGGTATATCGAATCGTGCAAAAAGATCAAATACATGTTCCCGAAGGCACACGCGGTCGCTTATGTGATGATGGCGTTCCGCATCGCGTGGTTTAAAGTGCATGAGCCGCGCGCGTTTTACGCGGCGTATTTTTCCATCCGCGCCAAGGCGTTTGACGCGTCGATCATGACGCACGGCGATGAAATGGTGCTCGCGCAGATGGACATGCTCTCGAAAAAAGAAAAAATCACCGCGGCGGAGAAGGATATGCTGGTTACGCTTGAGGTGTGCCATGAATTTTATCTGCGCGGCTTTACGTTTGACCCCATCGATTTATACGAGTCGCACGCGACGAAATTTTTGATCACCGAGCATGGGCTGCGCCCGCCGTTCACGGCGATCCCCGGGCTTGGCGAAGTTGCGGCGTGCAGCATGATCGAGGAGCGGCAGAAAGGCAAGTTCCTTTCGATGGATGAAATTCAGATGCGCTGCAACAAGGTGTCCAAAGCGGTCATTGAGCTTTTGGAGCAAAACGGCGCGCTGGGCGACCTGCCGCGGAGCAGCCAAATGTCGTTTTTTTAAATTTTTTGCTTGCAAATGCGAGCAAAATCGGGTAATATATTGTTAGAATGTATAGTTTCCGCCGATTTATGGCATAGTAAAGGAGGGCTACCATGAGGTTTTTGCCGATCCATATGGAAAATGTCAGCAATGCCGCAACTTTGTATGTAAAACTGCAAAATATCCCCCCGAAGAGCCAGAATTGGACGTATTCCAGCGCGTATGCGCGTCTTTCGGCGGAAATTAAAACGGTTGGCTTTGAAGGATATATTGTTTTTTACGAAAGCGGCAGCCCCGCCGGATTTTTACTGGGTCATAGCGAGGTGCGCGAGGATGGGAAAAGCGATTTTCTCTTGCGGGAACTGTGCTTTGAATGGTCGGAGCAGGGCGATGAGGCGGCGCGGGCGGCGCTTTCTCATCTGGCGGGAACGCTTGCCGGCCGCTGTATTGACACGATCCTGATACTTGCGGAACGCACGCCCGATTTGCAGGCGCGCGTGGAGAAGCTGGGCTTTGCGCACCGCGCGGATCTTGTGTGTTTGCAAAAAACCTGTGAATGACGCAAAAAAAGCTTGATTTTGGCGCATGATATGGTAGAATAATAGAGGATTCATTTATTCAGAGGAAAAAGGAGTTGTCACGAATGCCACTGGTTACATCAACCGAAATGTTTAAAAAGGCCTATGAGGGCGGCTATGCGATTGGCGCGTTCAACGTCAATAACATGGAGATCGTGCAGGGTATCACCGAGGCTGCGAAGGAAGTTAATTCCCCGCTGATCCTTCAGGTTTCTGCCGGCGCACGGAAATATGCAAAGCATGTATATCTGATGAAGCTGATCGAGGCTGCGATCGAGGATACGGACCTTCCGATCTGCGTCCATCTGGATCACGGCGACAGCTTTGAAATTTGTAAGTCCTGCATCGACGGCGGCTTTACCTCCGTTATGATCGACGGCTCGAAGTATTCGTTCGAGGAGAACGTGGAGCTGACGAAGAAGGTCGTTGATTATGCGCATGCGCGCGGCGTCGTTGTTGAGGGTGAGCTGGGTAAGCTCGCCGGTATTGAGGACGATGTGAACGTATCGGATGAGGATGCACAGTTCACAAATCCGGCCGAGGTGGAGGAGTTTGTTACCCGCACGGGCGTTGACTCTTTGGCGATCGCGATCGGCACGAGCCATGGCGCCTTTAAGTTTAAGGGCACGCCGAGACTGCGCTTTGACATTCTGGAAGAGGTCTCCAAGCGCCTCCCGAATTACCCGATCGTTCTGCACGGTGCTTCGTCGGTTATCCCGAAGTATGTGAAGATGATCAACGATAACGGCGGCAATATGCCGGGCGCACAGGGCGTTCCGGAGGAGATGCTCCGCAAGGCTGCTTCGATGGCGGTCTGCAAAATCAATATCGACTCTGACCTTCGCCTGGCGATGACCGGAACGATTCGTCAGTATTTCAATGAGCATCCGGAGCATTTTGATCCGCGTCAGTATCTCTCGCCGGCGCGCGCGAACATTAAAGAGCTTGTAAAACACAAGATCGTTTCCGTTCTCGGCAGTGATAATAAGATCTAACCTATGCGTATTACGAGGGGAGACAGGTTTGCCTCCCCTCGTTTTTTCATTTTATCGCAATGCGCAATGAAGACGAAAAGGCGGGACATGCAGGAAAATGGAGCGAAAACTTCTCTTTTTCAGCGCAGGCTTTGCCGCGGCAACCGCTGCGGTGCAGCTGTTTGACGGTATCCCTTATATCTGCGCGATCACATGCTGCGTGATCGCGCTGGTTGCGCTGGGCTTCGTTCTTCGGCGGCATGTCCTTTCCGGGGTGTTGCTGGCGGCGGGCGCTGTGCTGGCGGTCGGCTGGCTCGCATGCTATCCGTGGCTGCGCCCTGTGCCGGCGCTTCCGGAGGAGCGGGTGGCGTTTCAGGCGCAGGTGTGCGATTATTCTGAAGAAAACAGCCAGAAAACCGGGATCATATGCCGCGTAAAAGTGATGGAACTGCAGGGAAACGCGATAAAACGGCCGTTTACCGCTCGAATGTATATCAAGGCCCCGGATGCTGAACTGAAACCCGGCGATACGCTGCGCGGCGAGGCGAGCTTCTCTGTTCCGCAAAACGATGCGGATTTCCGCGCGTTTACATATTATAAAACACGCGGGATCGATGCGATCGCGTTTTGCAACGACGCGCCGCACGTCACGGCGCCGCCAAATGGCGATCATGCGCTCGTTTATTTGCCGCAGCGCATCGCGCATCTTGCGAAGGCGCGCGTGCAGGAGCTGGTTTCGCCGCGCGCAGCGGGCTTTCTTTGCGCGCTCATTCTCGGCGATAAAAGCGAGTTTAGCCAGCGCGACCGTGAGAATTTTTCGATCACAGGGCTTGCGCATGTGGTCGCGGTGTCCGGCATGCATGTTGCGTTTCTTGCTTCGTTCATTCTGCTTTTGGTGGGGCGGCGGCGCGGCATTTTTGTGGCGATCCCGCTTCTTGCGCTGTTTGCGCTGATCGTTGGCGCGCCGCCTTCGGTCATGCGCGCGCTGATTATGCAAATTTTTGTGCTGCTTGCGCCGATGCTGCGGCGCGAGGCCGATGGGCTCACATCGCTTTCTGCCGCGCTTTTAATCCTTCTGCTGTGCAATCCCTATTCAATTTTAGATCTCAGCTTGCAGCTCTCTTTTCTTGCAACGCTGGGGCTGATCCTGTTTAGCGCGCGCTGGAATGCAGCAATTTTAAACGCGCTTCCGCTCAAGAGCCGGCGCGCAAAGCGCGTGGCGAATTTCTTTACGTCCACGCTCGCCGCGTCGCTTTCCGCCATTTTATTTACCACGCCGCTGATCGCCTGGAATTTCCGCACGATCTCGCTTATCGCGCCGCTCAGCAACCTGCTTTTGATCGGCGTGGTCTCGCTGATTTTCCTGCTCGCTGTTGTGGGTGTTTTGCTGTCTTTTCTGATCGTTCCGCTGGGGCGCTGGATTATGCTCCCGGCAGGGCTGCTTTCTGACTGGATGCTGCGCGCGACCGATCTGCTCGCAAGCATTCCGCACGCTGCGATTTATCTGAAAAATCAGTACTATTACGCGTTTGTGGCATATCTTTATGTGATGATCCTTTTGATGCTCACTGCGCCGAAGCAGCAGCTTGCCGTTTCGCTTTCGTGCATTGTGCTGGCGCTTGGCGTCACGATTGCGGTCGCCAGCCTGTCGGGCGGGCAGAGCGCGTATCAGGGCATCCGGTTCACGGTGCTCGATGTGGGGCAGGGCGCTTCGATGCTTGCGGATTATGGCGGTGCGCATGTCATGGTCGATTGCGGCGGGAGCCGAAGCAAAAGCGCCGGGTCGATCGCGCGCGACGCGATGCGCCGGCAGGGCTATGATGAGCTGGACGCGCTGATTTTAACGCATATGCACACCGATCATGTCAACGGCGCGAGAACGCTGATCGAGCGCTCGACCGTGCGGGAGCTATACGTCGCGGCGGACACGAAGGACGAGCCGATCTGCAAAACGCTTGTTGAATCGGCGGAGCGCTGCGGCACGGAGGTGCATTACATATCGCAAAACACCGATGTGGTCAAAAACGGGCTGCATGTTACCATTTATCCGACCAGTTGGCTTGCGGATGACAATGAAAAGGGGCTGGTCGTGCTATTTCAAAAGGATGATTTTGAGCTGATCGTGACCGGCGATTTGGAGCGTCGGTCGGAGGAGCTGCTCTGCCAGAACAACTCGCTCCCGGATGTGGAGGCGTATATCGTGGGGCATCATGGGTCTGACACATCGTCCAGCCTTGCGCTCATGAATACAATCCGTCCGGAATTCGCCGTGATCTCCGTCGGCGCGGATAATTCTTACGGACATCCGAAGAAGGAAACGCTTTCGCTGTTTGAAGAGATGGGGATCGAAACACATCGCACCGACCAAGAGGGGACGATCGTGTTTTATTCAGACGAGATTATGAAGGGGGCGGCGTGACGTGGCGAAAAAGGAAACAACGGCGGGCTGGAAAAAGCTGCGCCAGGACATCGCAAACCAAAGCACAGGGCGGCTTTACCTGTTTTATGGGGAAGAGCGCTATCTGCTGCAACATTATAAAGACGAGCTGATCCGCGCGCTCGTGGGCGACAATATGCCGGAGTTTAATCTGATCGAGCTGAGCGGCAAGGTGAGCGCGGAAACGATCGTGGAGGCGGTAGATGCCTATCCGGTCATGAGCGAGCGAAAGCTTGTCGTCGTATCTGATTTCGACATATTTCGCGCGGACGAAGCGACGAAAAGCAAGCTTGCCGCGCTGTTTGACGATCTGCCGGAGCATTGCTGTCTGCTGTTTTTATTTCCGGTGGAATTCAAGCCGGACAAGCGCTTGAAGCTGTATCAGGCGGCGGCGCGCGCCGGCGAGGTGATCGAATTCA
Organism: uncultured Oscillospiraceae bacterium; assembly: GCA_934646115.1. Taxonomy (GTDB): domain Bacteria; phylum Bacillota; class Clostridia; order Oscillospirales; family JAAYXM01; genus RGIG7332. The sequence continues at coordinate 23,586 of CAKUEM010000021.1, forward strand.
CACGACCGGAGCGGCATGATCTGATCGCATGGATCAAGCGGCGCTTTCGCGCGCAGGAGCGGACGATCGACACGCAGCTTTGCGAATATCTGATATTTTATTGCGGCGGGTTGATGCAGGCGCTGATCCCGGAAATTGATAAAATCGCGGCATACACGCGGCGCGCCGAGGTGCGGCGCGAGGACATCGATGCGGTGGCAACGCCGAATGCAGAGGCGGTTGTGTTTGATTTGACGGATGCGCTCGTTTCGCGGCAATATGAAAAGGCGCTTTCTATTTTAGAAAAGTTGATGATGCTGGGCGAGGAGCCGATCGCGCTGCTGGCGCTGATCGGGCGGCAGATGCGGCAGCTTTACGCCGCGTGTCTGCTGCGGCAGCGCGGGCGCGGCACGGCGGAGCTGATGCGCATGTGGGGCATGCGCTCGGAATACCCGGCGCGGATTTTATTTGACGCTGCGCGCGGCGTGACCCCGGCGTGGGCGCGCATGGCGTGCACACTGTGCGCCGAGGTAGACACAAAACTGAAATTGGGCGCGAAGGAAGAGATGCTTGAGTATTTAATCGCACGGCTCGCCGCCTGTCAGGAGGGCACGGTATGAAAAAAATTCGCGAGGCGATCGTGGTTGAGGGCAGGTATGATAAAAATAAGCTGGCGCAGATCGTGGATACGATGATTATCGAGACGCATGGATTCGGCGTTTTTAATAGCGCGGAGACGCGCGCGCTTTTAAAAAAAATCGCGGAAATGCGCGGGTTGATCATCCTGACGGACAGCGACGGTGCGGGCTTTGTGATCCGCAACCATCTGCGCGGCGTTTTGCCAAAGGAACACGTCAAGCACGCATATATTCCGCAGATCAGCGGCAAGGAGCGAAGAAAGGCGCACGCGGGCAAGGAAGGGCTGCTGGGCGTTGAGGGCATGAGCGACGCGGTCGTTTTGGATGCGCTTGCGCGCGCAGGGGCTACTTTTTTAGAGGAAGAGAATGACAGGGCGCAGCATGCGCCGATCACCAAGGCGGATTTCTATGCGCTCGGGCTTTCCGGCGGGGCGGATAGCGCGGAAAAGCGCGCACGCGTGCTGCGCGCATACGATCTTCCGATCCACATGACGGCGAATGCGATGCTGGAAGCGCTGAATTTGCTGACCACGCAAGATGAGCTGCGCGCGCTTTTACAGGAATTAGAATAAAAAAATCCTCCGGATCAACCCGGAGGATTTTGCGATTTCCATTATTTCGGCCAGCCGCCGTTTTGAAATGCTTCGAGCTTTAATACCGCGTTTTGATATTGAATTTCCGCATTGCTCACGGCAAGCTCCTGCATCGTCACGGCGCTTTGCGCCGCGGCGTATTCGTTGGCAGAGCAGTAGCCGCGCTGATAGCGAAGCTCTGCGGTGCGAAGCGCATCCTGCTTTTGCGTAAGCGTATTGCGCTCAAGCCAGAGCGAATCCTCCGCGTCAAACACGTCATAAAACGCGGTGTTAAAATCCGCCTTGAACTGCCGCTTCAGTTCAGAAAGCTTTTCCTCCGCCGCGCGGTAGGTTGCGGAGAAACGCGTGGAATTTTCATAGGTATAGCGCTGCGCCGCAATGTCGATATTCACGTCAAGCGCAGCCGCAAGCAGCGTTTCATAGTCATCGGCGCTGAGCACCTCGCCGTTTTCGTTTTTCGGCTCGGTCAGCTTGAATTCTGCAAAGGTGAGTGGCGCTTCAAAATCGCGTGCAAGCAGCAAATTCAACTGGCTTGAGAGCGATTTCTTTTGGCGCGCAAGCGTTTGCCGCGTGTGGTCAAGCGTATCTTTTTGATATTCCAGCGCCTTTAAATCAGAATCCGTTGCGCGACCAACCCGATACATCGCGGCTGCGATTTTCTGCTGCCGGGCGAAATCCGCCTCGGTCTGCGTGAGCTGCTTTTCCTGATTTTGCAGCTGATATTGCGCGGAGATCAGCGTTTGCGCGGAATAAACAAGAAGCTCAAGCGTGGAACGCTTGGTGAACCGGAGCGATTCCAGCGAGGTTTTTAAGCTATCCCTCGTGCTGTACAGCTGCGAGGCGGAGCTGAGCAGCGCCGATTGCTGCTGCTGAAGCTGCGCGATTTTTGCTTTATTTTCCGCAAGCTGTGCGGCAGAGAGAGGATTGCCGGAGGCAACCGCATCCATCTCGGCTGCGTTGATCGCAGAGATCTGCGCATTGATCGCGTCAAACGATGTGGTGAGCGCAGCGTTTCGGTCAATCTCGCGGATCGAGGATTTCGCACCGTCGATATTGATGCTGATTGTTTTGAGTTGCGGGTTGGAGGCGAGCAGCTGCTCGCGCGCGGTAGAATAATTTAGCGGCTCCTGCGCGGCGGCAGGCGCGGCAAGGCAGCTCCCGGCAAGCAGTGCGGCGGCAACGACCGCGGCAAGAATTCGTTTCATAAAAATGGCCCCTTTCCAAGGCAGGGCGCATTGCGCCGTCCTCCCGTACAAAATTATTATAACACAAATTTGAAAAAAAGTGTGAACAGGATGTGAAAAAATAGCTTGCAATTTGCGCGTAAAATGAATAAACTATAAGTAGTATGGAATAAAGGCGGTCGGTGGATGTGGATAGTAATTTACTGAAAATAATGCAGCAAAATATGGCTAGGTTTTCCAAAAGTCAGAAGCGCATTGCGGAGTATATTATGAACCATTACGACAAGGCGGCGTTTATGACGGCGGCGCGCCTGGGGCAGACGATCAACGTCAGCGAATCGACGGTGGTGCGCTTCGCGGCAGAGCTTGGGTATGACGGGTATCCCGCCATGCAGAAGGCGCTGCAGGAGATCATTCGCAATAAGCTGACTGCGGTGCAGCGCATGGAGGTGGCAAACCACCGGATCGATGAGCATAACGTGCTGGATACGGCGCTGCGCTCGGATGTCGATAATATCCTCACCACGCTGAATGAAACAGACAAGGCGGCGTTTGACGCTGTGGTAAACAGCATTTTACAATCGAAGAAAATTTATATCATCGGCGTGCGCTCCAGCGCCGCGCTGGCGGAGTTTTTGGGCTTTTATTTCCGACTGATCTTCCCGAATGTATATTTGCTTGGCACAACGAGTACGAGCGAAATCTTCGAGCAGATCCTGCACATTTCCGAGGAGGATGTGCTGATCGGAATCAGTTTCCCGCGCTATTCCAAGCGCACGGTCAAGGCGATGCAATATGCGCGGTCGCGCGGGGCAGACGTGGTTGCCATTACAGACAGCGCGCATTCGCCGCTGTATCAATATGCCACACATAAGCTGACGGCGCGCGGGGACATGGTTTCGTTTGTCGATTCGCTGGTTGCGCCGCTCAGCCTGATCAATGCGCTGATCGTTGCGGTCAGCATGAAGAAAAACAAGGAGATTTCTGAAACGTTCCGAAGCTTAGAAAAAATTTGGGACGAGTATGAGGTTTATGAAAAGTTCGAAAATGAGTAAGAAAGTCGTGATCATAGGCGGCGGCGCGGCGGGGATGCTCGCGTCGATCGTGGCGGCGCGCGACGGGGCAGATGTGACCGTGTGCGAAAAAAATCAAAAGCTCGGCAAAAAGCTTGCGATCACCGGAAAAGGGCGCTGTAATTTGACCAATCATTGCGACCGGGAGACGCTGCTTGCCAATATTTTACAAAATCCACGTTTCTTGTATAGCGCGTTTTCGCGCTTTTCCCCGCAGGACGCGATGGCGTTTTTTGAGGATCTCGGCGTGGCGCTCAAAACAGAACGGGGCGCGCGAGTGTTCCCGGTGTCTGACCAGGCGCAGGAGGTCGTTGAGGCGCTGCTGCGCGAAATGAAAAAATGTGGTGTAAAGCTGAATCACTGTACGGTCAAAAGCCTTTTGATTCAAGACGGGCGGGTGACCGGCGTGCGGACGGACAAGGGCGAAATCAAAGCAGAAGCCGTGCTGATCGCGACCGGGGGTCTTTCTTATCCCGCTTGCGGCGCAACGGGTGACGGGTATCGCATGGCGGAAGATGTCGGGCATACGATCACTCCGCTTTCGGCATCATTGGTCCCGCTTATTGCCGAGCCGGAAACTTGTGTAAAGCTGCAAGGGCTTACACTTAAAAACGTAACGCTTTCGCTTTATGACGCAAAAAAACGCTGTGTGTTTCATGAGCTGGGCGAGATGCTGTTCACGCATTTCGGCGTGTCGGGGCCGCTGGTGCTTTCGGCGAGTGCGCATATGCGCGGTGCTGTGCAAAGCGCGTACACGATCCGGCTGGATCTTAAGCCCGGATTGGACGCGGCGCGGCTCGATGCGCGCTTGCTGCGCGATTTTTCAGAACGGAAAAATCAGGATATTTCCAATGCGCTCCGTGCGCTTCTGCCCGCAAAGCTGATCCCAGTCGTGCTGGCGCGCGCGCAAATCGCACCGGATGAGAAGGTGCATTCGATCGATAAAAGGGCACGGCAGCGCTTGATCGAAACCGTAAAGGGATTGAGCTTTACTGTGCAAGGAAAGCGTCCGATCGCGGAGGCGGTCATTACCGCGGGCGGGATCATAACCTCGGAGATCGACCCGAAAACGATGCAATCCAAGCGCGTTTCCGGGCTGTTTTTCGCAGGGGAAATGATTGATACAGACGCGTATACCGGCGGGTTCAATCTGCAAATTGCGTGGGCAACCGCCTATGTTGCCGGACACGCCATGGCGCAACGAGAGGAGTATGAGCATGGGGAGTAAAGAAATTATGGCGGCGGCGATCCGCCTTGCAGTAACGAACACGATGGACGAGGAGCGTGCGCTCGGACAGGCGCTGCGCGAGCAGGGAATTTCTGCCGCGGCGGTGAATTTCGGCGGCGAATATATTTCATCGGTCGGTAAAATTATAGAGCGCACGATTATTGCCGCGCGGCGCGAGGGCGTGATCAGCGAAGCGCACAACGAGGAGGGCGCGGTTGCCGGCGCGGCGCATGAGGCGGTCATTCAGATCGACAGTAAGGCGCTGGGCTTGAATATCGGCGGAAAGATCGGCATCGCGCGGCATGAGGATCATATTTGCGTTGCCATGTATTTCGGCGTTGGTCTTGTGCATTTAAACGAGATCGCGATCGGAATTGGACATCGCGTAATTTAAAATAAGGGGAGTTTTGTTTTGAAGCACATTGCAATCGCGATCGACGGGCCGTCCGGCGCGGGGAAAAGCACGATCGCCAAGGCGCTTGCGCAGGAGCTTTCGTTTTTATATGTCGATACCGGGGCGATTTACCGCACGGTCGGTCTTTTTGTATTTCGCAAGGGGATCGACCCGGCAAATGAAGCGGCAGTGAGCGCGCTTTTGCCGGAAATTCAAATCGATCTGCGTTATCAGGATGGCACGCAGCATATGCTGCTTCACGGTGAGGACGTCACGCGCGCCATTCGCGAGCACCAAATTTCCGACTATGCATCAAAGGTTTCCGCGCATCCGAGCGTGCGCGCTTTTTTGCTGCAAACGCAGCGTTCTTACGCGCAAACGCATAACGTGATCATGGACGGGCGCGATATTGGCACGGTCGTGCTGCCGGACGCGCAGATCAAAATTTTTCTAACCGCGAGCTGTGAGGATCGTGCGCGCCGCCGGTATTTAGAGCTTTGCGAAAAAGGGCAGGATGTGGCGTTTGAGACCGTGCTGCGCGACATCCAAACACGCGATTATCAGGATTCGCACCGCGCCGCCGCGCCGCTTAAGCCCGCGGATGACGCGATTTTGGTTGATACAACGGGCAACACGCTGGAGGAGAGCGTTTCCGCGCTGCGTGCGATCGTGAAAGAGAGGATGAAACAGCATGTTTTATAGATTCGCCGCGGCGATCCTATACCCGATCGTTATGCTGCGTTTTCGCCTGAAAATCATCGGACGGGAGCGAATTCCGGATGGTGCGGCGATTTTTTGCGCCAATCATTCCTCGCTGTGGGACCCGGTGCTGATCGGCGTGGGATTGTCGCGCAGGAAGCCGATTTGTTTTATGGCAAAAAAAGAGCTGTTTTCATATCCGATTTTCGGCGCGATGATCCGGCGGCTGGGCGCGTTCCCGGTAGAGCGCGACAGCGCGGATCTCGG
>CAKUEM010000022.1 GCA_934646115.1 uncultured Oscillospiraceae bacterium
GGAGCACATCATACATGCCAAGCGCGGGCGCGGCGCTCATATCCTGCTCGCCAAACGCAGTAACGTCATGCCACGCGGTGCTTCGATAGGCATCGCGCACAACATCCCAGCTTTTTTCCGGCGCGGCATAGCCCCATTCCTGCCTTGTAAACTGGTTCCAAACCGTTGTATCGCCCCAGCCATTATAAGAATCCAAATTGCCCTGTACAAACGCGACCTTCACACGCGGATGATTGCCGGGGCGCACATCGCGCTGCAAAAAGTCTGCAAATTCCGCCCAGTTGCGGCGATATTCCTCACAAAACGGGTGCTCTGCATCATAACGATATCCATAAGAATTCATGCCGTAATCTCCGCTCTCCGGGTAAATCAGGCTTGCGCCCGCCATATAGGCATAGTAATAAGCAAGGCGCAGGCGCTTGTATTTCAGCGGATCATCCTGCCGCAGTCCGCCATACCATTCATGCGCAATATGACAGCCCCAGAAATCGCGCCCGTATGCCTGCGACGCGCCGCGCGCGGAAGCGCACAAAAGCTCCGGATCGCCGCACATCATTTCGAGGAACGTATACTGCACACCGGCTTCGAAATTATAGCGGCTGAGCATCGTTGCTTCAACGGCAAGCACGTTTTCCACCGCCAATGAATGGTCAAGATCAACCAGCTCATGCACTGTGTTGACATAATATTCCTTCGCCTGCTGCATATCCGCAAAATCCTGCGGCGGGAGATGGCTCTGCGCGCCTTCATAATATCCGTCGAACCAGCTGGCAAAGCCGCCCGTTTCGCCGATCATGTCGCCGATGAAATAATCGCCCGCAATTTCGCAGATATCATGCACAATTTCAGGCGTCAGATGGCTTTTGCGCCCAACCGGCGCACCGCGCTGCTGCGTATATAAAAACGCAAAGCAGATATCATGCTCGGTGAAAAAGCGCGCCCATTCCAAAAAACGCGCTGCGCCGACCTCGTCTTTGCTGATATAAATCAAAACAAAGCCCAGTTTTTCCAAGTCATAGTGCGTGGAAATATAATCGATAAACGTATCATAGCTTGGTAAATGATCCCCGATCTCCAGTCCGATCCGCACTTGCTCATGGAGCTTTTTCATAAAAATTTCCCCTTCCAATCAGATAGTTTTATTGTATCATAATTTCACACACACTACAATCATTCCCCGCATGCTGCGCAAGAAAATGGTACAGCACAGCAAGAATTTCTTATCATTTCATGCGCCGCATCCTCCGGTAAGTACAGGCCGCGCGCAAAAATTCCGCACCGCTTTGCACCCGGCGCATACTATATAGTGAAGGAACACTTCAAAACATTTCAATGGGAGGTAATCCAATGCCCGAAAAGGTTTCGCCCGGTCCTTTAAACGGTTGTCAACCGCCTGTAAAGGAAGCTGTGTGCATTCACACCAATCAGATATATGATTCTTGCAGAGATAAGGAATGCCTGGAAGATCTTCGCGTATATCCCACGCGCTGCGCACAGGAGATTTTAGATCGCGCATCCAGCGTAAAGCCGAAATGCGCCGAGCTGCTCTGGACGCAGATCGATGTGCAGGAAGTCACATTTAATCGCGGCTTCTTTGCGGTAGATATCCGATTCTTCTATCGTGTTGTCGCCGAAGCGTATAGTTGCAGCGGACGCGCACAGGAAGTCTGCGGTCTTGCGATTTACGATAAGCGCGTCATTCTGTTTGGAAGCGACGGCAATGTACGTATTTTCAACTCCAAGTCGAACCCGTTTAGCTGCGGCAAGATTTCGCAGACCAATATGCCGACCGCTGTGTTGGAGGCGGTAGACCCAATTTGTCTCGCCGTTCGCCTGGTCGACCAGTGCGACTGCCGCTGCAACTGCGACGATCCCTGCGAGATCCCGACCTGCATCAACGAGTGCTTCGGTGATGAGCTGGTCGTTGGCGGTGACAGCAAGCGCATGTTTGCAACGCTGGGTCAGTTCAGCATCGTCCGCTTAGAGCGCGACTCGCAGCTTCTTATGCCGAGCTATGATTTTTGCATGCCGCAGAAGGAATGCGCCGCGACCGGAAGCAACAGCGAGGACAGCGCCTGCGATCTGTTCCGCAAAATCAAATTCCCGGTTGAGCAATTCTTCCCGCCGAGTTTTGGCAAATCTGCATGCAATGGCAAGAACGAAGAGCCGCATGGCTGCTGCGGCAGCGGGAAATAACTTCATCAAAAAAGGGAGGGGGAAAAGTCCTCTCCCTTTGCTTTTTGCGCATACTGCTTTTAAATCGACCGCAACGCGTCGATCGGATTGAGCTGACTTGCCTTGCGCGCCGGCGTATAGCCGAATATAATTCCCACCGCCGCCGAAAATCCAACGCCGAGCGCGATCGCCGACCATGAGATCGCAAACGCGATCCCGATGATCTTCGTGCAGACAAATGAGATCAAAATTCCCAAAATCGTTCCGACAATGCCGCCAAGGAGAGAAAGCAAGATCGCCTCAACCAAAAACTGGATCTGAATACGCCGCGGCTCAGCGCCAAGCGCTTTGCGCAGCCCGATCTCTGTCGTGCGCTCCGTAACAGACACGAGCATCATATTCATGATCCCGATCCCGCCAACCAGAAGCGAGATGCACGCGATGCCGATCAACGTGGTTTGAAGCATGTTTTGCATCGTTCTCATCATGTCAAGCAGATTTTCCATCTCGATCACGGTGTAGCTGTCGTCTTTATAGTTAAACGCCTCATCTAACCGCTTCTTGATCTGGTCTACCACAGCATCGGTATTTTCTGAATCCTCAAGATAAATTTCAAGCGCCGTCACATTTTTCATATCAGCCATACGCATCACGTTGGTGTATGGTAAAATGATCGTGTCCTTCTGCCCCGTCATCGCGGTCATCACCGATTCCAGCTCGTCTGTCGTGTCGATAATTCCAATGATCTGATAGCTCACTCCGCCGATCAAAAGCGTTTTGCCCAGCGCACGCTCGCCCGGGAACAGCTTTTTCTGCATTTCGCGATTGATCACGCACACACGGTTATGGTTTTCAATGTCCAAAATATTGATGGCGCGCCCTTCTTTTAAAACATCTTTGTTTCTACGAAAATATACCTCATTTTTTCCATCGAGCGTAATTTTTTCAAAAATTTTCCCGTTTTGATAAATATCCGCCACCGTGCTTGCGCTGGGCGAAAGGCCGCTCACGCCCTCAAGCGCGCGCAGCTCCGCCAAATCGCGCTCGTTCAGACCGGATTTCAAATTGGTTCCATACGCCTGCACGACCACGGTGTTCGCGCCGATACTGTCAAACTTTCGGTTCACCTCGTCGATGACGGTCGTCATAAGCGTGACCAGGGCAATAATGGCGCAAACGCCGATAATAATGCCCAAAATTGTTAAAAAAGAGCGCAATTTATTGCATTTTATGTTTTCCCAGGACATGCTGATACTCTCTTTAAGCATCCTCAACATCTCCTTCGCTTAATTTCCCATCAAGGATCTTCACGATGCGGTTCGCGTGCGCCGCAATATTGCGATCATGCGTGATCATGATGATCGTGCGCCCCTCGCGGTTCAGTTCCTCAAACAGATGCATGACCTGCACGCCGGTTTTCTGGTCGAGCGCACCGGTCGGCTCATCCGCAAGCAAAATGGAAGGCTGCCCCACGACTGCGCGGCAAATGGCAACGCGCTGCTGCTGTCCGCCCGAAAGCTGTGACGGGCGATATTCACTTTTTTCCGCAAGCCCCATGCGCTCAAGCAGCGCATACGCGCGCGCCTTGCGCTCTTTTTCCGGAATGCCGCCATACAGGAGCGGCAGCGCCACATTCTCTAAAATCGTGCAGCGCGGCAGCAGCTGAAACGACTGAAAAATAAATCCGATCTCGCGATTTCGGATACGCGCCAGCTCGCGTTCATCCAAATCGGCGATCAACCGCCCATGCAGATGGTATTCGCCGGAGGTCGGTACATCCAAGCAGCCGATAATATTCATCAGCGTTGACTTTCCGGAGCCGGACGGACCCAAAACCGAAACGAACTCGCCCTCATGCACCTCGAAATTTACATGATCCAGCACGGTCGCAAGCTCGTCGCCAGACTCATAGCATTTCACGATATCCCGCATCCGAAGCAATGGCGCCGTCATGCTATTCACCCGCCTTTTCCACCGCGCTGCGCGCGCCTGTCATAGCGGTCATATCGATCACCTTGCGCGGATAATATACCGTTTCTCCGTCAGAAAGCCCTTCTTTGATCTCAACGCTCAATCCGTTGTTAATACCGATCTCGACCGGGCGCGTTGTGATCTTATCGCCTTCTTTGATAAATACATACGGCTTATTCTCATTATCAAATTGCAGGGCTCTCATCGAAATCGTGATTACCCCGGCTGCGCTTTGGTTCAGCGCCTGCGCCTCGACCGACATGCCTTCCAGCAGGCGCGCGTCATACGGCAGCGCGATTTTTGCTTTAAAATAAGTAATATTTTTGATCGCATCCGTCTGCTGCGTCAGACGGCGAGTCACACCCTCAAGCTCCAGATCGAGCGCGCTGACCAGCACACGAACGGTTTTCCCCTCCTCGATCGCGCCGAGGTCATATTCATCAACCTTGACCACCGCGTTGAGCGCGTCGTAATCCACAATGTCAAGCACCGGTGTTCCGGCTGCCAGCATAGTGTTTTCGTTCGCGTAGATTTCCGTTACCTTGCCCTTGATCTTCGCCGTGATCTCGCCGCTTGTGATCTGTGCCTTAACAAGCTCATACGACGCCTTCGCCTGTTCAAGCTGCGCCCGCGCCGCCTCTAAATTTGACGCAATCACCGAGCCGGACACCAGATTATAATTTTTCTGTGCCTGATCGAGCTGTAATTTTGCCGCATCAATCGCTGTTTGCGCACCGGACTTTGCAATTTTTAAGTTCTCCTGCGCGGTACTTTTTTGCGAAAGCGCAGACTGATGCTGTGTTTGCGCCTGCTCCTGCTGCGTTTTCGCCGTATCGAGCTGTGTTTTCGCCGCATCCAACTCATTTTTTGCGATCGCGCCCGCCTCAAACAAAATTTGCATATCGTCAACCGCATCCTGCGCGGTTTTTACGCCGCGATTTGCCGCTTCCAGCTGCGCCTGCGCGTTTTTTTCTGCCGCCGTGGCGGAATCGAGCGCACTCTGCGCCGCAGTGATCTGCTGTGCAGAGGTATTCTTCTGCGCATTTTCATAGTTTAAACGCGCGCTGTCGAGCGAGCTTTTTGCGGCATTGAGCTGCTGCGCCGCGCCGCTGCCCGCCGCATTGTCATAATTTACCTGCGCAAGCGAAACCGCAGCCGCCGCCTGCTCAAGCTGCGCCTGCATTCCGCTGTTATCGATCTCATAGAGCACATCGCCCGGCTGAACGATATCGCCCTCTTTGACATGAAATTTTGTAATTTTATAGCTCGCCTCCGCAAGCATCTGGCGCTTTTCCTCCGCCTCGATCTCGCCGCTGAAGCTATAATATGTTGCAATATCGCTGATTTTCGCCGTTTCGTTCTCATAGCCCGAATCGGCAGGGCGATTGAATTTCATCACAAAAAAAACAATCGTGAAAATCAGAATGATCCCGAGGATAATGCTCCGCTTGATCCATTTCTTTTTATTTTTAGACTGCACAAGAACTCCTCCTTGACGCACAACACGAGCGCCATGCGCACCGTCTTGCAAATCGGCTCTTCCCCATTCTCCTCAGCATCTGATCGGTTACCATACTCTAATCTAAATTTATTATAGCATAAATTCGCCATATCGTGGCGTAGTTTACAAAAATTTAACAACCGCCCGCATCTGCGCCTTGTAAAGGCGCGATTATGGCAAAAAAATTCAAAAAGCGGGACTTATCGGCTGATTTTCAGCCGATAAGTCCCGCTCTGAATATGTAATAAAATAATTACTCGCCAAAGATGCGATAAAGCATCGTTACAACTTGCGCGCGGGTGCAAATGCCGTTCGGGTCAAATAATCCGTCACCCACGCCGTTTACGATCCCCTGACCGCTCGCCCACGCAACTGCCGCCGCGTAGTATGCATCCGCCGCAACGTCTGAGAAGCTCGCGCTCCCGCTCGCTGCCGGGCTGCCCTGTGCGCGCCAGAGCATCGTTACGATCTGCGCACGGGTGCAAACGCCGTTCGGGTCAAACAATCCGTCACCCACGCCGTTTACGATCCCCTGACCGCTCGCCCACGCAACTGCCGCCGCGTAGTATGCATCCGCCGCAACGTCTAAAAATTCCGCTTTCCCGCTCGTTGCCGGGCTGCCCGACGCACGCCAGAGCATCGTTACAACTTGCGCGCGGGTGCAAACGCCGTTCGGGTCAAACAATCCGCCGCCCACGCCGTTTACGATCTGCTTCTGCGCGCCCCAAGCCACGGCATCCGCATAATATGCATCCGTTACAACGTCAGAGAATGCCGCGTCTTTCGTCGGCTTCTGCGCAAACTTTGCCCATACGTTCACGTTTTCCGCCGGCATGGTAAAGCGATATACGCCGTTTTCCGCCAAGACGTCAATCGTATCGCCGCTCTTTTTGCGAACGGTGAGCGACTCGATCAGATAGCCCTCGCTTGCTTTTAGCGTAAGCGTAACGGTTTTTCCTTTCTCTGCGCGGCTCGCGCTTGCCGAAACGGTTCCGCCCGCGCTTTGATTTACTTTCACCGTGTAATACATGGTCCTGCTGCTACTGCCGGATGACGAGGAACCTCCGCCCGCCTGTCTTGCAATAGTAACCATAATCGAGCCTTGCTCCGTTTCCGGCTGCGCATAATTCCCTGTGCCGATAAAGGAATAAAAAACTTCAACCTTGCTGCCCGCCGCCTGACGATTAAGATGTGCAAGCAGCTCCTCTGCGCTCATCGTATCGTTAGCAACTCGATAGCGGATCGATCCGGTCGCCGCTTCAGCCTCGCCGTTTATGGAAACGCCTTCAAACCGCGCGCCCTCAAAGCTCGCGTCGCCCAAATAATACGTTTGCTCCGGCTTTGTAACATCCGTTGCCATTGCGGGTTTGATCGTCGCTTTCAGGTCTGAAAGCCCATCCGGCTGCACATCTAAGCGATACTGATATGCATTCGCTCCGCGCAAATCAAACTCGCCGCTTGCTTGGATCGGCTTATTTTCGCCGACGTTAGAATCTGCAAAAGTTGCGGTCACGCCGCCTGTACCCAGCCGGATCTCCGCGCCCTCCGGCGCGCCGGAGATCACGCCGTCCAGCGTTGCCGCCACAGTACCATCATAAATTTTATCCTGCGCGGTCACGCCGCTTACCGTAACCGCAGTGCACTCCATATCGCTCAGCACGGCCGGCGTATCTGCATAGCGCTGCGTGATAACGCCTTTGCCTTCGTCCAGACCGGACCTCCGCATCGTATCCGCAATATCGATCGTGCCATACGGATAGTCATAAATCGGTATCACAAAGTCATACACCTTCTCCTCGCCGATCTTCTCGCCGCGATACCGAACCTGAAATGCGCGCTGCCCCGCCGCGCTGCCATCTATCAGCAGCGTGCCGCCGGTGATCTTCGCTTCGCTCTCCGCGAGGATCAGCGATATGTACTCATCATCCAGAATATCCGAGCCGAAAACGCGCATCGTTCCGCCCGTCATCGCAAACTTCTCGGTTTGCAATGCAGCAGCATACGGTATATTAATTGAAACAACCACTCTCCGCGCGTTGATCACGAGGCTGCCCTGCTCCATTGAAAACTGCCCCAAAAGAGTGTATTTTCCATCAACCGCGACCTCGCCGCCACGTACTGCGAAATCATAAAATCCGTACACATCGCCTGTAAGCGTTGCTTTTCCGCCGGAGATAACAAAATTCCCCGCATTCGGCCGGTCATTCTTTCTTGCGTATGCATAGCACATACCAACAGCCTGAAATTCGCCATCGGTAATCGTGACATTGGCATACTCCTTTACCAGACCAGGCACTCCTTCATCGCAATGGAGCGCAGAGCCGCCTTGATCGCTTGCAGTGCGCAAAATAATTTTCCCGCCCGTTTGCTTGAGCGAACCTCCTTCCAAACTCATCCCCCAAAATCCTTCGCCGAAAATCTCTGCCGAATCAGAAACCTCCACGTTGCCTTCAAAGACACAGATCCCGTTTTTGAGCAAATCATTGCCCGCTTCTTCTTCAATCACCGTGCCGCTCAGTCTTGCATCGCCGGACATCTTTATTCCGCCGTGTGCAACGTATACTCCATAAGAAAACTGCGAATCGTATTCATCGTCTTCGTCTGCTTTGGCCGCTTTCCCTGAGATCCCATACAGGCTGCCGCCACGCATCGTCAAGTCGCCGCTCTTAATAAATACGCCAAATGAAAAGACCAACTCATATTCGATCTCCGGATCATAACCGGTGACGCGCGCGGTGTTTCCTTCGGCGATGACCGTGCCGTTTTCTATATTCAGCGCGCCGTTTACATAAAGCCCAACCACTTCAATGCCTTTCACGCCGCTATTTTCCAAGTTTCCCGAGGAAACATTCAGCGAGCCGCCGCCGCGAATCGTCAACGAACCCTTCGCGTAGATCCCTCTTTGGGACGGAAGCGCTTCATTTATGTTATCATTCTGGATCTTACGATCCGCCAAGGAGATGGTATTCTCCGTTCCGTCTGACAGCACGATCGTCGCGCCCTCCGGCAAAATCACCGCTGTTTCTGCCGCAGTATGAAACTGCGCATTGGTAAGCGTTAAGACTTTCCCGCCGGCATCCCACGCCGCAGAACCGGATTTTTCCGCATTCAGCAGCGCAAGCGCCGCCGATCCGTCCCCCTTGGAAAAATCCGCTGTTTCGGTTGCGCCCGCCGCATACGCCGGTTGCGGTAAAAACGACAGGCAAAGCGCGAAGCAGATCAGCGCCGCGATCCATCGACAATGCTTCATGATATAGCCCTCCTTGTTGACGTTATTTTTATATTTTATTATACCAAAATGCTTGCCCCGCGCATATATTGCTTTCCGTTTTGTCCGTGCCTGCGCGGAAATCTCTTTACGCCTGCATGGTTTTAAAGTATAATATCATTAAGATTGAATGGTTTTGGGGGAATTTCAGTGCAGTTTCACGATCAACTCAGCGTTTATATCGAACAAATCGGCTGTTCCGGGCGTGAGCTTGCAGAAGCGTCCGGGCTTTCCACCGCAACAATCAGCCGCTATCGCAGCGGCGCGCGCACGCCGGAAAATCCAACTGAACGGAAGAAGCTGGCGGATGGACTTGCGCTCCTTGCCAAAGCGCGCGGCGTTTCGGCGCTCAATGCAGATACGATCTCTGCAGGCTTAGCATGCTTTTTTGCAGAAAGCACCTGGAACCGCGCGCATCTGAGCGCAAATCTCAGCACACTGCTCTCTACCCTCTCAATCAGCGTTTCGGATCTCGCGCGCGGAATCAGCTACGACGCGTCCTATTTATCGCGCATTCGCAGCGGGCAACGGCAGCCCGCAAATCCCGCGCAGTTTGCTTCCGCCGTGTCTGTGTTTATTTGCAAACGCTGCGATTCTGAGCGCGAGCGCCGCATACTCTCCGCGCTTTTGAATATTGCACCCGCGCAGTGGGATGATGCAACCGCTCCGCAGCGTCTTGCCGCGTGGCTGGGCGGGCGGCACGCGCCGATTGCCGACGATATGTCTGCATTTTTGCAGCAGCTGGATACGTTTGATTTAAACGAATACGTCCGCGCCATTCATTTCGACGAGCTCAAGGTGCCCACCGCGCCGTTTCAGCTTCCGTTCTCGCGCACCTATTTCGGAATTCAAAAAATGCGCGCGGGCGAGCTTGATTTTTTAAAAGCGACCTTGCTTGGAAAATCTACAGAGCCGATTTTCATGTGCAGCGATATGCCGATGGATGATATGGCAACCGATATGAATTTTTCAAAAAAATATATGCTCGGGCTTGCCTTGTCGCTAAAAAAGGGGTTGGATCTTCATGTGATTCATCATTTAGACCGCCCATTCCACGAGCTGATGCTGGGGCTTGCGGCATGGATGCCGCTTTATATGACCGGGCAGATCACGCCGTATTATTTAAAGGGCGCGGGCAGCAATGTATATTGCCATTTCTTAAACGTATCCGGCAGCGCGGCTTTGTCCGGCGAAAGCATTGTCGGCGCACACGCGCAGGGGCGCTATGTCCTGTCGCGCGATCGCGAGTCGCTGCACTATTACCGGGCGCGCGCGGAGGCGATTTTAAAGAAAGCGCTTCCGCTTATGGAAATTTATCGCGAAAACCGCGCAGACGCATTTCGCGCGTTCTCGCGCGCGAATGCGCAGCTTCCCGGCAAACGGCTGCGCATGCTTTCCGCGCCGCCGCTCGCCGTGATAGAACCTACAAGGCTGCGCAAGATTCTTTGCCGATGCGGGCTGAGCGATGCGCTATCCGCGCAGATCTTAAATGATGCGGCAGAGCAGAAAAGCCAGCTGGATGCAGTTCTTGCTCACAGCGCAGTGATCGATCGCGTTCCCGATCTCTCACGCGAGGAGTTCGCGCAATATCCGCTTTTTCTCCTACTTCCGGGGCTGTTTTTAGAGCAGGATATCCGCTATACTTATGAGGAATACCGCGCGCATCTCGAGGATACGCAGCGCTATGCGCAAAGCCATCCCAACTATACACTGCTTCCGTCTGACGCTGTGTTTCGCAATATCGATATCACGGTTCTGCCCGATCAATGGGCGCTGGTATCGAAGGGGAAATCGCCCTCGATTCATTTTCTCGTTCGCTATCCCAAGCTGCGCGATGCGATAGAAAGCTTTGTCTCCGCGCCCCAAAAATTTTAAAAGCGCCTGGCCATACCGCCGGGTATTATTTCTCTTTAAAATTCATGTAATTTGCGGCAATGAAAAAGAGCAGAGGTGGCAGCCTCTGCTCTTTTCCCGGGTGAAACAAAAACTATTAGAATATAGAAGAAGCGGTTGGCTTTTCTTCGCCCAGCGTGACGACAATTTTTTGTTCCTTGCCGTCGCGTGAGATCTTGAATTCAACCTGATCGCCCACCTTGTGCGACTGCACGATCTCGACCGCTGTTTCCGTGGAATCGATCTCCTTGCCGTCGATCGCAACGATCCGGTCGCCTGCCTGTATCCCGGCAGCTTCCGCCGCGCTTCCGCGCGAAACTGCGGAGATATAAACGCCCGCTTTATCCAGGCGATATAAATACGCCTTCTGCTCATCAATAACCGTCATCTCAATACCGACCGAAACACGCCCGGTCACGTAGCCGTTTTTCATCAGCTCATCGATCACATTGCGCGCCGTATCGATCGGGATTGCAAAGCCTAAGCCCTCGATGCCGCTGCCCGAAGATTTTGCATTGACAATTCCAATCAGCTTGCCGCTGCCATCAAACAATCCGCCGCCGGAGTTGCCCGGATTGACCGACGCATCCGTCTGCAAAAGCGTCATTTTTTGACCCTCGATCTCCACTTCACGGTCAAGCGCGCTGATGATCCCGTCCGTCACGGTGCCGCCCAGCTCGCCGAGCGGGTTGCCGATCGCAAGCACCGGCTGGCCCACGACCAGATCCTTAGATACGCCGTATTCTGCCGCTTTTAAGCCCTTTGCCTCGATCTTGATGACAGCGAGGTCGGTTTTTTCATCCGTGCCGACAATGCTTGCGGAATATTCGGTCGTATCACGGGTGCGAACGGTGATTTTCGATGCGCCGCTCACAACATGGTTATTGGTGACGATATAGCCGTCCTCTGAAATGATCACGCCGCTGCCCGCGCCGGTCGTAACATACTGACCCATGATGCGGTTTGCGCGCGAAAGGCTTTCCGTTGTAATCTCGACCACGCTGTCCAGCCCGACCGCCGCAACCGCAGCCGCATTAAATGAGCTTTGATCGCCCGCTGCAAGCTGCTGCGCCGTGATGCTCGTGGTGACCGTACTTGACGCCGTCGTTTGATTTTTCGCGTTTAAGCTGGTAGCAAGCCATCCGCCGCCAAATCCCAGTCCTGCGGAGAAAATCATCGTTGCGACCAGAATGCCCGCCATTCCGCGCTTGCCCATCGAGTGCCGCTTCCGCTCACATTTCGGCGCCTGACGGTACTCCGGAATCGGCTCTACATGATAATCATCGGTATACCAAGTATTTTGATACTGATTGTTGTTGTGGTTCAACATAGCGCTCAGTCCTTTCTGTTTTCTTTATGCTATGATTATAACCTGAAAATATGAGGATTTCTTGACGAGAATGTAAAGGAACTACGAAAAAAATATGAACAAATTATGTCCGCCGCTGCGGTCGCGCTACGATCGTTAAAAAACCGCATTTTTTGCCGTAATATGCCATTCTTCCCGTATTCTGCGCTGTTTTCGGCGCTCACCCTCATATTTTTACTCTAAAAATGCCCAAGCGCGGCGCTTCGCTCCGTTTCTGCGCCGTGACAAAACCCCGGAGAATATTCTCCGGGGTTTTACTTTTAATATTTTCTTTTCTTTGCACGGGCGGCTTCGCTTTTCTTACGACGCTTCACGCTGGGGCTTTCATAATGCTCTCTTTTACGAAGTTCGGAAAGGACACCCGCCTTAGCGCAAGAACGCTTGAATCTCTTCAGCGCACTGTCTAAGGATTCATTATCTTTTACTCGGATTTCTGACATTTGTTATCCCTCCCTCCACCGGTTCATGCAAAAAACAGCTTTGCAACTAAAGTTAACGTTATTATTATAGTAAATGGCGCAACTTCTGTCAAGTCCCGACGGGAAATTTATCGAATTTATTTTTCTCAAGCGCCCGCGCAGCGCGGCGGGAAAGCCCAACTATTTAATAATCAGGTTGACCAGCTTATTGGGAACGACAATGGATTTCACAAGCTTGCCCGCAGAAAGCGCCTGACGCACCTTCTCCGTCTCGCAGGCGCGCGCAATCACATCGTCCTTCTCCGCATCGACCGGAACGGTGATCCGCTCGCGGATCTTCCCGCAGATCTGCACAACGATCTCTACCGATTCATCGCGCGTTTTCGCCTCGTCATACTCCGGCCACGGCGCAAGAGAAATGAAACCCTCGCCGCCGAGCATCTCCCACAGCTCCTCGCACATATGCGGCGCAAACGGCGACAGCAGGCGCAGCAGAACCTTAATATCTCCGCGGGTGACGCCGTTTTCGCCATAGGTATTCACCAGCGCCATCATCGCCGCGATCGCGGTGTTGAACTTCACGTTTTCAATGTCTTCGCCGACTTTTTTGATCGTTTTATGGATCGCCGCTTCGTTGCTCGGCGAATACTGCTCGCTCGCGCTCGCACTCTCCGCCATGTTCCAAACGCGGTCTAAAAAGCGCTTACAGCCGCGGACAGACTGCGGCGACCAGGGGGCAGCCTTCTCAAAATCGCCGATAAACATAATGTACAGGCGCATTGTATCCGCGCCATACTGCGCCACGATATCGTTCGGATTGACGACGTTCCCGCGCGATTTCGACATTTTTTCGCCGCCCTCGCCCAAAATCATGCCATGGCTCGTTCTCTTCTGATACGGCTCCTTCGTCGGCACAACGCCCAGATCATACAGGAACTTATGCCAGAAGCGGGAATACAACAAATGCAGCGTGGTATGCTCCATACCGCCGTTATACCAATCCACCGGCGTCCAGAAATCGAGCGCTTCCTTCGATGCGAGCGCATCCTTACACTTCGGGTCGGTATAGCGCAGGAAATACCAGCTCGAGCCAGCCCACTGCGGCATGGTATCGGTCTCGCGCTTTGCGGGGCCGCCGCAATGCGGGCAGGTCGTATTGACCCAGTCGGTCATTTTTGCAAGCGGCGACTCGCCGTTATCCGTCGGCTCATAGGAATCGACATCCGGCAGAAGCAGCGGCAGCTGCTCCTCCGGGAGCGGAACCCAGCCGCACTTGTCGCAATGCACAAGCGGAATCGGCTCGCCCCAATAGCGCTGGCGCGAAAAGACCCAGTCGCGCAGCTTATAATTGACCTTTGGCGCGCCAAGTCCGCGCTCTGCCAGCCAGTCGGTAATTTTTTTCTTTGCTTCCTTGACCTCAAGCCCATCGAGGAAGCCGGAATTCACCATTTTCCCGCTTTCGGTGTCGGTGAACGCCTCCTCCTGCACATGACCGCCCGCGACCACTTCAATGATCGGCAGGTCAAACTTCTTTGCAAAATCCCAGTCACGCGTATCATGCGCCGGAACAGCCATGATCGCACCCGTTCCGTAAGACATCAGGACATAATCGGAAATAAAGATCGGGATCTCGCGGTCGTTGACCGGGTTGATCGCCGTCACGCCCACAAGGCGCACGCCGGTTTTGTCTTTGGCAAGCTCCGTCCGCTCAAAGTCAGACTTTCTGGCGCTTGCCGCCGCATACTCTCGCACCTCATCCAAATTTTGAATGCGATCCGCCCATTTTTCGATATACGGATGCTCCGGCGAGATGACCATATACGTCGCGCCGAACAGCGTATCCGGGCGCGTGGTATACACGCGCAGCGCATCGCCCGCCGTGGTTTTGAAATCCACCTCTGCGCCGGTCGAACGACCGATCCAGTTGCGCTGCTGCGTTTTCACGCGCTCGATATAATCCACATCGTCTAAATCGTTGATCAGACGCTCGGCATATTCGGTGATTTTCAGCATCCACTGGCTCTTCTCGCGGCGAACGACCTCACTTCCGCAGCGCTCGCACACGCCGTTTACCACCTCTTCGTTCGCCAGCACGCATTTGCACGAGGTGCACCAGTTGACCGGCATCTGCATCTTATAGGCAAGCCCCTTCTCAAAGAGCTTTAAAAAAATCCACTGCGTCCATTTATAATATTCCGGATCGGTCGTGTTGATCTCGCGATCCCAATCAAACGAATAGCCAAGCATTTGAAGCTGCGATTTAAAGAATGCAACATTCTTTTTTGTTACTTCCGCCGGGTGGATCTTGTTTTTAATTGCAAAATTCTCGGTCGGAAGCCCAAACGCATCCCAGCCCATGGGGAACAGAACGTTATAGCCCTGCATCCGGCGTTTTCTCGACACAACGTCAAGCGCGGTATACGGACGCGCATGACCTACGTGCAGCCCGTTTCCCGAAGGATACGGAAACTCAACCAGCCCATAGAATTTCGGACGCGACGTATCGCCGTTTTCCGCGCGGAACGCCTTTGCATCCGCCCATTTTTTCTGCCATTTCTTCTCAATATTGCCAAAATCGTACTTCATAATGCCCCTGCCACCTTACTGTTCATTCGTAATAAATTGCGCAGCATCCACATGCTCTGCATCCGCCCAAACGCGGTCAAGCTGATAGAATTTTCGCGCTTCCTCGGTAAAAATATGAACCACAACGGTCAAATAATCCATCAGGATCCATGCGTCGTTGCCATGACCTTCAATGTGGTGCGCCCGCACGCCGGAAAGCTCAAGCTGATGCTCAACCTCTTCCATCAGCGTATTCACATGGGTGTTGGACGTACCGGTGCAAAGAATGAAATAATCTGCAAGCGAGGTCACATTTTCGATATGCAGCACCTCGATCTCGCGCGCCATTTTCTTATCCAGCGCCTGCACAACGCAGGATACGGTTTCCAAAACTGTCATAAAACGCTCCATTTCTTCGCGCAAACATTCGCGCCGCCGCCGCGCGAATCTGCGGCAGCGCGGGGATTGGGTGATCAGCCGTTTCCGATCTGAATTCCGCTCAGGCGCTCAAAATCAATGATATTGAGATCCTCGATCGGGTCAACATAGGGGTTGAACACCTCGTTGATCATCTCAAGCGCCTTGTGCTTATACGGAACGAAATAAGAGATCCCCTTATAGTATTGCCCTTCGCCCGGAAGGATATAGGTGTGCAAATCGGTCTCGAGGTTCATTTTGAGCGCCTCAGTACCGAGCCAGACCAGGTTGCCCACGGTCATATCGGTTTTTACGTTTTTCATAACCAGATCGCACAGCTCCGGCAGCTTGGTCAGCGTTTCCGGGCGGATCATTTTATCCATCAGCGCCTTCACAAACTGCTGCTGCGCGCGAACGCGCCCCACGTCGCCCTCGGCATAGCCGTAGCGGAAGCGCATAAAGCACATCGAATCATAGCCATTGAGCGTTTGCAGCCCCTTCTTGATATCAATATAAAGGTCCTGCGTTGGGTCCGTATACTTCATGTCGCGCTGCACATCGACCTCAACGCCGCCGATCGCGTCGATCATATCAACAAAGCCCTGCGTGCTGACGATGACATACTTATCCGGCTGAAAACCGACGATCGATTCCAGCTCCTCATACAGCTTATCCACATTGCCCGGCTCGCCGGTCACGGAATAGGCCGCGTTGAGCTTTTTATTCGTGCGCTTCACGTTCACGATCGTATCGCGCGGGATGGACAGCACGTTTACCTTATGATTTTTCACGTCAAACGACGCGATCATGATCGAATCGGTATGATAGCCGTTCAAATCCGTTCCTACGATAAGAATATTAAAGAAATTCTCCTTGCGCTCGCTATCTGTAACACGCAGCTCATCACCACGGATCAGGTCGCTATCCTGATTCTTATCGGAAGACGGGTCTTTTTTCTCTCCCTGCGTGATTTCCGGCGGACGGACATGAAAATAAATCAGCCCGGCGGCGGTACAGCCCAGCGCGAGCAGGATCAAAAGCACCGTGATCCACACCTTTGCCGCGCGCGACATTTTTTTCTTTTTCTTTTTTGCGGATTTTTGATTTTCTCCATACATTTTCATTGAAGCAAAGCCCTCACTTTTCCGTTGTTCTTTCGCGCAGCAGCTGATTACGCGCCGCAAGCATGTCCGGATGGATCACTTTTTTCTTCGCGATCAGATGCATCATCGTCTGATCCATCCCCGTAAATACCGCGAGTGCAAGATCACGCTTTGCCATGCGCCGCAGCTCTGAAACGCCGCGGAACTCGCGCCCCGGCTCGATCATATCCGCAAGCCAGACGCATTGATCCAGCGCACTCATATACTCGCATCCCGTGGTGTGATATCGAATGGCGCGGCACACATGCTCCGGCGCGGAAAACTCTTCCTTTGCGACGATCGCGCCGGTAATTGCATGCAAAAGCGCCGGATTCTCCCTGGAAACGTTATCTAATATAATACCATGCTTTTCACACAATTTCAACTGATTTTCGACAGATAATTCCTTTGTGATGTCATGCAGCAGCCCCGCAAGATACGCCGCAGACGCATCCGCGCCGAAGCGCTGCGCCAACAATCTGGCACAGGCGGCGCATTGCAGCGTGTGCTGCGCGCGGCGCGGGCTCAGCCGCTCCTTCACGATCTGCTCAAGCTCTGTTTCATTTCGTTCCATATAAATGCTCCCGCATAATATATTCGCGCACCTTGATCGGCAGATAATTGCGCAGATCCGGCGCATCCATCCGCGCACGCAGCTGCGTGGAGGAAACAACAAGCGGCTCGCTCGGAACGATCATCACCCGCGCGCCCGCCTCCGTCAATCTGTTTTTCTGCTGCCGGATCAGCGGTGCATCATCATATCCGCGCGCAACGACCGCAAGCGTTGCCGCGCGGAAAATCCGTTCCGGCTGATACCAGTCCTGAATGGTCAAAAACATATCCGTGCCTAAAATAAAAAACAACGCGTCATCCGGGTACTGCTTTGCAAAATACTCCAGCGTATCGGCCGTATAGCTCACGCCGCCCGCGCGCAGCTCGATATCGCTGACCTCCGCGCTGATCTGCTCTGCGATAAGCTGCGTCATCGCAAGCCGATGCTTTGCATCCGGCGTCTCCTCCGGCAGGCATTTATGCGGCGGAATATTGGCAGGAACAAGAAACAGCCGCTGCAGCTCACACGTGCGCCGCGCGGTGATCGCCGCATGCACATGCCCGGCGTGCGGCGGGTTGAACGTACCGCCCATGATCCCGATATTCATTTGCGCCCACGCCCCAGCTCGATTTTTTTCTCCTCCGGGTTCTCGCGATACAATACAAAACGCGTTCCAATGACCTGAACCGGCTCTGCCTGCAGCGCCTCGCACAGAGCCGTGCAGACCTCGCGCGGGGAAAGCAGCGAATTTTCAAGCACGCGCCCCTTCACCAGCTCGCGCACGCGCAGCGCATCGTCTACCTGCGCGATCACGCTCTCCGTCACGCCGCCCTTCCCGATCTGCACGATCGTCTCCAGCGTGTTTGCCATCGCGCGCAGCTGCGCGCGTTCTTTGCTTGATAACATGTAATAACCACCTAACCGATCATATTTTTTAGCTTCTCGCGCAGGGCGCTCAAGGCGCGCGCGCGATGCGATATCTCATTTTTTTCTTCCGCCGAAAGCTCCGCCATCGAAGCATCCCGCTCCGGCAGGAAAAATATCGGGTCATACCCAAAGCCGCCCTCGCCGCGCGGGGCGCGCAAAATAACGCCTTCCACCTCGCCGCGCGTCATGATCTCGCGCCCGTCCGGAAACGTTAAACAGACGGCAGAAACAAACCGCGCCTGCCGCGCCGCATCCGGCACGTCCGCCATGTTTTTCAAAAGCAGCTCATACCGCTCTGTATCATTTTGACAGGCTTTCCCGCCATAGCGCGCAGAATACACGCCCGGCGCACCGTCCAGCGCATCGACGACCAGACCGGAATCGTCCGCGATCGCGGGCAGGCCGGATCGCTCCATCGCCGCCTGCGCCTTGATGCGCGCGTTTTCTTCAAACGTCGTTCCGGTCTCCTCCGCATCGGATACAACGCCCGCCTCGGCAAGCGATTTCGCCGCGATGCCAAACTCGTCTAAAATTGCGCGCAGCTCGCGCAGCTTCTTTTTATTATTGGTCGCAATGATAAATTCCATCACAGTCACCCCACATTACGCCTCGCCAAGCGCCCGTTTTTGCAGGCGGATCAGCTGGCGGACCCCGGCGGCGGCAAGCGTTGTCAGCCGCGCCGATTCCGCGCGGGTAAACGGCCGCGCCTCGCCTGTGCCCTGAAGCTCAACGATCGCGCCGTGCTCGTCCATCACCACATTCATATCCACCATTGCGCGGCTGTCCTCGCAATACGCCAGATCGACCATGCACACATCATCGACCACGCCGGCGCTGATCGCCGCAACATAGCCGCGGATCGGGTCATGCGCAAGCTCGCCCGCCGCGCGCAGCCGATCGCACGCGAGCTTGAGCGCAACAAACGCGCCGGTGATCGACGCGGTGCGCGTTCCTCCGTCCGCCTGCAGCACATCGCAATCGAGCGTAATCGTTCGGTCGCCCAGTGCTGAAAGATCAACTACGCTGCGCAATGCGCGCCCGATCAGGCGCTGAATTTCCGCCGAGCGCGGCGAAAGCTTCAGCTTGGAAATATCGCGGCGGCTGCGCGTTAATGTTGCGCGCGGCAGCATGGAATATTCCGCCGTGACCCAACCGGTGCCTTCCGGAACATGCTTTGGCGCACCCTCTTCGACCGACGCGTTGCACAGCACGCGCGTGTTCCCCATCTCGATCAGCACGCTGCCCTCTGCATATTTTGTGTAATCCAGCGTGATTTTTGCCTTTCTGATCTGTCTTTCGCTTCTTCCGTCCTCTCGTGTCATCGTATTATCCTTTCTCGTTTCGCAATGCTTTCACCGCTGCGGAAAGCGCAGCGCCGATACTCTCATGCAGCACCAGATCACAGCGCGCGTCATACGGCGTTTCATCGCGGTTGATCAGCACCACGCGCCCGCGCGCATAGCGCACAAGCCCCGCCGCGGGATACACGGTCAGCGACGTGCCGCCAACGATCAAAAGATCCGCCGCCTCGATCGCGCGCACCGCGCCGTCAATATCCTGCTCGCGCAGCGCCTCGCCATACATCACAACGTCCGGGCGGATCATCCCGCCGCATGCGCAGTGCGGAACGCCATCCGCCTGCAAAATCGCATCGAGCGGATACCGTTTGCCGCAGCTCACGCAGTAATTGCGATGCACCGAGCCGTGCAGCTCGATCACCCGGCGGCTGCCCGCGGCCTGATGCAGCCCATCGATATTCTGTGTGATCACCGCGGAAAGAAGCCCCATCTTCTCAAGCTGCGCCAGCGCCTTATGCGCCGCATTGGGGCGCGCGTCCGGATAGAGCATGTTTTTCTTATAAAAATCATAAAATTCCGCCGGATGCCACATCAAAAAATCATGATGCAAAATCTGCTCACACGGCAGCTCCATCGCCTGATAAAGCCCATGCGCGCTGCGGAAATCCGGAATGCCGCTCTCTGTGGAAACGCCAGCGCCGCCAAGGAACGCCACGCGCCGCGCGCGCCGTAATTCATCTGCTAACATGCTTTTCGCCCCATCTCATGAAAACAATGCGCGAGCAAATTCCTCCGCCTGGAATGGCAGCAGATCTTCCATCTGCTCGCCCACGCCGACAAATTTGACCGGAATGCCAAGGCTTTCGCAAATAGAAACCACAATGCCGCCCTTGGCCGTGCCGTCAAGCTTTGTTAAAACGATCCCGCTCACCCCGGTCGCCTCGTGGAACTGCTTCGCCTGCGCCACCGCGTTTTGCCCGGTCGCCGCGTCAAGCACGAGCAGCTTCTCCACCGATGCGCCCGGCACCTCGCGCGCGATCACCTTGCCGATTTTCGTCAGCTCATTCATCAAATTCTGCTTATTATGCAGCCGGCCCGCCGTGTCGCATAAAATCACATCCGAACCGCGCGCCTTTGCCGCCGCGATCGCGTCAAACACGACCGCCGCCGGGTCTGCCCCCTCTTCATGGCGAATGACATCCACGCCCGCGCGCTCCGCCCAGATCGAGAGCTGATCCGCCGCCGCCGCGCGGAACGTATCACCCGCAGCAAGCAGAACTTTTTTGCCCTCGCCTTTCAGCAGATTGGCAAGCTTGCCAATGCTTGTTGTTTTGCCCACGCCGTTCACGCCGATCACCAGAATGACCGAAGGCTTTGTATCAAGCACAAGCGCCGTCGGCTCACGCGTCATGATCTCAACCAAAATTTTCTGCAGCTCATCGCGGATCTCCTCCGCCGAGCGCAGCTTCTTGCTTTTTGCGCGTTCGCGCAGCGTATCCACAATATTCATCGACGCCTCCGCGCCGAGATCCGCCATGATGAGCGCCTCCTCCAGCTCATCGAAAAACTCATCATTGAGCGGCGTGAACGTGCGGATAATGCTATCCACCTGGCTGGACATCGCCTCGCGCGTTTTGCTCAGCCCCGCTTTAATTTTATCAAAAAACCCCATGGTCGCGTCTCCTTATTTCAGTTTCATATGCAGCTCGCGCTCGACCTCTGCAATGCTGATCGTCAGCATCTTAGAAACGCCCTGCTCCTGCATGGTCACGCCGTAGAGCACGTCCGCCTCTTCCATCGTGCCGCGGCGGTGCGTAATGACGATAAACTGCGTGGTAGCGGTCAGCTTGCGCAGGTAATTGGCATACCGCGCCACATTGACATCGTCAAGCGCCGCTTCGATCTCGTCCAGCACGCAGAACGGCGTCGGCCGCACCTTCATGATCGCAAAATACAGCGCGATCGCAACAAACGCGCGCTCGCCGCCGGAAAGCAGCGTGATCGTGCGCAGGCTTTTGCCCGGCGGCTGCACCCGGATTTCAATGCCGCACTGCAAAATATCCTCCGGATCATCCAGGCTCAGCTCCGCCTTACCGCCGCCGAAAATTTCCGCAAACGTCTCGCCGAAGTTTTGATTGATCACCGCGAACTGCGCGGCGAAGATATCGCGCATTTGCGCCGTGATATCGCCGATTTTTCCCGTAAGCTCCGCCTTCGCCGTTTCAAGATCATCGCGCTGCGCAGATAAAAATCCATACCGCTCAGACACGCGCTCATACTCCTCGATCGCGCCGAGATTTACGTTGCCCAGCTTCTTTTTCTCGCCCTTTAAGCGGGACACGCGCGCGGTCAGCTCGCCCATATTCTCGATCGGGCGGCGCAGCGCCTCCGCTGCCGTGATCGTCAGCTCATAGGTTTCCCAAAGCTTATCCGTGATCTGGCGTTCCTCATTCTCCGCGCCGGAAATTTTTCCTTCCAAACGCGCACGCTCGCGCTCAAGATTTAAAATTTCGTCGTTTTTGTCCTTGCTTTCTTTGTCTTTGCGGTTGCGCTGCGCCTCAAGCGCAAGCTTTTGCTCGGAAAGCGCCGCGATCTCTTTTTCAATTTGCGCGATGCGCTCGTCATACGCCGCGATACCCGCAGTGCGCGCTTCGATCTCCTGCCGGAGGGCGCGCTTTTTCTCCTCATATTCCTCGATCAGGCGGCGATCCCGCTCATGGTCGCCCGCCAGCGCGTCATGCAGCGCAGACAGCTCTGCCAGCGCGCGCGCAAGCTCCGCACGCTCCGCACGGACCGCCGCAATGCGGGAGCGCTGCTCAGACAGCTTGTCTGTCAGCGCGCTGCGCTCACGCGCAAGCTCGTCATGCCCCTGCATGAGCGCATCGATTTTTTCATCGAGCTGCGCGCGCTCCTTCTCATGCGCCGCAATCGTTTCATTCAACTGCGCAAGCTCAGTATTGCGCTCGGTCTGCTTGCGTTTTTCCTCATCCAGCTCGCGAGAAAGCGCTTCGCCCGCCTCCTGCGCGGCGGAAAGCAGCTCCCGGCAGTGCCCAAGCTCGGTCTCCGCGCGTAGCAGCGCGTCTTCCGCCTGACGCTTGTCATTTTCATACACCTCGGCGTCATAGCGCAGCTTCGCCGCCTCGCGCTCCGCCTCGGATTTTTCTTCTGTTAAACGCGCGAGCGTTTCAGAAAGCGCCTTGCATTCCTGCTCCAGCCGCTCGATCTCGCTCGCCCGGCTCAAAATCCCGGCGCTGCGCCCCGCGCTGCCGCCGGTGTACGAGCCGCCCGCATTGACGACCTGTCCATCCAGCGTGACCACACGGAATCGATAACCGAACGCGCGCGCCAGGGCAGACGCATGGTCAATATGATCGACCACGACCGCGCGCCCGAGCAGATTTTCAAACACCGCGCGGTATTCTTCCTCAAAAGAGACCAAATCGCTCGCGAGACCCACAAAGCCCTCCTGCGACGCCAGATCGCGCTCCCGCAGAACGTTGCCGCGGATCGTGGTAAGCGGCAGAAACGTGGCTCGGCCGCCGTTTGCGCTTTTCAAAAGCGATATGCCCGCCTTTGCGGCGCGTTCATCTTCCACAACCACATGCTGCAGCGCGCCGCCAAGGATCGTCTCGATCGCAAGCGTATACTCGCCCGGAACGCGCACCAGCTTTGCAACCGTGCCGCGGATGCCGCGCAGCTCCCCGCGCTCGCCCGCGCGATGGATCAGCTTGACCGCGTGCGAAAATCCTTCTAAATCGCGCTCCATGTCGCGCAGCAGGCGCAGCTTATGCTCCAACGCCTGATATTTTCCGTTCTGCTGCGCAAGCGCATCCGCCGCCGCGCGGCATTTTTCCTCGCGCTTTTTCTGCTTGAGCGCAACGCCTGCCAGAATATTTCCCGCAGACGCAACCGTCTCTTCCGCCTCTCGTTTTGCGCGCGCAAGCTCCTCGCGCCGCGCCCTGGCGGTCGCTTCCGCCTGCTCTTGTTCCTGCTTCTGCCGCGCAAGCTCCTCGCAGCGCTCTGTATGCGCAGAAAGCGCGGCCATCAGCGCCGAACGGCGGATCTGCCCGTCAGACAGCGCATGCTCCACCTCGGCGCGCTCTGCCTGCAGCGCCTGCAGCGCCGCCGCCGCGTCATCCGAAGAATGCGCCGCCTGCGCGATCTCATGCTCCAGCCGCTCGGTCTCCGCGATGCAGCTCGCCTCCTGCTGCGCAAGCTCTTCCTCACGCGCGCGCCGTTCAAGAAGCTGCGCCTCCAGACCTCCAGCGCGGTTTTTGCCCTCCGAAAGCTCTTCCGCGATCCGTTTGATATTTTCATTATGGTTCTCAATGGTATTTTGCAGCACGGAAATCTCATGCTGCTGCTCATTCTTCTCGTTCTGGGCGGCAAAATTGCGCTCGCGCGCCTGCTCGATCTCCGCATCCTTATCGCGCATTGCGCCGGCAAGCCGCTCAGCCTCCGCATACAGCTCGTCCACCGTCATTTTTCCGCGCTCAAACTGCGCGCAGGCGATTTGATAATCGTTTTGCAGCTTGCCAAGGCTCTCACGGCTGCGGTCAAGCTGATGCATCCACAGATCGATCTCCAGTCCGCGCAGCTCGTCATGGATCTGCAAAAAACGGCGCGCGTCCGTCGCCTGTGCCTCAAGCGGCTCGACCTGCGCGGCAAGCTCCGCGATGATGTCGCGAATGCGGGTCAGATTCTCCTCGGTCGCACCGAGCCGGCGTTCCGCCTCCTCCTTGCGATGGCGGAATTTCGAGATCCCCGCCGCTTCCTCAAAAATCTCGCGCCGATCCTCGCTTTTTAAAGATAAAATTTCATCGATCCTGCCCTGCCCGATGATCGAATAGCCATCGCGCCCCAGACCGGTATCCATCAGTAGTTCATGAATATCGCGCAAGCGCACCATCTGGCGGTTGATATAAAACTCACTGTCGCCCGAACGGTAATATCTGCGCGTGATCGTCACTTCGTTATATTCCGTCGGCAGCACCCCGTCAGAATTATCGATCGTAAGCGAAACCTCGGCATACCCCACCGCGCCACGCTTCTCCGTGCCGCCGAAAATCACATCCTCCATCTTACTGCCGCGCAGAGTTTTGGTGGACTGCTCGCCAAGCACCCAGCGAACCGCATCGGAAATATTCGATTTTCCGCTTCCGTTCGGCCCAACGATCGCCGTGATCCCGTCGCCAAAGGTGAGCTGAGTTTTATCGGGAAAAGACTTAAACCCTTGCAACTCCAAAGATTTTAAGTGCAACAACACCACTTCCGTTTCTTCTCGCAGCGCATTCTGCGCACAATCGGCACGCGAAAGCGCTCTATTCATTTTATTGTATCAATTTTCCGCACGTTTTGCAAGAGCGACGCCGCGCAATTTTATACTTGACGCGGCGCGCAAAAAGAGGTAAAGTTTTGACAGAAGCATTACGGAAAGGGGCGCTGCGGATGGCACAGCCGATCAAGCACAAAAAAGGGTCGCATCTGGTTGCAAAAACTCTTGCGCTCTTTTTTTCTGCCCTCCTGATTTTTTGCCTGCTCATTCCGATCCAGCGCGCCCGCGTGAATACAAAGCAGGAATACCGCGATTTGTTTCAATACACGCGTACCGCTAAAAAATATTATTATGCGCTGCATGGCGCGCTTTCGAACTTAAACTCGATCTATACCGCGCTCGCCCCCGCCGTGCAGTCGCAAAGCGCCACGACGGTCGCATTTTCCGCGCTGCGCGCCGAGTCGGAGCTGCTTTCGATGCAGCGCTCGCTCGCGGCGCTCGCGGCAGACACGCGTTACTCGCTGCTCATTATTCCCGATCCGGGCAACAGCGGTATCGTGGATGCGGTCAATGCGTCATATTCCGCGTATCTTGCGTATGCAAACTGCCTGCTCTCCGGCGAATATGACAGCGCATCGTTTCAGGAGACGCTGCGCGAGACAAAGGCGGAAGCCTATGCGCAAAAGAACCGATTATATCAGCTTTTATTTGAGCAATAAAGAGCAAAAGCCGCCGGCATCACACCTGCCAGCGGCTTTTTTATTTTCTATAAGGCAGACCTTACCGTCTGCTTCCGAGGAAGAAAAGCGCAACCGTGCCCGGACCGGAATGGCTGCCGATCACAGGACCGATGAAGTTGATCCTGCTGTCTGCAATTTTAAACTTCGCGCGCACCTGGTCTGCCACATACTGCGCATCGTCCTTCGCGTCGCCATGGCTGATGAAAATCATCTGCTGCTCCGGATCGACGCAGGTCTCCACCATCCGGGCGACCAGCGCATCCAGCGACTGCCGCCTGCCGCGCACCTTAGAAACCGGGATCAGATGCCCCTCGTCGTCCACATGCAGAACCGGCTTGATGCCAAGCAGCGTGCCGACAAAAGCGGTCGCGCCGGAAACGCGCCCGCCGCGCTTTAAGTGGTTGAGATCATCGACCGTAAACCAGTGGCACAGACGCAGCTTGTTTTCCTCAAGCCATGCCGCGACCTCATCAAGGCTTTTGCCCTCTTTGCGCATCGTCGCCGCGTAATAGGCAAGCAGCCCCTCGCCCATCGACGCCGCGAGAGAATCGACCACGCGGATCTTGCGATCCGGATATTTTTCAGAAAGCTCTTGCGCCGCAATGCATGCCGCATTATATGTCCCGCTCAGACCCGAAGAAAACGCAAGATAAAGAATATCCTGTCCCTCTTTCAGTAGCGCTTCAAACCGCTCCTCAAACACAACCGGATTGATCTGCGACGTGCTCGACGTCGCGCCGCGGCGCAGCAGATCATAAAAGCTGTGAAACGGCAGCGTGCTGCCATCCGCAACATTTAAATACGTGCGGTTTGCAATATGGAATTCCATCGGGATCACAGTAATATCAAGCTGCTCGATCAGCGCGGGGGTCAGATCGCTCGTTGAATCTGTAAGAAACACATAATTTGCCATAAGAGCATCTCCTTTCATCAACAAAACCTTATCATCCAGGCATCGTTGCCTACGCAGCGCGCGGCAGAGCCCACTTATCATATTGATTATTTATTATTTTAACACGAAACCGCCCCAAATTGCAATCTGTTTTTTTATAATTGTACAAACGCCTCCATGATTGGGCGTTTTTGTCCAAACCAACAAAGATATACAGGATTCGCGCGCGCAAGTTAGCAATTTTAGCGCTAGACGCGCGGCGTATTTTCAGGCATAATAAAGGGTGTATTTTTTAAAAAACTGTAAGGACGTGCTAACGACTCATGACGTACCAAGCTGTATTGTTCGACCTGGACGGGACGTTGACCGATCCATTCGAAGGCATTACAAAATCGGTTCAATATGCGCTCGCGCACTTTGGCATTAACGAGCCAAACCTTTATCAATTAAAGCATTTCATCGGTCCGCCGCTCAAACAGACAATTGAGGCGACCTACAATCTGACTCCGGAGCAGGGCGATGAAGCACTGCGCAAATATCGTGAGCGTTTTTCCATCAAGGGTATTTATGAAAACAAGCTCTATTGCGGCATTCACAGTCTGCTTGAGGAGCTGCGCGCAAACGGCGTGCGCTGTGCGATCGCGTCCTCCAAGCCGCATTTTTACATTCATAAGATCCTGGTGCATTTCGGGATCGATGAATTTTTCGAGGCGGTCACGGGCAGTGAGCTGGACGGGCAGCGCACCGATAAGGCAGAGGTGATCACCCATGCCCTTTCACAGCTCGGGCTGAGCGCGAAGGACCGTGTGGTCATGGTGGGCGACCGGATCCATGATGCGATCGGCGCGCAGACCGTTGGCATCGATTTCATCGCGGCAGGCTATGGGTATGCAGAGCCGGATGAATTTATGAATACCCCACACGTTGCATTAGTAAACTCTGTTTTAGAATTAAAAAACTTTTTATTAGACGAGAAAGCGCCAAATTCCTAAGCGGAATTTCGCGCTTTTTTATTGATTTGCGCCGTCCACACCGGCGCTTTGTATAACCTGCAATTTTTCACACACAAGGGAAAGGTGGTGGTTTTCTTGCTTGCAGACAGGAAATAAAGCGCCAGAACCGGGCGTATCCCGGTTGACGAGGATGGAGGGCATCGAAGTTTTCGGCGGATACCTCCCAATCTGCTGTGCCGCAGATTGTTTGGCTGCGTGTTTTAAAACTTCCGGGCAACCGGATCGACAAAGAGCGCGCAGACGGCATGGATCATATTTTTGGAGGATCATATTATGTGTGGAATTGTAGGTTATACCGGGGCGCGCAACGCGCTTCCTATTTTAATGAACGGGCTGAAGAAGCTGGAATACCGCGGGTATGACTCGGCGGGTGTTGCATTTTTCACGGAGGATGGCATCGATCTTGTCAAAACCAAGGGGCGCCTTTCCGTGCTGGAGGAGAAGCTCGCGCCGGTCATGGACGTCCCCAGCCATTGCGGGATCGGCCATACCCGCTGGGCAACGCACGGCGAGCCGACGGATATCAACTCGCACCCGCAAAGCAATGCGCGCGGTACGATCGCCGTGGTGCACAACGGAATTATAGAAAATTATATGGAGCTGAAGGCGCGCCTGATCCGCCACGGCTATCAGTTCGTTTCTGAAACTGATACGGAGGTCATCGCGCACCTGCTCGACTTTTTCTATGTGGATGACATGATCGACGCGATGCTCAAGGTGATCACCACGGTGAAAGGCTCATACGCGCTCGGCGTTATCATGGAGGACCGCCCGTATGAGATCATTACCGCGCGGCACGACAGCCCGCTTGTGATCGGTCTGGGCGAGGGCGAGAATTTTATCGCCTCTGACATCCCTGCCATTTTAGAGCATACGCGGAATTTTCTGCTCATCGACGATGCGGAGGTCGCGCGCATCACGCCGGATTCTGTTACCATTTATGATGTGGATTACCATGAGATCAAAAAAGAACCGTTCCACGTGAATTGGAGCGTGGAAGCCGCAGAAAAGGGCGGTTTTCCGCATTTTATGCTCAAAGAAATTTTTGAGCAGCCGCACGCCGTGTGTGATACGGTCTCGCCGCGCATCAAGGACGGGAAGATC
Organism: uncultured Oscillospiraceae bacterium; assembly: GCA_934646115.1. Taxonomy (GTDB): domain Bacteria; phylum Bacillota; class Clostridia; order Oscillospirales; family JAAYXM01; genus RGIG7332. The sequence goes on from CAKUEM010000022.1 coordinate 28,523, forward strand.
GATCTTTCCGAGCTTTCGATGAGCGATGAAGCGCTTGCCGCGATCGAGCGGATCCACATCGTTGCCTGCGGCTCGGCTGCGCATGTCGGCGTGGTCATCAAATATTTGCTTGAGCAGAATGCGCGCATCCCGGTCGAATGGGATCTCGCCTCAGAGTTCCGCTATCGCAGCCCGATCCTTGGCGAGCACGATCTCGCCATTATCATCAGCCAATCGGGCGAAACGGCGGATACGCTTGCGGCGCTGCGCGAGGCGTAGCGGCATGGCGTGCAGACACTGGCAGTCGTGAACGTGGTGGGCAGCACGATCGCGCGCGAAGCCGACCATGTTCTCTACACATGGGCCGGGCCGGAGATCGCCGTAGCGACTACTAAGGCGTATTCCACGCAGCTTGCGCTGCTCACTTTATTCGCGCTCAAGCTCGCCGCCGTTCGGGGTACGCTATCTGAGGCAGAATGCAGCCGTTTGGCGCAATGCGCGCTCACGCTGCCTGAAAAAATTGAGCAGGTACTTGAAAATAAAAATGACCTGCAATATTTTGCGGCGCGTTTCTGCAACCTGCGCGATATTTTCTTTATCGGTCGCGGGCTGGATTATGCGGTTGCGATGGAAGGCTCGCTCAAGCTCAAGGAGGTCTCGTATATCCGAAGCGAGGCGTATGCCGCCGGCGAGCTGAAGCACGGCACGATCGCGCTCGTGCAGAATGATACGCTGCTGATCGCGCTTGCCACGCAGGAGGAGTTGATCGAAAAAATGATCAGCAATATCCGCGAGGTAAAGGCGCGCGGCGGGCGCGTGCTCACGCTGGCATTCGCGCGCGATGCAGAAAAGGTGCGCGGCGTGTCGGATTATCTGTTCCTCCTGCCGGATATGGAGGAGCTGTTTGCGCCGTCGCTCTCGGTCATTGCGCTGCAGCTGCTTGCCTATTATATTTCGGTAGAGCGCGGATGTGACGTGGATAAGCCGCGCAACCTGGCAAAGAGCGTGACCGTCGAGTAATTCACCCGGTCGCCTGTGCAAAATCAGTCGGTCATTTTTTGCGGACAGTTCATACATGCTATCCTTTTCTGTTCTCTGCTCCTGCGTTTGCTCTCGTT
>CAKUEM010000023.1 GCA_934646115.1 uncultured Oscillospiraceae bacterium
GTATACGCTGCAGCGCATCAATCAGTATGTGTTTCATGACCCGGCGGCTGTGATGGAAAATATCCTGCATGTGACCGCGCATAGAAAAAAATCGCTCGCCGCCGAGGGGGCGGACGTGGCGCGCGAATCGCTGACTGTGATCTTAACGCGCGACGGGCTGCCGTATTATCTGGATGAGGACGGCGAGTATTGGCGGCTTTACCGCTATATCGGCAACGCGCATACACTCAATTTCGTGCAGGACCCGAAGCAGCTGTATGACGCGGGGTTCGGATTTGGGCGGTTTCAGTGCATGCTTTCTGATTTTCCGATCGATACGCTGCATGAAACGATCCCGGATTTTCATAACACGCGCCTGCGCTATGCGCAGCTGATGGAGGCGTATGAGCGCGACGTATGCGGACGCGCGAAGGACGTTGCCCCGGATGTGGAGTTTTTCCGCGCGCGGGCGGAGGAGCTGTCGCTGCTCGTCACGATGACAGAGCGCGGGGAGCTGCCGCTGCGCGTGACGCATAATGACACGAAGTTTAATAACATCCTGCTCGATGATGAGACCGGCGCGGCGCTCAGCGTGATCGATCTGGACACGGTGATGCCCGGGCTGCTCGTCAATGATTTCGGCGATGCGATCCGCTATGCGGCGAACACCGCCGAGGAGGATGAGACCGATCTTGCCCGCGTGGGGCTGGATCTTGCGGCGTATCAGCATTTTGCGGACGGGTTTCTCACCGCGCTGCGCGGGCGGATCACGCCGAAGGAGTTTGAAATGCTGCCCTGGGGCGCAAAAATCATTACGATGGAGCTTGCCATGCGCTTTTTGGCGGACCATTTAAACGGCGACCGGTATTTTAAAATCCAGCATGAGAACCATAATTTAGAGCGCGCACGCTGCCAGATTCGGCTTGCGCAATCAATGGAAGAGCAGTTTGACGAGATGGCGCGCCGGATCGCGCCGCATCGCCCGGTGTAATTGCATAAGAAAAGGCTTTCCGCCCGTCAAGACGGAAAGCCTTTTTTCATGCCGTTTTCCAGGGGGTCAAATGAGCAGCATCCGGTCGTTATCGAGCGCGCGGCCGGAGATCTCTTTAAACCGCGTGAGCAGGTTAGAAACCGTGGTATGCTCGCGCGCCTCGCCCGCGATATCCATCACGATCTGCCCGTGATTCATCATGATCGTGCGGTTGCCCAGCTCGAGCGCAGACTGCATATTATGCGTGATCATCAGGCAGGTCAGCTTTTGGTCGCGCACGAGCGACTCGGTCAGCGCGAGCACTTTTTCCGCGGTCGCGGGGTCGAGCGCCGCGGTGTGTTCGTCCAGAAGGAGGAGCTTTGGCGGGTTGATCGTTGCCATCATGAGCGTCAGCGCCTGCCTCTGCCCGCCGGAAAGCAGACCGACCTGCTGGTGCATCCGGTCCTCCAGCCCCATGTCAAGCAGCGCGACCCGCTCGCGAAACAGCGCGCGGTCCGCCCGCGAAATGGGCAGCAGCCAGCTGCCGCGCCCGGCGGCAAGCGCAAGATTTTCTTCCACCGTCATGCCCGGCGCGCTGCCGCGCATCGGGTCTTGAAACAGGCGACCGATCTCCCGCGCGCGCCGATGCTCCGGCATGAGCGAAATATCGCGCCCGTCCAGCAGGATCGTGCCGGAATCGGCGATGAATGTACCGGCGATCGCGTTAAACAGCGTGGATTTGCCCGCGCCGTTTGCGCCAATGATCGTGATAAAATCGCCGGGCGCAACGTCAAGCGTCACATCAACGAGCGCCTTCTTCGCCTCGTTGGCTTGTGAATAAAATGTTTTTGATACATGCGAGAGCGAAAGCATCATGCGCGCCCCCTTCCAAACCGCGCCCGGATCCGGCGCGAGAACAGCGGGAACTGCTCTTTTAAATATGGGATCGAGATCGCCGCGACCACGATCACGGAGGACACGAGCTTGAGCATGAACGCCGGCATATCAAACCGCAGCGCGATCGTATACACCAGGCGGAACAGGAACGCGCCGACCACCATGCCGAAAATGCGCAGCGGCATCCGCTTTTTGCCGAACAGCACCGTCCCGATCAGAAGCGAGGCGAGCGCGATCGTCACCATGCCCGTTCCGATATCGATATTCACCGATTTTTGCGATTGCGCCAACAGGCAGCCGGACAGCGCGGTAAACGCGTTTGCGATGCACAGCCCGATAATCGTGGTAAACGCCGGGTTGATCGAGGAGGAGCGCACCATTGCGGGGTTATTTCCGGTCGCGCGGATGGAAAGCCCAAGCCGCGTTTTCAAAAACAGCCCGAGCAGCACGGCGACCGCAGCCGTTGCGACCGCCGCGACAAGCAGCACGCTCTGCCCCGCGAACACGCTGCCCTGCAACAGGTCGCGCGTTTTGGTAAAAACCGTTTCGGTTTTATTCATATTTAATATGGAAGCGCCGCCCATGACCGCGATATTGATCGAATACAGCCCGGTATTGACAATAATGCCCGCGAGCAGGCTGTTCACGCCCATTTTCGTTTGCAAAAACGCGGTGACAAAGCCGGAAACGATCCCGGCGCCCATCGCGGCGGGCAGCGCCAGATACGGATGCCCGGAAATGGCGACCACGGCGCCGACCGCAGCGCCCAGCGTGAAGCAGCCGTCGGTGGAAAGGTCGCAGACATCGAGCATCGAATAGCTCAAAAACAGCGCCAGCACGGTGAGTGAGGTAATCAGCCCCAGCTCCAGCGCGGTTTGCACCAGCGGGTAGAGTGTACTCAGCGACATGATAGACCCCCGTTCTTAGCAGTTATTTTTCAAAGCTTTCTGCCGTTTTGATCTGCGCGACCTTCGTGCAGTACGGCGCAAAGAGCTTCGCCAGCTCGTCGTAATTTAAGCCGAGCTTCTCGCAGATCTCCGTGTTGATCGTCGCGGTTCCGTTGTCGAATGTCCGAACCGGGAGTGCGGCCGGCTGGTTGCCGTCAAGCAGTACCTGGGAGACCATGTTCGCGGTCTCTACGCCGAGGTTGATGTAATCCACGCCGTAGCCCAGAAATGCGCCGTTAAGCGCGAAGGAATCCGCGCCCGCATAGTGCGGGATCTTCGCGTTTGCAAATGTTTCGTAAATCGCAAGCTCCGCCTTCATGACCGTGTTATCCGACGGGGTGAACACCGCGTCCACGCCATCGGAAACGAGCGCCTGCGCCGCAAGCGCGATCTCGTCGTTGGTCGTTCCGGTGCGCTCGACGACGGTAACGCCGCGCGCTGCGAGCTGCTTCTTCGCCTCTGCGATCGGGGTCGTGGAGGAATCCTGACCCATGTCATACAGAAGGCCGATCTTTTTCGCGTTCGGGTTCGCGGCGAAAATCAGGTTAATGATCGCGGCGGTATCGAGATAATCCGAGGTGCCGGTGATGTTTGCGCCCGGCGCGTCGAGCGAGTTGACAAGCTCCGCGCCGACCGGGTCGGAAACCGCAGCGAAAATGACCGGAATATCCTTGCCCGCGGTCGCCGCCTGCATCGCCATCGCGACCGGAGTTGCCACGCCGACCATCAGGTCCACGTCGTCGGCAATGAAGTTAGAGATGATCTGCGCCATCAAATTGGCGTCTGCATTGCAGTTATCATAAGAAATTTTAAAGGTTACGCCCTGCGCCGCGCCGATTTCCGAAAGGCGCGACTGAATGTTTTCTACGATCTGGTTGAGCGACGCATCGTCGACATAATTACAGATACCGACCTTGAATTCCTTCGCGCCGGTGCTTGCGTTTGCATCCTGCTGCGGCGCGCCGCATGCGGCAAAACTCATTAAAACGATCGCGATCGAAAGTGCCATTGCAATTAACTTTTTCATAATAAAAACCCTACCTTTCTATTATTACAAACAATATTCATGAATTATGATCAAATATTACGGCGCGCCCGCGCCAGCGTTTCGTTTTTAAAAACATCATCGTTCCTCCCGATTCATTCCGCGCCTGCGCAATGCAGACAAATAAAAAACTCCTGCCCCAGCATTTGCTGGGACAGGAGATAAACTTTCCTGTGGTGCCACCCGGCTTGACGCGATTTCGCGCCCACTCAACGCGTACTACCATACGCTGACCTTTGATTACGGAGAGCCGCACTCCGTCGCACATACTCGCCGGCAAACCACCGGGTTTCCGATTGCCCTCGAAAGTCCATTCGGCATTGCCGCCTCCTGCCGCGCTCCCACTCGCCGCGGCTCTCTGAAAGGATCGATACAACGCTTACTTACTCTTTCTCAACGGTTTCCTGCATTGTAGCACAGTTTCAATCACCTGTCAAGGGGGAAAATAAAATTTTTTTCATGCAAAATTTGCCGCGCTGCGGTGCGTTATTCGGACTTTTGCGCCTGCGCGCGCCAATTCGGCATCACGAATAGAAAAAACGGCGCCGCGGTGCGATTTCAAAAGGGAAGTCGCGCCGCGGCGCTTTTTGTCTTAAAGTGTTTTAGATAACAAACATACCGTCTCGACATGGCGGGTGCGGGGGAAGAGGTCAAACGGCGTGATGCGCTGCGCGGCATAGCCTTTGGGCGCAAAACGCGCCACATCGCGCGCAAGCGTTGCCGGGTCGCAGGAGACATACACCACGCGCGCGGGCGCGAGCTGCGCGATCGTTTCGATCAGCGCGGGATCAAGCCCTTTGCGCGGCGGATCAACCACGACGACGTCTACCGAAACGCCGCGTTTTTCCAGCGCATTTGCCGCTTTCGCAGCGTCGGCGCAAAAAAACTCCACATTTTCATAGCCGCCGCGCTGCGCGGCGATCCGCGCATTCTCCACAGCCTGCGGCACGATCTCCGCGCCGATCGCGCGCCCGGCGTGCGCGGCAAGCGCAAGCGTGATCGTGCCCGCGCCGCAGTATAGATCCAGCACGGTCTCGCGCCCGGAAAGCCCGGCAAGCTGGATCGCATGCGCGTAAAGCCGCTCGGTCTGCGCATGATTTACCTGATAAAATGCGTGCGGCGCGATTTGAAACGCGTTGCCGCACAACGTGTCGGCGACATATTCCGCGCCAAACAGCAGCTCGGTGCGCGCGCCCAGGATCACGTTGGTTTTTTCCGGCTGATAATTCAAAAGAACGCCGGAAACATCGGGCAGCGCGCGCCGCACACGGTCGACCAGCGCATCCGTCTGCGGGCAGGTGCGCGCAACAACAAGGCAGAGCATCGTGTTGCGCACATAAATATGCCGCACGACCCCGCGCCCGGTCGCCTCATCATACGCCGGGACCGCGCAGTCGCGCATCCAGGCGAGCACGACGCGGCGTGCCGCGTTTGCAAATTCCGATTGGATCAGGCAATCCTCACACGGAACGATATCATGACTGTGCGCGCGGTAAAACCCCGCGACCGGCTGCCCGTTTTGCATTCCGACCGGGAACTGCGCCTTGTTGCGATAACGCGCGGTGTCCGGCGCGGCAACGATCGGATCGACCGCGACAGTTACGCCGCCAATGCGCGCGAGCACGCTGCACACATGCGCCTGCTTTGCCGCAAGCTCCGCCTCATAATCCATATGACGGTATGCGCAGCCGCCGCATTTTGGATATGCCGGACAATCGGGCGCGATGCGGTGTTCGGACGCGCGCTCCACGCTGAGCAGCCGCCCGTAGGCGACCGTGCGGTTCACTTTTAAAATTTTTACCCGGCAAAGCTCGCCCGTGATCGTGCCGGGAATAAATACGACCTGCCCGTCAATGCGCGCAACGCCTGCGCCATCGCCGGTATATCCCGTAATTTCTGCGAGATGTTCGCTGTTTTTGGTAAGCGGCATGCGCCTGCCCTCCCGAATTTTTGATTTGCTCCGCCCGCATATGCGCAGCGGATAAAAATATTTTACCAAATCTGCGTAAAATGGTAAAGAATATCTTCTAAATAAAATAAAAAGCTGGTATAATATCTGCATAAGCAGAGCGTGCGCGCGCTTTTTGGGCGCCGCCCCGCGGCATAGATTATAAAAAAGGGAGCATGGGCTCAATGGAAACAAAATTTCAAGCATTTCTGCGCGAAATCTCCGGGAAAACGGTCGGCGTGATCGGCATGGGCGTGAGCAATACGCCGCTCGTCCGCCTGCTGCTTGCGGCGGGCGCGCGCGTGACGATTCGTGACCGGAAGCCGCGCGAGCAGCTTTCGGAAGCGGCGGCGGAATTTGAGCGCGCGGGCGCGCGCCTGATTTGCGGGGATACCTATCTCGCGGATATCGATGAACAGATCGTGTTTCGCACGCCGGGTCTGCGTCCGGACGTGCCGGAGCTGCTGCGCGCCAAGACAAACGGAAGCCGGATCACCTCGGAAATGGAGGTGTTTTTCGCGGTTTGCCCCGCGAAAACGATCGGCGTGACCGGGAGCGACGGGAAAACCACGACCACCACGATCATTTATGAGCTGCTGCGCGCCGCCGGGCATACCTGCTGGGTCGGCGGGAATATCGGTACGCCGCTGCTTGACCGCGTGCCGGAGATGACAGAGCGCGATTTCTGCGTGCTGGAGCTGTCGTCCTTCCAGCTCATGACGATGACGCAAAGCCCGGATATCGCGGTGATCACAAACCTTGCGCCCAATCATTTAGATGTGCATCGCTCGATGGAAGAATATATCGAAGCGAAGCGGAACATCATAAGATATCAGAAGCCTTCGGCGCGCGCGGTGCTGAATTTTGACAACGCGATCACGCGTGAGCTTGCGCCCACGGCGCCGGGGCAGGTGATTCCGTTTTCGCGCAAAACGCAGATCCCGGGCGGCTTTTTCGTGCGCGATCATGCGCTGTGCTGCGAGGAACGCGTGATTTTGCGGGAGGAAGAGATCAAAATTCCGGGTCAGCATAATGTGGAAAACTATCTCGCTGCGATCGCGGCGGTGGATGGGCTTGTGCCGGATGCGGTGATCCGCGAGGTGGCGCGGACGTTTGGCGGCGTGGCGCACCGGATGGAGCTTGTGCGCGTGAAGGACGGCGTTTCTTATTATAACGATTCGATCGCATCCAGCCCAACGCGCACGATCGCGGGGCTGCGCGCGCTGCCCGGAAAGGTGATCCTGCTGGCGGGCGGCTATGATAAAAAAATCCCGTTCGACGTGCTCGGTCCGGAGGTCGTGGCACACGTCAAAGCGCTGATCTTATGCGGGGCGACCGCGCAAAAAATTGAGGATGCGGTGCGCGCCGCGCCCGGATTTTCCGCGCAGGCGCTGCCGATCTATCGCGAGAAATGCCTGGAGGACGCAGTCGCGCGGGCGCATGACATTGCCGCACCGGGCGATATCGTCACGCTTTCGCCCGCCTGCGCGTCGTTTGACCAGTTCCCGAATTTTGCCGCGCGGGGTGACCGATTCCGCGCGCTGGTGGAAGCGCTGTAATATAAAGGAAGTGAACCGAAATTGGATCTGTTTGAGACAATACAAAAGCTGGCCGCTGTTCCCGCGGTGTCCGGCTTTGAGCATGCGGCGGGGCGGCGCGCGGCGCTTTTGCTTGAGCGCTATGCCGACGCGGTGCAGATCGATGCGCTCGGCAACGTGCTGGGCGTGCGGCATGCGGCGCGTCCGGGCGGGGGCTGCATCCTGCTCGACGCGCATATTGACGAGATCGGCATGATCGTAACCGGCTATGCCGGCGATTTTCTGCGGTTTGAAACGGTGGGCGGCGTCGATCCGCGCATGCTGCCCGCGCGCGAGGTGCGCGTGCTGACCGATCCGCCGATGCGCGGCGTGATCACTTGCCTGCCGCCGCATGTGCAAACGGCGGAGGAGATGGAGCGCGCGATCCCGAAGGACAAGCTGTATATCGACCTGGGCATTCAGGATGCGCCCGCGCGCGTCCCGGTCGGCACGCCGATCGTGTATGACGCGGACTGCGTGCGCCTGCAAAATGATAGGATTTCCGGGCGCGCGCTCGACGATCGCGCCGGATTTGCCGCGCTTTTGCTCACGCTTGAGCTGCTGCGCGGGCGGAAGCTCGCGCTCGATGTCGTCGTGATGGGCAGCGTGCAGGAAGAGGTCGGCTGCCGCGGCGCGAAGGTCGGGAGCTACACGGTAAACCCCGATTTCGCGATCGCCGTGGACGTAACGCATGGCACCACGCCGGACGCGGGCAAGCCGCGCACGTTCGATTGCGGAAGCGGCGTTGCGATCGGGATCGGGCCGAATATCCGGCGCGATCTGTCCGGCGCGCTGCAAAAGCTGGCGTCGGATAAAAAGATCCCGCATACGCTTGAGGTCATGGAGGGTGAAACCGGAACAAATGCGTGGTCGATCCAGGTTGCGCGGCAGGGCATTCCGACCGGGCTGCTTTCCATCCCGCTGCGCTATATGCATACGCCGATCGAAACGCTTTGCGAGCAGGACGTCCGCGCGACCGCGCGCCTGCTTGCGGAATATATCATACAGCTGAGCGGGGAGGTGTCGCGCCGTGCTTGAATATCTTGAGGCGCTGTGCGCGCTGCCGGGCGTGTCCGGCTGGGAGGACGCCGTGCGCGATTATATCCTGCGCGAGGTCAAGCCCTATGCGGCGGAATGCATCACGGATTCGATGGGAAACCTGCTCGTGCTGCGGCGCGGCCGCGCGCGCCGTGCGCGCCCGTTTGTCGTTGCGGCGCATATGGATGAGGTCGGGCTGATCATCAAGAGCGTGACCGATGAAGGCTATTTGAAATTTGGCTTTGTGGGTGGAGTAGATCGCCGTGTGGTACTGGGAAAACGCGTGCTGGTCGCGGGGAAATATCCCGGGCTGGTCGGCGTGAAGGCGGTGCATTTGTCCACAAAGGAAGAGCGCAAAAATGTTCCGAAAACCGAGGAATTATACCTCGATATCGGCGCGAATTCCCGCGCACAGGCGGAAAAGCTGGTGCATCCGGGCGATTTTGCGGTGTTTGACAGCGCGTTTTATCGATTTGGCGACGATATGGTCAAGGCGCGCGCGATCGATGACCGCGCGGGCTGCGCGGCGATGCTGTCTATCATCAAGCAGGAGCTGCCGTTTGACACATGGTTTACATTCACGGTGCAGGAAGAGGTTGGACTGCGCGGCGCAACCGTTGCGGCGCAGCGGCTTTCGCCGGATCGTGCGCTGATTTTGGAGGGGACGACCGCGGCGGATATCCCCGGAATGGAGGGGCAGCGCGCGGTATGCCTTGCGGGCGGCGGCGCGGTGCTCGGCTGCATGGATCGCGCAACGATCTATGACCGCGCGATGTTTGAAGCGCTGCGCGCGCTTGCGGATGCAAACGGTATTCCGTGGCAGATCAAGCGCATGATCGCCGGCGGAACGGACGCGGGTATTTTCCATAAAACCGGGGCGGGCGCGCGCGTTGCGTCGATCTCTGTTCCCGTGCGTTATATCCATTCTCCCGCAAGCGTTGCGGCGGTTTCTGACCTGCGCGCGCTTGAAAAACTTGCGCACCTGTTTATCACTTCAGAGGAAGGAGCGGTTTGCTCATGCTAAATTTTTTAAACCTGTTGGCGGAGCTTGCGCCGGTCGCATCGCCCTCCGGCTGCGAGGCGGAGCTTGCGGCGCGCATTGCGGAGCTTGCGCGTCCGTTTGCCGATGAGATCACGACCGATGCGCTCGGCAACTTGTTCGTGCATAAAAAAGGCGCGGGCGAGCGCGTGCTGCTCGCGGCGCATATGGATACCGTGGGGCTGCTCGCCACGTATTACGACGAGCGGGGCTTTGTGCGCTTCGGGGCGCTTGGCGGGCTGACCGTAAGCGACTTGCATAATATCCCGGTCCGGTTTGCGAACGGCGTGCCGGGCGTGGTGTCTTATGAAACGAAAACCAAGCTGGCGGACCGGAAGCTTGCGCAATTTTACGTGGATATCGGCGCGGAGAGCGCGGACGAGGCGCGCCGCATGGTTCCGCCGGGGACGGCGGCTGTTTTCACGCAAGCGCCGCAGCAGCTGGGCGAGCACCGGGTCATGGGCGCGTATCTCGATAACCGCGCGGGCGTTGCGCTGCTTCTCATGCTGCTTTCCGACCTGCCGGAGTGTGATTATGACCTGACGTTTGCGTTTACCGCGCAGGAGGAGGTCGGGCTGCGCGGCGCGCGCTGTGCGGCGTATGCGGCCGAGCCGAGGTTTGCGCTCGTTGTGGATACGACCGATGTGGGCGACCTGCCGGAGAGCGAGCTTGCGATGGAAATGCGGCTGGGCGCGGGCGCGGCGGTCAAAATCATGGACCGCTCTGTGATGTGTCACCCGAAAATCACGCAGGCGCTGTGCGCGCTTGCGGAAAAACGCGGCATTCCGTTTCAAAACGAGGTCATGCCGGACGGCGGCACGGACGCGGGCGAGATCCATCTCTCGCGCGGCGGCGTGATGACCGGGGGGATCAGCATCCCCACGCGGTATTTGCATTCGCCCTGCGAGGTGGCGGATCTGCGCGATGTCGATGCGGCGTGTCGCTTGCTGCGCGCGGCGCTGACCGAGCGGATATTTTTCTAAAAGACAGGGGAAAAGCTATGAAACAGTGGTGCTTTCGGGCGCTTGCCCTCGCGCTTTGCGCGGCGCTTTTGCTGCCGCAGGCGGGGGTTGCGCGCGCCGGCGTTTCCGAAACGCTGGATCAATTGATCGCGTATGAATACCCGGAGGGGTAAGTGTATCAGCAGACCTTTGAAGTCGGCAGCGGATGCTTCGGCTTCGCAAAGCTGGTTATCAACCGGATTTTCGGCTCGAATGCGGACGGAAAAATCAGAAGCTGGAACTACGCGGGCGAGAGTGCGACCGGCATGAATGTGCTGGATCGCCTATACGAAGGGGAATATTCAGAAGAAAATATACGAAACATGATGAAAAAGGCGCGCCCCGGCTGCGTGATCCAACGCAATGTGGATGCGTCTGGCGCGTCGCAGCATTCGATGATCTTCCTCTCCGCGGGGGAGGATTCGTTTCAGATCTATGACTGCAACGCGGGGTACGACAATGTGGTGCATATCCGCAGCATCGGATATGGCGACTGGGCGGCGCGGACGTTTTTGTGCGTGACGCTTCTGATCCCGGATAATTATGATCAAAATGCAAGCCCTTCTGAGCCGGACGAGCCGCACGGCGCGCCGCAGACAGAGGCGGAGATCACGGCGCGGCTTTCCGCCATGATGGCGACCGGGCTGCCGGTTGGCTCGCAATACACGCGCGGCGAAACGACGGAGGAGAAAAACGTGCTGTTTGCGGAGGACGTGCTGCTGCGCCTGTTTGAAACGCAGCATAAGTGGTCGCGCGCGGGCGTTCCGCTTGAGGGTATGCAGCTGGTCGGGCGTGTGTTTTACGGCGAATATGAGGATGCGGCGCGGCTGGCGGAGCTGTTTTCTCAGGCGGCGCCCGGTGACGTGATCCAGCTGGGCGAGGGGACGTATGACCGCGCGCACTGCATGATCTATCTTTCGTCTGACGCGGAGAGCGTCACCGTGTATGACGCGGACCGCAGCAATGACGGCGTAATTCGCCGCCGCACGCTGCCGTATGCCACGCGGTTTCCCAGCGGGACGTGGCAGAACATCTCGCTGCTGCGCGCCGCCGAGCATCCCACGGCGCTTGCACCGCAGCCTGAGCCTGAGCCGGAGGACATCGCGTTTATCGATGTGCCGGACGGGCATTGGGCGCGTACATATATTGAGGCGCTGGTCGCGCGCGGTGTGACGCGCGGCAAAGACCCGGCGCATTTCGCGCCGGACGCAACGGTCACGCGCGCGGAGCTTGTGATGTTTTTAGCGCGCATGGGCGATATCGAGCAGCTGGGCGTGGGCAGCACGGAGCTGCGCGATATCCCGGCGGGCGCGTGGTATGAAGACGCGGTGCGCTGGGCGAATTCGCATGGGATCGCGCGCGGCGACGCGCAGGGCTATTTTCGCCCGGATGCGGCGGTCAGCCGCGAGGATCTTGCGGTCATGCTTGCGCGGTTTTTGCAGGTGCAGGGGCGCGCGCTGCCCGCCGGGGCAGAGCCGGATTGCACGGATGCGTCTGCGATCGCCGCCTATGCGCGCGATTCGGTTGCGGCGCTGGGGAAAATCGGCGCGATCACCGGGCGCAGCACCGGGGCGTTTTCGCCCAAGGATTCTGCAACCCGCGCGGAATGCGCGAAGATCCTCTATAAAAGCCTGCTGTATCTGGAAGAAAATTAGAAAATCCCCGCTTCGGAGCATTCCGGAGCGGGGATTTTTTGAAAATCAGTGCTGCGCAAGCGTTCATCCCGGTGATTGCAAATAGATCCGGTGTGGCGAACTTGCAATAAAACATCGGTGCGGTTATTTTTCCACGCGCTGATACGCGCGCCGGTAGGTGTCAAGGATTTGCCGCAGCTCGCTGGTATCCAGGCTTTTTGCAAATGCCGCCCATTCGGTCATCGGGCGCCGCCCGGTCAAAAAGTCCGAAAGCGCGGTGTCAAGCACGAGCTTTAGCTTGTTTTCCGCGCGCCACAGCTTTTCGCTCTCCTCCGGCGTGAATTGCACATAGCGCGCCGGGTTGACCCCATGCTCCGTATAAATCGCGGCAAGGTCTGCGTTTTGCACTCGCGCCTGCGAGGTGAGGTTGCATTCCGCCGCCGGGTCGATGCGCGTGCAAAGTCCGTCCGTGCCGATCCCGATCTGCGCGGCGGGCGCAAGCAGCGTTTTTTCCAGTCCATCCGTGCGGTAGCTTTCATTTTCGCGCCCCCAGCCGAGCACCTGCTGCGCCGCGTCGCCATACATCCAGTTTAAAAATCGCAGCGCGCAAGCCTGCCGTTCCTCATTTTCGGTGCGGCACAGCGCATACCCCGTAAGCGTCCGCTCGTGCTTCGCCAGCTTGTGCTGCGCGCCCTCTGTGGCGGCGCGCGGCGCGGGCATGAGCTGCCAGTTCTGATCGGGATATTTTTTTTGAAATTCATCGAGCCGCCAGATCGCGTCCGGAATCAGGAAAACCCTGCCCTGCGCGATCAGCGCGTCCAGCTCCGCGTCGCTCATCGTTAAGTAATTCTGCGGCAGCAGCCCGCTGCGCGCAAGCCCCGCCCAATAAGACACAAAATTGCCCATCCAGCTCTCGGTCGCGCCGAAGCGCCATTCCTGCCCGGCAAAATCATAATACGCGCCGAGCGCCGCGCCGCTCTGCCACGCGGGCGCAATCAGATCCAGCCCGGAAAGACCGCCGCGCAGCGCGACCGGCGTGCTTTCCGGGTGCGCGCGCTTGAGCGCGAGCGCGCAGTTTGAAAGCTCCTGCATCGTAGTGGGCGTTTTGAGATTTTGCGCGGCGAACACGTCCGCACGATACAGCCAGCCGCGCGCAACGCCCGCGCGCCCGCCGCAATCCGGAAGCAGATACAACCCGCCAAACGCCGCCCGCGCGGCGCGCAGCTGCTCGTCCGCCCCGTCTGTGGAAAAGCAGGCGCGGCGATAGTTCGGAAGGTCGTTTTTATAGCCAGAAAGATTTTGCAGCACGCCGCTTTGCGCAAGCGCATGCGTATCTGCACGGTTTTTTAAATACACAAGATCCGGCAGCTGCTGCTGTGCCGCGTGGCGCAGGAGCAGCGCGGTGCAGATTTCCTTCGCAGGCATGACCTCGAGCGTGATCTCAAATCCGCTCTCCTGCCGCACATAGTCCCAGAGCGGGAGCGCGGCGTCCGTGTCCGCCATAATGGTGACGGAGCTAAGAGCGGGCGCAGGCGCGGACTCTTCGCCGCAGCCGGGCAGAAGCAGCGCGAGCGCAAGCGCCAGCAGCGCGGCAACCCCTCGTTTTTTCATAATAAGTCCTTCTTTCCTAAACACAGCAAAAACCAAACATTTGTACAAAAAACCATTGCGCTTTCCATCATTTTGTGATACCCTACTATTACAATAAAAGGAGAGAATTTCCATGAAACGAACGATCAGTATGCTGCTCGCCCTGAGTTTGGCGCTGACCCTGCTTTGCGCGTGCGGCGCGGCGATGCCCGACCCGCCAAACACAAACCTCGGAATGCTTGTGATCACGCCGGAGGAGTTCCGCGCGCAGTATAATCAGGCGCTGGCGCAGCAAAAGGATGCGCCAGCCGCTGGGCGAATATCAAACGAAGGACACCCCGATGCCAAAGCTGACCACGCACACGTTTGCGCCCTGCGCGCAGGTTAAGATCCAGCTTGCGGGGAGGCAGGGAAGCCAGTATCCCTCGGCGGTATCGATCTCCCTGAACAGCG
The DNA here is from genome assembly GCA_934646115.1 of uncultured Oscillospiraceae bacterium. Lineage (GTDB taxonomy): Bacteria > Bacillota > Clostridia > Oscillospirales > JAAYXM01 > RGIG7332. The sequence goes on from CAKUEM010000023.1 coordinate 14,119, forward strand.
CGGAGGATGAGAGCGCCTGCAAGGCGTTTCAAGGCTATTGCGCCGCGTTGCTGCAATGGTTCATGGAGGAACAGCAGGTTGGAAACCTGCTCCAAACGGTGAAAGAATGCGCCCCCGCGACCGATGAAGCGAGCGCGACGGGCGGGGACGGAACGTTTCTCGCCGTCTTTTCGTCCGAGTCCGGCTCGGCGAGCCTGATGCTCCAGGCGGCGCGCTAAATCCCCTGATACGACCTATTTTACAGGAAAAGCGAAAAAAAGAAAAGAAAAATTTTAATTTAGTACTTTACTACGCTAATACAGTGTGCTATAATAGTGTCAAAGTAAAGAGCGGGCTTGACGCTCAGGGCGCGCAAATCCCGGCGCACAACGCGCGCTTTATGCGCCGCGCGGCGCGAAAGGCTTACGGGCGCAACCGGTTTGGCGCGCCGCGTGAAATATGTAAAAAGCACACATTGCTTTAATAAAAATTTAGGAGGAAAGTATGATGCGTAAAGTACTTGCTATGCTGCTTGCTGCGATGATGCTCACCGCTATGTTCGCAGGCTGCGGCAACCAGAAAACCGAAACGAAGGACCAGGGCAACGATCAGAAGCAGGAGCAGACCGACGATTCGTTCCAGAAAATTAAGGACAAAGGCGTTTTTGTTCTCGGCTTTGACGAGAATTTCCCGCCGATGGGCTTTAAAGAAGGCTCGGAATATACCGGGTTTGACATTGAGCTTGCGCGCGCGCTGTTCCAGCGCCTGGGCATCGAGCTGAAGCTTCAGCCGATCGACTGGAAGGCGAATATCATGGAGTTAAACAGCGGCAACGTTGATTGCCTGTGGAACGGTCTGACCATTACGGAGGATCGCAAGAAGGAGATCATCTTCTCTGAGCCGTATCTGAAAAATGAGCAGGTCGTCGTCGTGATGGATTCCTCGCCGGTCAAGACGCTGGCGGATCTTGAGGGCAAGAAGCTCGGGCTGCAGTCCGGCTCCTCGGCAAACGAGGCGCTCGATGCAAACGAGGTGTTCAAAAGCTCGCTTGGCGAGGTCGTTCCGTTTAAGGACAACATGACCGCATTTATGGATCTGGAATCCGGCGGGCTGGACGCGGTGCTGGTCGATTCGATCGTCGCGGGCTATAACATCACCACGAGCGGCAAGCCGTATCGCATTTTAGACGAGAAGCTTGCGCCGGAGGAATATGGCATCGGCTTTAGAAAGGGCGATGTTGCCCTGCGCGATGCGGTCAATGCAGAGCTTGAAAAAATGGCGGCGGACGGGACGCTCGCCCAGATCTCGACCAAGTGGTTCGCGAGCGATATCACAACGGTTGGCAAATAAGCGCGATTACAAGAAAGTGAGAACCAATTCACTATGGAAGAATTTATGACATGGTGGGGTAAGCTTGCCGGGCCTTTTGGGTCCGGCTTGGTTACTTCCTTCAAGATTTTTGCGCTGACATTGCTTTTGGCGCTGCCGCTTGGGCTTGTGGTCTCGCTGGGCGAGATGGCGCGCGGAAAGGCAGGGCATCCGCTTATTTTGCGCGCGATTTCCGCGCTGCTCCGCATGATCTGCAAGCTGTTTGTCATGATCATGCGCGGAACGCCGCTCATGCTGCAGCTTCTGTTTGTCTATTTCGCGCCGTTTTATCTGTTCGGGATCACCTCCGCGTATGACCGGTTTACCGCAACGGTGATCGCGTTTGTGTTAAACTATTCGGCATATTTTGCCGAAATATACCGCGGCGGAATTGAATCGATGGCGCGCGGGCAATATGAGGCGGGCGAGGTGCTGGGCTTTACGCGCGGGCAGATCTTTTTCCGCATCATTCTGCCGCAGGTGATCAAGCGCATTTTACCGCCGATGTCCAACGAGGTCATCACGCTGCTGAAGGACACGGCGCTTGTGCAGGTGCTTGGCGTTGCGGATCTTTTGATGGCGGCGAACACCGCGGCGACGAATACGCTTTCTGTCGTGCCGTTTGTTGTGGCGGCGGTGATTTATTTTGTGGTGAATCTGGTGGTTGAGCGCCTGTTCCATCTGACCGAGCGGCGGCTTGCTTACTACCGCTAAAGGAGCTTTTTATGGAATTATTATGTGTGGAGCATGTGCAAAAAAGCTTTGGAAAAAACCATGTGCTGAAAGACATCTCGATGAATGTAAACAAAAACGAGGTCATCAGCGTGATCGGACCGAGCGGGTCCGGCAAATCGACGCTGCTGCGGTCCATCATGCTGCTTGAGCGTGTGGACGCCGGGTCGATTTATATTGGAAACGATGCCATGGTGCAAAACGGCGTGTATGCGCCGGAGGCACAGCTGCGCAAGCTGCGGCTGCGGCTGGGGCTCGTGTTTCAAAATTTTAATCTGTTCCCGCATTTCTCCGTGCTGCGCAATTTGACCGAGGCGCAGGTGCGCGTTGCCGGGGTCAGCCCGGATGCGGCGCGCGAGACCGCGATGGGTCTGCTTGAAAAAATGGGCATTGCCGATAAGGCGGAGGAATATCCCTATGCGCTTTCCGGCGGGCAGTGTCAGCGTGTGGCGATCGCCCGCGCGCTTGCCATGCATCCGGATATCCTGCTGTTTGATGAGCCGACCTCTGCGCTTGATCCGGAGCTGACGCTTGAGGTGCTGAAGGTGATCCGCGCGCTGGCTGAGGAGCATATGACCATGGTCATCGTCACGCACGAGATGGCGTTTGCGCGCGACGTGTCTGACCGCGTGATCTTCATGGCAGACGGCGTGGTCGCCGCAAGCGGCACGCCGGACGAGGTGCTTCTGCATTCTGAAAACGAGCGCGTGCGCAGCTTTTTGGGCAGCTTTCAAAAATAAAAGAAAAAGGCTTCGGGCGCATGTCCCAAAGCCTTTTGTCATTCGCACCGCGCATCCGGCCGCGCGGTCACATAGCGCTGCATCGTCTGCTGCGAGGAGAGCTCAAGCTGCAGCAGCTCATCGGCAAGCGCGCGGGCGTCGCCGTCGAGCGACGGGTATGTTGCGACCGTGCGGCGCAGCTCGTTGATCCCCATCTCGTTGCCGTGTACCATGAGCTTTGCGATGTGCCCGCTGTCTGTGCGCCGCATGGTGCGCATCGCGATGCCGAGCTTCATCCCCGCGCGCTGTATCGGGTTCGGTCCCTTTGGCGTTTCGCCCAGCGCGCCGAGCGACCGGCCCGCGCGCATCTGAATGCCGCGCAGCGCGTGCAGCTCCTGCTCTAAGTCCTTTTGAAGCTGCTCGTCCTCCACATGCGGCAGGATCGCGGCGATTGCGCCCGCGCCGTCGCAGGTGTTTTTATAGATCTCCTGCAGACAGGTGATTGTTCCGTTTTGCTCTGATTGCATGGCGTCACTCCCTTTTTCTTTCGCGGATAGTATGCACCGCCGCGGCGCAAAATATGTGCAGCGCGGGGCAAACGGAATGTAAAAAATTTAAAAACAGGAAGTGTGACATATGAAAAAGTTTTTCTCTGAATTCCGGGAATTCGCCCTGCGCGGCAACGTGATGGATCTAGCCGTTGCGGTCATTATCGGCGCGGCGTTTCAGGCGATCGTCGCTTCGCTGACGCAGGATATCATCTCTCCGCTGATCGGTCTGGTCGCGTGCATGGATTTTTCTGATCTGGCGCTCGCGGTCGGCGGCGTGGAGATCCGCTATGGCGCGTTTTTGACCGCGGTCATCAATTTCATCATCATGGCGCTTGTCATTTTCTGCCTGGTCAAGGCGATCGCAAAGCTGCAAACACTGGGCAAAAAGCCGCAGGAGGACGAGCCGACAACGAAAACCTGCCCGTTCTGCCGCAGCGAGATCGACCTGCTCGCCGTGCGCTGCCCGCATTGCACCGCAGAGCTGCCGGAGGAAAGCGCCGATGCGGCGCAGTGAGCGAGAGCTCCGCGACCCGGCGGAGATCGATGCGATTATCGCGCGCTGCGATTGCTGCCGTGTTGGTCTGCGCGATGGCGAGGAGGTTTATATCGTCCCGATGAATTTCGGGTATGTCCATGAGGGCGCGCGCCGCGTGTTTTATTTCCATAGCGCTGCCGAGGGGCGCAAGCTGCGCCTGATCGCGCAGGGCGCGCACGCCGCGTTTGAGCTGGATTGCGCGCATGCGCTTATGGAGGGCGACCGCGCCTGCGAGTATTCGTTTTATTATGAAAGCGTGATGGGAACGGGCGAAATTTCGCCGGTTACGGGGGAGGAAGAGCGCGCGCTTGCGCTTGAAACCATCCTGCACCATTACGCGCCGGATGCGCGCGCCGCGTTTGATCCGAAGATCTTTCGCGCCACCGCGATCCTGCGGCTTGAGGTGACGCAGATCTCGGCCAAGGCGCACCGCGCGCGAGCAGGAGGAAGCATATGAACACATTTGACCGGATCTACGCGGTCGTGCGGACGATTCCGCGCGGCTGCGTGGCGACGTATGGTCAGGTCGCGCGGCTTGCGGGCAATCCCCGCTGGTCACGCGTTGTCGGCTACGCGCTGCATGGCAATCCGCTGCCGGGCGTGATCCCGTGCCACCGCGTGGTCATGCGCGACGGGGCGCTCTCCCGCGCGTTTGCGTTTGGCGGCGAAAACCGCCAGCATGAGCTGCTGGCGGAGGAGGGCGTTGCGTTTTTAGAAGACGGGCGCGTTGACCTCGCGCGCTGTCAGTGGGACGGCGCGGCGGAATAAAAAACACGGCGGTCGGATCAATTTGATCCGACCGCCGTGTTTTTTATGGGAAGGAGAGCCTATAGCATCGTGCAAAGCAGCCACGCCGCGCCGGTCAGCGATGCGCCAAACGCAACGAGTAGCGCGGCCAGAACCGTGCTGCGCCGAATTCGGCGCTTTGGCGTTTTCGCGCAGCGCTCTGCCACGCTGCACGCCTCGCGAAACAGCGCGTCCTCGCTGACGCCGCGCTCTGTCAGCGCGCCTTCGCGAACAATAAAAATCGCCTCCTCAAACATGGGGCTTGCAGGCGCGCGGACAAGCACCGCGCGCTTCGAGATCCCTTTTACCATGCGGCAACAACTCCTCTCTGCATGCCATTGTAACCGGAATTATGCGGTTTTATCCACATAAACCACCATGACGGTCATGTCGTCCGCGCGCCCGTATTTCGCGCAGGCGCCCGCCATGATCTCGCCGGCAAGCTGCTTGGCGCTGCGCCCCTCATAGGCGGAGAGCAGCGTCGTTAGCCACTCATCGTCGCCCGCGTCGGCGATCCCGTCCGTTGCGAGAACAACAAAATCACCAAAATGCAGGCGCTGATGCATGCGGTCCGGCTCCTGCGGAGACGGGCAGGGAACACCGGCGGGAAGCGTTGTGCCGCAAAGCTTTCGCACATGCTGCCCGCGCTTGATATAGCCGGGCGCGCTGCCGAGCTTATAAAATTCGGCGTTTCCGGTGTATAAATCAAGCCGCAGGAAGTCCAGCGTGGTGAAGCCGCCGGATTCCTCGCCCTGCAGCACGAGCGCGGAGTTGATCGTCGTTAGCGCGGCGCGCGGGTCAATGCCGGATTGCAAAAATCGCTCCAGCAGCGTGACCGTGGCGGCGGAGATCCGCGCCGCGTCATGCCCACTGCCCATTCCGTCAGACAAAATCACGCATAGCCGCCCGTCCTCCATGCGGAAGTAGCTGCCCGAATCGCCGCTCTGCGCTGCGCCCTGCTTTTTATTGACCGCAACGCCGAGCGCGGCGGTAAGCGGCTCTTTTTGCCGCATGATAACCGAGTCGCCGTCGCGCTGGGGAACCGTGAGCGGAATGCCGATCGCCTGCGCAATGCGTTCGCCGAGGGCGGGCAGCGCTTCCGCCTGCGTGCAATGCTCGATCTCGATATGGATGTGTCCCGCCGCGTCGCGGTATACACAGGGCGCACCCGATTCGCCGGATTCCGCGAGCAGCGCGGCAATGCGCGTCTCGGCGCGCTCATCAAACTGCGGGTCGGCGGCGAGGCTGCGCGCCATGTCCTCTAAAACGCCGGACATTTCGGCATATTGCCGCCGCACCATGCTGCGGCTTTCCGCAACGCGTGAGTGGCATTGCTGGCGATACAAAAAGCGCGCCAGCTCACGGTTGACCTCAGCAATGAATTCTTCAATTTTAATGCAGCGCGAGCTGAAATGCACCGGAAAATCGCGCGCCTCCAGGCGACCGCGCTCACGCATGGCGGAAACGGCGCTGTTGAGCGCGTCACGCGTGGTGATATAGTCGCGCTCCCAGCAGGAGCCGGAAAGCGCGCATTTTTTGCAGATATGCTGCGCAGGCGCGTCGAAAACCGCGGCGATGTTTCCGGGATTTTGCGGCGGGCGGCGAAGCGCGCCCTCCAGTGTGCGCGAAAGCTCGGAAAATGCGTGCGCTGCATCGGACAGCCGCGCCTCGGTAAATTGACGCACGCGCTCGCCATAATTGCTGCGCGCCGGGGCGGTCGTGCATTCTGCCGGGCGGAGCGCGCGCTCCAGCGGCTTATCCAGCAGCGCGCTGACCGGCAAAAACAGCATGGCGGCGAGAACTGCCTCGTAGATCGCGGCGGGCGAAATGGTCATCATCGCCCAGAGTGAGGCGACCGCGCTGACTAAAAAATACATCGCGGCGTATAAAATTCGCCCTTTTGCGCGGAATGCGGCAGAAATCAGCGCGGAAAAGCCGTAAATTGCGCAAAATTGCAGCTCGCCGCCGGATGCGCTCACCGCAAGTCCAAGCGCAATGCCGGACGCGCTTCCCAGCCCCGCGCCGCCATAGAAGCCCGCGAGCATGACGAGAAGCGTTGCGATCATCCGCCCGATCGACACATGCCGCAGCAGCGTGACCGGTACGAGCGAAATGACGAGCGTGATCAAAAGCACCGCGCCGGAAAGCTGGCGCAGCCGTGCGTTTTCCGCGCTGCGCGGCGCGCATAAAAACTGATAGAAATAGCTGCCGAGCGCCGTGATCGCAACCTCCGTGATGGTAAAAGCGAGCTTTTGCGCGGCAAAGCCCGCGTCCGCAACAAACACAAATCCGATCGCGGCGCTGCTGATCGTTGCCGCAAGCGGCATGAACCAGCGCTTTTTGCCGAGCGCCGTGTCGCGGAACACGAAGCCCGCCGTGTAAATCAAAATGCAGATCGCAACGTATTTTAAACCGTTTACGCGCTGCAAAACCGAAAGATAGCCGCACGCCGCGCCCAGCAGCCCGAAGAGCGCACTGCCGCCCGCGCCCAGCGCCGCCGAGAACGCCGCTCCAAACGGCGCGTATTCGCCAAAAATAACGGCGCGCGCAAGCAAAAAGCCCGCCGCCGCGCGCGCAGCCGCCCCCGCGATCAGCCGAACCGCCGGATGCTGCGCCAGCATGCTTGTCCATTGGCGCGCAAATTCCCCCGCGCCGCCCAGACGCCTTACAATTCCTTTTCGATCCATCTCGATACATCCTCCTTCTCGGTGCGTAATTTGATTTTACTGGAAAAAGAAGGAAAACTTAGTCGGGAAATTGCCGGTGTTTGGGAAATATTACCTATTGAGGCAAGTAACAGTCATGGAAACCGCGCGCCGGGGAAAGAAATATCTTTAAAATTTCTGCATTTCCGACCGAATGCAGTGCGTGAACACAGGAAAGCGCGCAGATATCCTGAAAATAAGACCGTAGAGCGAGATCAAAATAGAGAATAGCGCTGGAACATTTTTCTGGTTTTAACGTCTATATAAGGCAGCGGGGCAAATATAAGGAGGTCATAACGATGAAAAAGGTGATAGCGGCGGTGCTGTGCCTTGCGCTGGCGGTCTCATTCGCGGGCTGCGCGGCAAACGGCGCGCGGCATGGGCAAAACGATAGCAATATCGCCGATTCGGGAAAAACACCGACAGCGCATGCCGGAACTGCCGGCTTGGATCAACCCCAAATGGTTCAAGTGAATGGAACGCTCTATTTAGACACAGGCGAGAACAGCACGGTTACCGGGAGATGCGGCAATATGGATGGCGAAATCACCTCCTCTGTTGCGCGAACCGAAAGACCGACCGAGGACGATCAGTCAAACTTCGGCGCAGGCTATGGATATCAGTATGGGGCGGCAAGCGGGACGATCGAGATTTTTATAAACAATGATTGGCGGGTTTTTGCTGCTGAAACAAATGGGGCGGCGGACTGAGAAACAGACGATCAAAGAGGCGGGAGCGCGGCGCTTTCCGCCTCTTTTTATGTGCTCAAAATAAATCGATATAAGTTCGCACGCAATATTTCGGGGGCACAAAGGGGGCAGGGCGAAAAGCCTGCGCATATGCGGCGCGGGCATTTATGCGGTGCTCGCAAAGCAGCGCGCGGGTGTACGTCAATGAAATGAGAGGTATCCACGCGGCGTGGGCAAAAAAAGAGCGCGCCAAATTGGCGCGCGGGTCAAAACAGGCGCGGGCGCAAAACCCGCGCGTTATGATAAAAACACGTCCATATCCGCGAGCGTAACGCCGGGCTGCAGCACGGAATTGATCGCATAGCCGATAATGCGCCCCACGTCTGAAATGCGGACGTCGATCTCCTTGGGCGTGACCATCAGCTGATCCGAATATTCGGCGAGAACATGCTCGGGCAGCGGCGCGCCGCTCTCCGCCGCGATGTCGGAAACGATGGCGGAAATATCCACAACGGTGGGAACGCCGACCGCGATCACCGGAACGCCAAGCGTTTCGCGGTTGATCGCCGCGCGCGCATTGCCCACGCCCGAACCGGGAATAATACCCGTGTCAGTGATCTGAATGGTGTGGCACAGCCGGGCGACCCGGCGCGAGGCGAGCGCATCGATCACGATAATGCAAACGGGCGAAATGCGCGCGGCAACGCCCGCGATCACCTCGCGGCTCTCCATGCCGGTCATGCCCAAAACGCCCGGCGCAATGGCAGAAACCTGCCGCAGCGAGCCGAACAGATCGGGCAGCTTTTCCACCAGATGCCGCGTGACCATCACATGGTCGATCGCGGCGCTGCCCACCGCGTCCGGCGTGATGCTGCGGTTGCCAAGCCCGACGACGAGAACGCAGCCATCGCCCGCGGGCAGCATGGCGGCCAGCTCGTCCGCCACCGTATCGATCGCGCGGGGAAACACATCCTCATCGCGCCGCGCCACGCCGCACAGCTCGACCGTGCTGTAATTTCCGATCGGCTTGCCCAGCGCCTTCGCGCCCGCATCGTTTAGAATTTTTACGCGATGCACCCGATGCCCGCGCACCTCTTCCTCCCGCGCGATCACGCCGGAGAGCTGCGTTTCTTCCCCGGCGCTTTCCTGCCATAGCTCGCGCGCTTCCAGCGCAAGGTCGGTTCGAATTGCTTTCATGCCAAATCCCTCCCGGCGTTAGTGTGCCGCGTTTTGCGGAAAACATGCGCATTGCAATTTGCGGCGCGGTTTGATATAATGTATAAGATTAAGGATCAGCCGCGGGCGCGGCGCAGAATTTTAACTGAGGTGAACCGACAAGTGCCACAGAAGAAGCATATTCGCAATTTTTCGATCATTGCCCATATTGACCACGGGAAATCCACGCTTGCCGATCGCCTGCTGGAGCACTGCAACGCGGTCACGACCCGCGAGATGGAGAGTCAGCTCCTCGATAACATGGAGCTGGAGCGTGAGCGCGGCATTACGATCAAGGCGCGCGCCGTGAAGCTCAATTACCGCGCGCAGGATGGCGAGACCTATACGTTTAATTTGATCGATACGCCCGGCCATGTGGATTTTAATTATGAAGTTTCGCGCTCGCTTGCGGCGTGCGAGGGTGCGATCCTCGTGGTTGACGCGGCGCAGGGCATTGAGGCGCAAACGCTGGCGAACACTTACCTTGCGATCGAGCATGGGCTTGAGGTGCTGCCGGTGATCAATAAAATTGACCTGCCGAGCGCAGATCCCGAGCGGGTCGCGCATGAGATCGAGGATGTGATCGGCATTCCCGCGCTGGATGCGCCGCGTATTTCCGCGAAAACCGGCGTGAATATCGAAGAAGTGTTAGAGCGGATCGTCACCGATATTCCCGCGCCGGAGGGCGACGATGACGCCCCGCTCCGCGCGATTATTTTTGACAGTCAATATGACGCATACCGCGGCGTGATCGTGTATTTGCGCGTGATGGATGGGGCGCTTCGACCCGGAATGCGCATTCGCATGATGGCGACCGGGGCGGAGTTTGACTTGGTCGAGGTCGGCTATCTGCGCCCACTTGGCTATGAGCCGGCGGAGCAGCTTTGCGCGGGCGAGGTGGGCTATCTGACCGCGAGCATCAAAAACGTGAAGGATACGCGCGTGGGCGATACCGTGACCGGGTGCGACCATCCGGCGGATGCGCCGCTGCCCGGCTATCGCAGGGTGCAGCCGATGGTGTTCTCCGGTATTTACCCGGCGGACGGCGCGAAATATCCCGACCTGCGCGACGCGCTGGACAAGCTGCGCCTAAACGACGCGGCGCTTACCTATGAGCCGGAATCGTCTGTGGCGCTGGGGTTTGGCTTCCGCTGCGGATTTCTTGGGCTTTTGCATATGGAGATCATTCAGGAGCGGCTGGAGCGCGAGTATAATCTCGACCTGATCACCACCGCGCCGAGCGTTATTTATAAAATTAAAAAGACAAACGGCGAGGAGGTCATGATCGACAACCCGCTCAATTACCCGAACCCGACGGAGATCGAATGGGCGGAGGAGCCGTTTGTTGCGGCGAGCATCATCACGCCGGTCGATTATGTCGGCAATATTATGGAGCTGTGCCAGGATCGGCGCGGCGTGTTTAAAGATATGAAATATCTGGACGAGACGCGCGTGGAAATGCATTACGACATGCCGCTGAACGAAATTATTTATGACTTTTTTGACGCGCTGAAATCGCGCACGCGCGGCTATGCCTCGCTCGATTATGAGCTGAGCGGATATCGCCGGTCCGACCTCGTTAAGCTGGACATTCTGCTCAACGGCGAGGTGGTGGACGCGCTGTCCTTCATTGTGCATTCCGAAAAGGCATATGCGCGGGCGCGCCGCATCGCCGAGAAGCTGAAGGAGAACATCCCGCGCCAGCTGTTTGAGATCCCGATCCAGGCATCGATCGGCAATAAGATCATCGCGCGCGAAACGGTGAAGGCGCTGCGCAAGGACGTGCTTGCCAAGTGCTACGGCGGCGATATCACGCGCAAAAAGAAGCTGCTTGAAAAGCAGAAGGAAGGCAAAAAACGCATGCGGAGCTTGGGCAGCGTGGAGGTTCCGCAGGAGGCGTTTATGGCGGTTTTGAAGCTGGACGAATAGCCGTTTGAGGGAGGAAAACCTTGTGAAGCCACTTGGGATTTATATCCATATCCCGTTCTGCAAAAGCAAATGCGCCTATTGCGATTTTTATTCGCGCCTCGGCACGAAAAAGCAGATGGGCGAATATACCCGCGCGCTCGCGGCGCACCTCGCCGAGGGCAACCTGCGCGAGACGGATTATGAAGTGGATACCATCTATTTCGGCGGCGGCACGCCGACCGTGCTGCCGGTTAGTGACCTTTCGCGCATTGTCAACGCCATCTACCGCAATTTCAAGGTCCCCGAGGAGTGCGAGATGACGATCGAGGCAAACCCGGAGAGCGTAACGGGCGCGCTTTTAAAAAAGCTTAAAAAGCTCGGCTTTAACCGCATATCCTTTGGGGCGCAGTCGTCTTGCCCCGAAGAGCTTTTAGAGCTTTCGCGCATCCATACCTTCGATCAGGTGGAGGAGGCGGTGCAGCTTGCGCGCGCGGCGGAGTTTTCCAACATTTCGATCGATTTGATGTATGGGCTGCCCGGGCAGACGATGGAGACGTTTCGCGCCTCGCTTGAGGATGTGCTCGCCCTTGAGCCGGAGCATATTTCCTGCTATGCGCTCAAGCTGGAAGAGGGCACGCCGATGGCGAAAAACGCGGCGGCGTATCGCTTCCCGGATGAGGACACGGTCGCCGATATGTATCTGTTCGCGGTCGAGCTGCTGGCAAAGCATGGCTATGAGCAGTATGAAATTTCTAATTTCGCAAAGCCGGGCTTTGCGTCGAAGCATAATAAAAAATATTGGGATATGAGCGAATATTGGGGCTTTGGCCCGTCGGCGCATTCGTTTATGAATAAAATGCGCTTCCATTATATCGCCGATACCGAGGCGTATATCAACGGCATCCAAACCGGGGGCGAGATCATTACAAAATGCGAGAGCGCGCAGCCCGGCGAGCGCGCGGGCGAATATATCATGCTCGCCCTGCGCACGACGGACGGTATCTCCGCCAAGGTTCTGGAGCGCAAGTATCTGACCTATTTCGACGAGATCGAAAAGGTGATGCTCAAGTATCACAAAATGGGTCTTGCGGAGTTTGACGGCACGAATTGGCGCTTAACGCCGCGCGGCTTTCTGGTCTCTAACACGATCATTACCGACGCGCTCCTCGCGCTGGAGCGGTCACGCGGGGTAGTCAACCGCACGAATATTTATCACAAAATTGTGTGACATATTGTATAAAATAAAGGAGATATTACAATGCGTACTGTTATTAGCGTAATCGGTAAGGATACGGTTGGCATTATCGCGCGGATTTCTGCGGTGCTTTCCGAGCATGACATCAATGTGCTGGACATCACGCAGAGCGTATTGGGCGATCTGTTCGTCATGGTGCTGCTCGCGGATATTTCGAAAAGCCGCGTGGATTTCACGGCGCTTGTCGGCGAGCTGGACGCTCTGGGCGAGGAGCTTGGGCTTAAGATCCACACCATGCATGAGGATGTATTCAATTCAATGCATCGAATTTAGTGAGGTAGAGGCATGATAAATTCTTTTGACATTGTAGAAACGATCAAGATGATCGAAGAGGAGCATCTGGATATCCGCACGATCACGATGGGGATCTCGCTGCGCGACTGCTGCTCTTCGGATATCGATGTGTGCGCGCAGAAAATTTATGACAAAGTTGTGCGCTGCGCGAAGGATCTGGTAAAAACCGGCGAGGCGATCGAGTGTGAATACGGCATCCCGATCATCCATAAGCGCGTTTCGGTCACGCCGATCGCGCTGCTTGCCGATTCGTGCGACAGTGCGGATGTTACGAAGCTTGCCCGCGCGCTTGACCGCGCGGCGGCAGAGATCGGCGTGAATTTTATCGGCGGCTACGGCGCGCTGGTACATAAGGGCTTCACGCGCGGCGATACGAACCTGATCGATTCCATCCCGGAGGCGCTGGCGGAGACCGAGCGCGTGTGTTCTTCGGTCAACGTGGCGACAACGCGCGCGGGCATCAATATGGATGCGGTCGCGCGCATGGGAAAGATCGTAAAAGAGGCGGCGCGCCTCACGGCAGACCGAGATTCGATTGGCTGCGCAAAATTTGTTGTGTTTTCCAATGCAACGGAGGATAATCCGTTTATGGCGGGCGCGTTCCACGGCGTGGGCGAGGGCGAATGCGTTATCAATGTCGGCGTGTCCGGTCCGGGCGTTGTGCATAAGGCGATCCGCCGCGCGGGCGATTGCGACCTGGCGGCGCTTGCGGAGATCGTGAAGCGCACCGCGTTTAAAATCACGCGTATGGGTCAGCTGGTCGCGCGCGAGGCGTCGCGCCGGTTGAATGTCCCGTTTGGGATCGTTGACCTGTCGCTTGCGCCGACCCCGGCGATCGGCGACTCGGTCGCGCATATTTTAGAGGAAATGGGGCTTGAGCGCGTGGGCGCGCACGGGACGACGGCGGCGCTCGCGCTGCTCAACGACGCGGTGAAAAAAGGCGGCGTGATGGCGAGCGCGCATGTCGGCGGCTTGTCCGGTGCATTCATCCCGGTCAGCGAGGACGCGGGCATGATCGAGGGTGTGCGCTGCGGCTCGCTGTCGTTTGATAAGCTTGAGGCGATGACTGCGGTCTGCTCGGTCGGATTGGATATGATCGCGATCCCGGGCGATACCACGGCGGAGGTCATTTCTGCGATCATTGCGGATGAAATCTCGATCGGCGTTGTGAATAATAAAACCACCGCGGTGCGCGTGATCCCGGCGGTCGGGAAATCCGCGGGCGACGAGGTGTGCTATGGCGGTCTGCTCGGCTCTGCGCCGATCATGGAGATCAACACGAAGTCGCCGGCGCGCTTTATCACGCGCGGCGGGCGTATCCCCGCACCGATGCACAGCCAACGAAATTAAAAAAACACACGCTGTCTGATTTCAGACAGCGTGTATATCTATGCGGTCAGCCCTGCAAGATGCCCTGCATGGCGCAGCCATCCTGCGCCGCGGCAAAACCGCATGCCTGATAAAACCCTTCGCGCCCCGGCTCAGCCAGCGCGGTGACGACGAGATATTCACCCGGCGCAAGCGCCGACTGGAACTGCGCGAGCGCTTCCGTGAGCATGGCGCGCCCCACGCCGCGCCGCCGCCATGGCTGCGATACGAAAACATCGTGGAAATAGCAGAACATCGCGCCGTCGCACAGTGCGCGCAGCATGCCGATCACGTGCCCGTCTGCCACGGCGCGCAGCGTCAGGCTTGAGCCGCGGATCGCCCGCGCGGCGACCGCATATGGGATATCCGGGCGCAGCGCGGTATAATCCTCCGGGGTCAGGCGGTTTTTTTCAAGCTGGATAGTCATAGAAAGCGCTCCTTTTATTGTTTGCGCCGCGCGCGGCGCGCGAATGGATGGTGTACCATTATGATACCACAAGAGACCTATATGCGGGAAGCCCTGAAATTGGCGGATGAGGCAGCCGCCGCGGGCGAGGCGCCGATCGGCTGCGTGATCGTGCGCGACGGCGTGATCGTGGGGCGCGGTATGAACCGGCGCGAGCGTGATCGTGATGCGCTGGCGCATGCGGAGCTTTGCGCCATTGCCGAGGCGTGCCGAACGCTGGGCGGCTGGCGGCTGTTTGGCTGCGAGTTATATGTTACGCTTGAGCCGTGCCCGATGTGCGCCGGTGCGATCATCAATGCGCGGATCGACCGCGTGATTTTCGGCGCGTTTGACCCGAAGGCGGGCTCGTGCGGCAGCGTGGTCGATCTGTTCTCGCTGCCTTATAACCATAAGCCGGAACTGGTGGGCGGCGTGCTGGAGGAGGAATGCGCCGCGCGTCTGCGCGACTTTTTCGGCGCGTTGCGCGCGAAAAAGAAAAAAATCGAAAGTTAATAAAATATTAATAAAATATGCTTAATTTTGTAATATTTCTCCGGTATACTAATAATCGTAGAAAGCAGATGCGTAGTTTTTTCTCTTTACTCCCCCTCCTATTTTAATTGTTCAAAAAAGCAGACCGTTGGGTCTGCTTTTTTGCGTTTGCAGAAAAAAAGCGCTGTGCGCCCGCCGCCGCCATAGATCCCGCCGCAATTTGCGCGGCAGCGGCTTGACAAATCCGCCTGGGTTTGCTAGAATTTTCTTGTTGCCTTGGAG
>CAKUEM010000024.1 GCA_934646115.1 uncultured Oscillospiraceae bacterium
CATTTCTCCCGGGAAGCCGGGATGTGCATGCATTATATTGTATCGAATTTTAGGAAAAATTGCAAGGTCAACCGCAAAAAAGGACGAGTTTTGCAGATTGACAAGCTTGCAGACTATGGCAAAACCGCGCCTCTTTTTCGAAAAAGAGGCGCGGTTTTGCGCCACGAAAAAAGGCGGCGCCCCAAATGGAGCGCCGCTGCACAGATTCTGTTTACGAGATCGCGTGGATATCATACAGCGCAACGCTTTCCTCCGAAAATCCGCTTGCAAGCGCATCGGCAACCGCGTTCGCCGTGTCAAGCGCGGTCAGACACGGGATCCGGCGCGCGCTCGCGCGGCGGCGGATCTTCACGTCGTCCATCGCCGGGTCGCGCCCGGTCGCGGAGGTGGAGATGACATAATGCACAAGCCCGCTGTCGAGCAGCGTCATGGTGTTTTTCTCCGCATTTTCGTGGATCTTATCCACCTCGGTCACGGCAAGTCCGCTCTCGCGCAAGAGCTTTGCCGTTCCCTCGGTTGCATACAGCTTAAAGCCGAGGTCGGCGTATTTCTTCGCGATCGCCGCGATCTCGCCCTTATCCTGATCGCGCACGGTGATGAGCACGCCGCCCGCAACCTCCATGCTGTAGCCCGCGGCGACCAGACCCTTATAGATCGCCTCGCGCACGGTATTGCCCACGCCAAGCACCTCGCCGGTCGATTTCATCTCCGGTCCGAGCTGCGTATCCACATTGGTCAGCTTTTCAAACGAAAAGACCGGGACCTTGACCGCAACGGTGTTCCCCGCCGGGTGCAGCCCATAGGCATAGCCGATATCCGGCAGCTTCTCGCCCAGGCTTGCGCGCACGGCAAGCTCGCACATCGGAACGCCCGTCACCTTGCTGATATAAGGCACTGTGCGTGACGCGCGGGGATTGACCTCGATCACATACACCTCGCCGTCCGTCACGATATACTGGATATTGACCAGCCCGCGCGCATGCAGCCCCAAGCTGAGCGCCCGCGTGATCTCGATAATGCGCGCGCAAAGCTCCGGCGTGAGGCTCTGCTCCGGATAGATGGCGATGCTGTCACCGGAATGGACGCCCGTGCGCTCCACGTGCTCCATGATCCCGGGGATCAGGATATCCTCGCCGTCACAAATCGCGTCGACCTCGATCTCGCGTCCGCTTAAATATTTATCGATCAGCACCGGATTATCGTTGCGCGTTGCCAGAATGATCGCCATATATTCGCGGATATCATCGTCGCAATGCGCGATGATCATGTTCTGCCCGCCCAGCACATACGACGGACGCATCAAAACCGGATAGCCCAGCTGCGCCGCGGCGGCAAGCGCCTCATCGCAATTTAAAACGGTCTGCCCCTTCGGGCGCTTGATGTCAAGGCTTTCGAGCAGGGCGTCAAACCGCTCGCGGTCCTCCGCCATATCGATGCTGTCTGCCGACGAGCCGATGATCTTCACGCCGTGGCGGTCTAAAAACGCGGTGAGCTTGATCGCGGTCTGCCCGCCGAACGCGGCGATCACGCCGACCGGACGCTCCTCCTCGATGATATGCAGCACGTCCTCGTCGGTCAGCGGCTCGAAATACAGGCGATCCGCCGTGTCGAAATCGGTCGAGACCGTTTCGGGGTTATTGTTGATAATGATCACCTCATAGCCCAGGCGCTGCAGCGCCCAGACGCAATGCACGCTGGCATAGTCAAACTCAATACCCTGCCCGATGCGGATCGGACCGGAGCCGAGCACGACCATGCGCGGCTTTGTGATCGTTTTGGTAAACGCGGCGGCCTCGTCCTCGCCGCTGTCATACGTCGCGTAAAAATACGGCGTTTCCGCGCGGAACTCGCCCGCGCAGGTGTCGACCATTTTATAGGTCGGCGCGCGGCGGAACGTGACCGGATGCCCCGTAATTTCTTCAAGCGAACGGTCGGTATAGCCGAGCTGCTTGCCGCGGACATACAACTCCTCCGTGAGCGGCTTGTTCGCGATCTGCGCCTCATAGCGCACGAGATTTCGCAATTTGCCGAGGAACCACTCGTCGATCATCGTGATTTCGTGGATCTTCTCAACCGAAACACCGCGCACGAGCGCTTCAAACACAACAAACAGGCGCTCATCCGTGTGCTCAGAGAGCTTTGCCTCAAGCTCGGTATCCGACAGCGCGGAAAGCTTTGGCATGCGCAGGGTGGAAAGCGAGATCTCCGCGCCGCGCACCGCCTTCATGATCGCCATTTCAAACGTATCGGCGATCGTCATGACCTCGCCGGTCGCCTTCATCTGCGTGCCCAGCTCGCGCTTGGCATACACAAATTTTTCAAACGGCCATTTCGGGAACTTGACCGCAACGTAATCGAGCGCCGGCTCAAACGCGGCAAATGTTTTCCCGGTAACCGCGTTCGGGATTTCGTCGAGCGTATAGCCGATGGCGATTTTTGTTGATACCTTCGCGATCGGATATCCGGTCGCCTTGCTGGCGAGCGCGCTCGAGCGCGAAACGCGGGGATTGACCTCGATCACCGCATATTCAAACGACTCGGGATGCAGCGCGAACTGGCAGTTGCAGCCGCCCTCTACGCCGAGCGCCTCGATAATGCGCAGCGCCGCGGTGCGCAGCATCTGATACTCCCGATCCGCCAGCGTGACCGCCGGGGCGATGACGATACTGTCGCCGGTATGAATGCCGACCGGGTCTAAATTTTCCATAGAGCAGACGGTGATCGCGTTGCCCTTGCGGTCGCGCATAACCTCAAACTCAATTTCCTTCCAGCCGGCGATACATTTTTCCACAAGGATCTGGCGAATCGGCGATGCATCCAGCCCCTCGCGCGCGGTCTCATACAGCATATCGCGATCCTCCGCAATACCGCCGCCCGAGCCGCCGAGCGTGAACGCCGGACGCACGATGACCGGATATCCGATCGTTTCCGCAAACGCGAGCGCCGACTCGATATCCTCCACCACCTTGGACGGAATGCACGGCTGACCGATCGATTCCATCGAGTCTTTAAACATCTGGCGATCCTCGGCGCGGTCGATCGTCTCGGGCGAGGCGCCCAGCAGGCGCACGCCCATTTTTTCAAGATAGCCCTCGCGCGCAAGCTGCATACAGAGGTTTAATCCGGTCTGACCGCCCAGCCCGGAAAGAATACTGTCCGGCCGCTCAATTTCAATAATGCGGCGCACGGTGGTCAGCGTGAGCGGCTCGATATAAATTTTATCCGCCATCGCCTGGTCGGTCATGATCGTTGCGGGGTTAGAATTGACCAAAACGACCTCCAGCCCGTCCTCGCGCAGCGCGCGCAATGCCTGCGTGCCTGCATAGTCAAACTCCGCCGCCTGTCCGATCACGATCGGGCCGGAGCCGATCACCATTACTTTTCGAATCGATTCATATTTAGGCATTTTTCGCATCCTCCATCATGCTGATAAAGCGCCCGAAGAGCGCATTGGTGTCCTGCGGGCCGGCGCACGCCTCCGGATGGAACTGCACCGTGAAGGCGGGCGCATCCAGATAATCGATGCCCTCGCAGCTGCCGTCGTTATTATTTTCAAACGAAACGCGCCCGACCGCCGGGTCGACCGAATCGCTCACGACCGCGTAGCCGTGGTTTTGACTTGTGATATACACGCGCCCGGTGGCAAGCTCGCGCACCGGCTGGTTTGCGCCGCGATGACCGTATTTGAGCTTGCAGGTGGTGAAGCCGTTGGCCAGGGCGAGCAGCTGATGCCCGAGGCAGATGCCAAACGTCGGGATCTTTTTCGTTTTCAGCGCGCGCAGCGTTTGGATCACGCCGGTGTTCTCCACCGGGTCGCCCGGACCGTTTGTCAGCATGATCCCATCGGGCGCGACCGCAAGGATCTCCTCCGGCGTGCTGTATACCGGGAATACATGCACCTCGCAGCCGATCGCCGTCAGCGAGCGAAGAATATTTTCCTTCACCCCCAGGTCGATCACCGCAACGCGATATTTTGCGTCCTTGCAGGGCACAACATATTTCACCCGGGTCGTCACGCTTTTCACCGCATCATGCACGGTATATGCCGCGATCGCCGCCGGATCGACCTTGCTCAGATCCGTTGTGACCATGCCGTTCATCGTTCCGCTTTCGCGGATGGTGCGTACCAAGCTGCGCGTGTCGATCTCGCACAGTCCAACCAGATTTCGGGCTTTAAAAAAGGTGTCGAGATCTCCTTCCGAACGGAAATTGGAAGGCTCCCTACACCAATGCTTGACAATATAAGCGCTTGGGGAAATGTTTTTTCCTTCGAAATCGGCGGGAATCACGCCGTAATTACCGATCAACGGGAACGACTGAACCACCGCCTGCCCGAAATAACTTTTATCGGTCAACGTTTCCAAATATCCGGTCATTCCGGTCGTAAATACGATTTCGGAAATAACTGTACCCTCCGCGCCAAAGGACTCGCCTTCAAACACGTCGCCATTTTGCAAGATAAGATATGCCTTTTTGCTCATGCTATATTCCTCCTAACCTTCATAGGTTTTCAGGATGGTCTCTGCCACGTCGCGCCGCGAGCGCCGCAGATCCATCGCCTGCTTCTCTATATATCGGTGGGCGTCCGCCTCGGTCATGTTTAAATACTCGATCAGCACGCATTTCGCGCGGTCGATCAGGCGGATGTCCTCGATTTTCTGTATCAGCTGCGAATTTTTGCGCCGCAGCATGGAGATGCGCCGACCCGCCGCGTCCGCAAGCTTGATCGCGTTCCACAGCACCGTGCGCGAAATCGGCTTTGCCACGGTGAGAACGCCATAGTCCTCCACGCGCGCCGCCACCTCGCCCTCCTGCTCCGCGCGGATGACCAGGATCACCTGCGCGTCGGCACGCTCTGCCATATCGCAGGCCAGCCGATCGCCAAATTCGTCCGGAAGCGGGGCATTGATCAGGCACAGGTCAAAATCGCACTGCTGCATGCGCCGGCGCGCTTCGCCCGCGCTTCCGACCTGCGTTACCTCGCGCACGCCGCACTGCGAAAGCACGTCGCCAAACAGCGCGCGCGCCTTGTCCGAATGGCAGACCATCAAGACATTTTGCATCCGGCCCTCTCCCCTTTTTTGCTAAATCAGCGCGAAATAATCGCCCCCGCGCGCAAGCTCTGCCCGTTTGTGCCGAATATAGCGGCAAAGCAGCTCCTCGCCCAAAGCGTTTTTAACAAATGCGCTACGTTCCGCCGCGTCCAGCGCCGCGCCCAGCGTTTCCGGCAGGGCTTCAAGCGTATCGACCGCCTCGGTGTAAAGATTCCGATCGGTCGGCGGCGGAAGCGGGGTCTTTTTTTCGATCCCCTCAAAGCCCGCCGCGAGCAGCAGGGTAAAGCCGATATACGGATTCATCGCAGAATCCGGCGAGCGCAGCTCCATGCGCATCTTCTCGCGGCTCGCCGCCGGAATGCGGATCAGCTGCGAGCGGTTTTGATGCGACCACGAGATATATCGCGGCGCCTCAAACGCGCCCAGGCGCGCATAGGAGTTCTCAATCGGGTTTAGAAACGCGGTGATTTCGGATACATGCGAAAGCACGCCCGCGATAAAATACTCGCTCTCGCACCGGTTTTTGCTGTTAGAAAAGATGTTTTCGCCCTGTTTGAGCACGGAAATGTTTAGATGCACGCCGTTTCCGCTGCAATCGGGCAGCGGCTTCGGCAAAAACGAGGCGTACAGCCCGTTGCGCGCCGCAATCGCCTTCACGACCGAGCGGAACGTCATAAAATGGTCCGCCGCGGGGAGCGCATCGTCATATTTAAAATCGATCTCATTCTGCCCGGGTCCCTGCTCATGATGCGAGGTCTCCGGCCGGATGCCCATCTGCTCAAGGCACAGGCAGATCTCGCGCCGGATATTTTCGCCCCGGTCGATCGGCGCAATGTCAAAATAGCCGCCGCGATCGTGCGGAATATGCGTCGGGTCGCCGTTTTCATCCGTTTTAAACAAGTAGAATTCACATTCCGTTCCGAATTTCGGCGTATACCCCGCAAGCTCAAGCTTTCGCCCCACGCCGCGCAGGCGCGCGCGCACATCGCAGGGATACATCGTTCCATCCGGGTTGCGCACGTCGCAGAACAGACGCACCACGCGCCCCTCGGACGGACGCCACGGCAGCACGCACAGCGTGGACGGATCGGGAATTAGGAATAAGTCGGAACGCACCACGTCGGAAAAGCCGAGAATGGCCGACGCGTCAAACGAAACGCCCTCTTCAAAAGCGCGGGGCAGCTCGTCCACCATGATCGAAATGTTTTTCAGCGTTCCGAACAGGTCGCAAAAGGCAAGACGTATAAACTTAACATCATTTTCGCGAACAAACCGAAGAACCTCCGGCGCGGTGCAGGTCATGCCATTCACCATCCTTTGCTGCGCTTTCGCCAAAACAGCGCCCACCAAATATACACAGAAAAACCCAATAAAAGTTAACAAAGTTCAGCTCTTCCGCTATTTGATGAACGCCATGTCCATAAATTGTCCTTATTATAATCGGGCGAGCGGATTTTGTCAATGCCTTTTTCAAAAAAAGAGTAATTTTTTGCATAAAAATTTATAGCATTGTGTTTTTATGCATAAAAAGTAAAGAGCGAACGGAAAAATCGGCGGAATTTTAGGCAAGTTGCCAGTATGCGCACGACGAGGGTGTTTTTGCATGCGCGGCGCGCCTGTTTTTTTGCATGCGCGGCGAGATGCATAGATCGGCGGCAGCGCGGCACATTGCAGATGCCTGCTTTTTGCGGCGTATTGTATAGAAAAAGCCGCGCCGTGGGGGCGAAAACGCTTAAAACCTGCGCGTCTCTTCCGCGCCGCCGCGAGGATATTTAAAATTTACGCGGTGCTTCCGGAACGGTGAAAATATTCGCGGCGGCAGCTTTTCAATTTGCGCGCCGCGGATACCCGAAAATTTTTGCAGCGTCCAGCCGCAAAAGGATAGCGCAGGCGGTATTTTCAATTTACGGCGCTACTTCGCATATAACGCCGATGCTTGAACATCTGCGGATTTTGGCGCAACGCAGGGCAGCAAGGATATCCGAACAGATACGAATTTGCGCCGCGCCCCCTGGCTGTGGACTGTTTGAAATTTGCGCGCATCTGCGGCGCGGATGTGGGAAATCAGAACCGCATTTCCCCGCACTACGGGGTATTTAAAAGCCGAAGCCGCTCTCCGCGCCAGCGCGTTTCTTCGGCGCGCACCCAGCCCACATAATGCAATTCACCACACTCAGCCCGCGCAACAGGGGTTTTACACCCGATCCGCACAGCGGGCGGCTTCATTATTTATTCCGCGCCAGTGCGCTTCTCCGCGGCGTGTCTAATTCGCGCAGCATGCTATTCAAGAGCAAAACCGCTCTTTCGCCGCGCCAGCGCGTTTCTTCGCGCCCGGTCTGTGCAACAGGGAGTCCTTCCCAATCCACATGGTGGATGGTTTCGCGTTTAGCCCGTGCAGCGTGCTTCTCCGCGATTTGTCCGCGCGGTAGGCTCCTCCGTGCAGGTTCGCGTCCCGGTTTGCGCGGGCGCATTGACGCAGCGTGCAAAATAGTATATATTATAGTAGATTCTGTCGAACGACCCGCTGCGGAAGGGAGGGCTTCTGGTGGATTTTGATTTCTGGCAGCTTCCGGAGGAGGAGCTGACCCGGCGCGCCGCGGCGCTGCCCGCGCTGCTGCTTCGCTGGTATGACGCGCACCATCGCACGCTGCCCTGGCGCGATGCGCCGACCCCATACCGCGTTTGGGTTTCCGAAATCATGCTGCAGCAGACGCGCGTCGCCGCGGTTTTGCCGTATTTTGACCGGTTTTTGCGCGCGCTCCCCGATATTCCGGCGCTTGCGCACGCGCCGGAGGAGCAGCTGATGAAGCTGTGGGAAGGGCTTGGATATTACAGCCGGGCGCGGAATTTGCAGCGCGCGGCGGTGCGCGTTTTGGAGGAATACGGCGGGGTGCTTCCCGGCACGGCGGAAGCGCTGCAAACGCTGCCCGGCATCGGCGAATACACCGCCGGGGCGATCGCTTCAATCGCGTTTGGGCAGCGTGTGCCCGCGATCGACGGCAACGGGCTGCGCGTGTTCGCGCGCGTATTTCGCAACGACGCAGACATTGCAAGCGCAAAAACGCGGCGGCAATACCGCGCGCTTGCCCAGACGCTGCTGCCCGAGCGCGCGGGGGATTTTAACCAGGCGCTGATGGAGCTTGGCGCAACGGTTTGTCTGCCAAACGGCGCGCCGCACTGCGATGCCTGTCCGCTCGCCGCGCTTTGCATCGCGCACGAGGACGGATGCGAGGGCGCGTTTCCGGTCAAGGCGGAGCGCACGCCGCGGCGCGTGGAGCAGCTTTCGCTCACGCTCATCCTATGCGGCGACGCGGTGCTTTTGCAAAGGCGCCCGAGCGCCGGGCTTTTGGCAGGGCTATGGGCGTTTTGCACGCTGCCTGACCCGCGGCGCGCGGGCTTTACCGTTTTGCACGAGGCGGCGCTTCCGCCCGCGCGGCATATATTTACCCATGTCGAGTGGCGCATGCAGGCGCGCGCGATCACTGTGGCAGAGCGGCTTTCGCTGCCCGGCTGCGTTTGGGCAACTCGCGCCGACCTGCGCGAGCGGTACGCGATTCCAAGCGCATACCGCGCCTATACCCGCGCGCTTTCCTCGCTTTTGCCCGCGCGCGACACCTGATATTTTTATTAAAAAGAGGGAATTTCATGTTTAACCGCAACATCCCATGGTATCTCAGCATTCCGTTTTTAATTTTGCTCCCGTTTATCACGCTGCTTCTGGTTGAGTGGATGCAGGGCGCGCAGGTCGACCCGCTCCATCTGAATTTCTGGATCAACGCGATGATCTATTTCGGCATGACCGCTCTGGTTTTCGCGCTGACGCGGCGCGTATTTCTCGCCGCGATGATCCCGATGGTGCTCTCCTGCCTGCTGGGCGCGGTCAATCATTTTATGATCGCCATGCGCGGCAAGGCGCTTCTCCCATGGGATCTGTTTGCGCTCGGCACGGCGCAAAACGTGGCGAGCGGACTTGCGCTCAAGTGGGACACGGCGCTTGTCGTCACCGTGCTTTCTGTGCTGGCGTGCGGCGTGGCGGCGTGGTGCATGCGGCGCGCGCGGCTGCCCCGGTTTTCGCGCGCGGTCGCGGCGGTGCTTGCCGTGCTCTGTCTGGGCGGCGCTTGGCAGATCCT
This sequence comes from uncultured Oscillospiraceae bacterium, assembly GCA_934646115.1. Lineage (GTDB taxonomy): Bacteria > Bacillota > Clostridia > Oscillospirales > JAAYXM01 > RGIG7332. The sequence goes on from CAKUEM010000024.1 coordinate 9,185, forward strand.
TTGGGACGCGCCGGATTCCATCTCTTCTGACCCGTGGTATACGGCGGACGCATCGAAGCAGAACGGCATGGCGGCCAATTTGATGCACAACACGAAGCTTTTGATCAATCTCCCGCCCGAGGGGTATTCCACCGCGCGCGTGCGCGAAACGATCGGCAACGGCGCACAGGCGGGCACGCGCCAACCGGACATTATTGTTGTTATGGACGAAACGTTCTCTGACCTGTCGCACATCGCCGATCTGCAAACGAATGCAGACCCGATCCCGTTTATCCACTCGCTCATGAGCGAGACGGTCAGCGGATTTACGCGCGTTTCCGTGTTTGGCGGCGGAACGTGCAACACGGAATATGATTTTTTAACCGGCAATTCCAGCGCGATGCTGCGCCCCGGCTGCTACCCCATGGTGCAATTCACCGGGATCGATACGCCGTCGATCGCGCAAACGCTGCGCAGCCGCGGATATCGCACAGCAGGCGTGCACCCGTTTTATCCGGATGGCTGGAACCGCGATCAGGCATACCCGCGGCTTGGGTTTGACCGGTTTTACAGCATTCATGATTTTAACGATCCGGAGCTTGTGCGCGAATACATCTCCGATCGCGCGTCATTTCAAAAGGTGCTTGCGCTTTTAGACGAGAGCGCGCAGCCTGCGTTTATTTTTAACGTAACGATGCAAAATCATTCCGGCTATGCCAAGGCGTTTGACAATTTGGAAGAAACGATCACGTTTCCCGAGATGGAAGAATTCCCGCAGGCGCGGCGCTATCTATCCCTACTTGCAAAAACCGATACGGCAGTGCGCGAGCTGGTCGAGGCGCTGAAGCAGCGCGAGCGACCGACGATCCTGCTCTTCTTCGGCGACCATCTGCCTGCCTTGGAGGACGGGTATTACCGCATGCTGCAAGAGCGCGCCGGAATTTCTGACACGCAGATGGATGAGAAAAAGCATGATGTTCCGTTCTTTATCTGGGCAAATTTCCCGATCGAGGCGCGGCAGGGGCTGCATATCAGCGCAAGCTTTCTCGCGCCGCTTCTGCTGCACACGGCGGACGCGCCGATGAGCGCGTATCAGAGCTATTTATACCGCCTGATGCAGCAGCTTCCGATCATTCAAAACGACGGGAGCGCGCCGGAATTGGGCTATCGCATCGCGCAGCACAACATGGTGTTTGACCTGCTCGGGCGGCAAAACGACTTGTTTCAATAAGGAGGATGTGCGATGAAGCTGATCTCGTGGAACGTAAATGGGCTGCGCGCCTGCGTGGGCAAGGGCTTTCTTGATTTTTTTCATGCGGCCGACGCGGATATTTTCTGCGTGCAGGAGACCAAGCTGCAGGAGGGGCAGATCGAGCTTGCGCTGCCCGGCTATCAGCAGTTTTGGAACAGCGCGGAGAAAAAGGGCTATTCCGGCACGGCGGTATTCACGCGGGAGGCGCCGCTGCGCGCGGAATACGGCGTTGGAATTCCGGAGCATGACCGCGAGGGTCGCGTGATCACGCTGGAGTTTCCTTCGTTTTATCTGATCAATGTTTACACGCCGAATGCGCAGCGCGGGCTGGCGCGCCTGGATTATCGCATGGCGTGGGAGGATATGTTCCGCGCGTTTTGCGTGGCGCATGCGGCGCAAAAGCCGGTCATCCTCTGCGGCGACCTGAACGTGGCGCATCAGGAGATCGACCTCAAGAATCCGAAAAGCAACGTGGGCAACGCCGGCTTCTCCCCGCAGGAGCGCGCGCAGATGACCGCGCTGCAAAACGCGGGATTTATCGATACGTTCCGTTATTTTTATCCGGAAAAATCCGGCGCGTATACCTGGTGGTCGTATATGTACCACGCACGCGAGAACAACGCGGGCTGGCGGATCGACTATTTTTTGGCGTCCTCGGCGCTTGAGGGCGCGCTGCGCGGCGCGGAGATCTATTCTGACGTGATGGGCAGCGATCACTGCCCGATCGGGCTTGAGGTGGCGCTATGACACGGGAGGAGCTGCGCGAATTTTGCCTGTCTCTGCCGGGGGTATATGCGGATTATCCGTTTGACGCAAACTGGCTCGCCATGCGTCTGCTTTCTTCAAAAAAGACCTTCGCCTTTATTTATGAGCATCAGGGGCAGCTTTGCGTCAACGTGAAGTGCGACCCGATGGAGGCGGAGTTTCAGCGCGCGACATGCCCCGCTATCCGCCCCGCGTATCATATGAATAAGCACCACTGGAACATGCTTGTGGTGGACGGGACCCTCGCCCCGCGCGAGGTGCAGGCTCTGATCAAGGAGAGCTATGCGCTGGTTTTGCGCCAGAAAAAATATGGAAAATAATTTTTTGCACAAAAACTTGCGAGAATTTGCAGAAAATGATATACTAAATGCATCATTTTTTCGGCGCGCGGCGCCAAAATTAAAATAGGGGGATGTTTATGCGCGATCACCAAAAGCAATGGGCAACAAAAATCGGTTTTATCTTCGCGGCCGCCGGGTCCGCAATCGGGCTCGGAAATCTTTGGAAATTTCCTTATTTGATGGGCAGCAACGGCGGATTCTGGTTCCTGATCGCCTATCTGATCTTCGTCTGCATTCTTGGTGTTCCTGTTATGATGGTTGAAATGTCGCTTGGGCGCAAGACCGGCAGCAACCCGGTGCATGCGTATGCCTCGATCAGCAAAAGCGCGCGCACGGTAGGTGTGATGGGCGTGCTGACCGCGTTCTTGATCCTGTCTTATTACAGCGTGATCGGCGGCTGGATCGTGAAATACATGGTTAGTTATGCAACCACGCTTGCCGCTCCGGCGAGCTTCGGGCAGTTTATCGGCGGCACGTGGGAGCCGATCATTTATCATTTTGTCTTTATGCTTGCCACCGCGGTCATCTGCGTGTGCGGCGTGCGCGGCATCGAAAAGGCGAGCAAAATCATGATGCCGGCGCTGTTTGTCATCTTAATTATCATTCTGGTGCGCAGCATTACGCTGCCGGGCGGCAGCGGCGGATTTGCCTTTATGTTCTCTCCGCGCGCATCACAATTCAGCTTAGGCTCGATCAGCGCGGCGCTCGGGCAGGTGTTCTATTCGCTCAGCCTGTGCATGGGCATCGGCATCACATACGGCAGCTACCTAAATCGGCGCGAAAATATCCCGAAGAGCTGTCTGACCGTATCCGGGCTGGACACGATGGCCGCGCTGCTCGCCGGTCTTGCAATCTTCCCGGCGGTCTTCTCATTCGGTCTTGAGCCGGGTCAGGGGCCGAGCCTGATTTTCGAAACGCTGCCGCAGATTTTCTCGCAGCTGGGCGCTGGCTCGTTGTTTGCGGTTTTGTTCTTTATTCTGGTATTTTTCGCGGCGGTCACAAGCTCGATCTCGCTGCTTGAGACCGTGGTCTCCTTTGTTCTTGAAAAGTGGAACATCCCGCGCACACGCGCGGTGATCATCACGGCGGCGATCATCTTCTTGATCGGCGTTCCCAGCTCGCTGTCGTTCGGAAGCCTTGCGCCGTTTACGGTGTTTGGCTATACCTTCTTTGATTTCGTCGGGATCCTCACGGATAACCTGCTGCTCCCGCTCGGCGGTCTTCTGATGTGCTACTTCATCGGCTGGCGCTGGAAGCCTGAGCTGCTTGCGGATGAGATTGAGCAGGAGGGCGTGTCCTTCCGCTGGAGAAAGCTCTGGATCGCAACGATCCGATACAGCACGCCGATTTTGATCTTAATCGTTATGATCGCGGGCTTTATCAATATTTATCAAACGATCGTTGGCTAATAAAAAACACCCGAACCTGGTTCGGGTGTTTTTTTCTGCAATTTACGCGGAAGCGCGTTTGATATTTAAAAGGCGAACAATGATCGGACTGAGCACGATGTTCACGCCGAGCTCTACCAGGAAATTCACGCCGACCATAACGAAGATCATATAATGCGCCACATCGCCGCCCAATCCGACAGCCGCCGCCCAGCCGCTGATCGTATCCATGAAGAACGTCATGCAGCCAAGCAGGAACACGCCGGTATTGACCACCGGGCACACAACCGCGGCGCAAACGACCGCAAGATCGCGGTTCTTCCGCGCAACCAGCCGGTACACCAGCCCGGCGCACAGCCCGGCGAGGATGCCCTTGAGCATGACCGTGATCACCGTCCCCGGGACGCTGACGGTGAGAAACGGTGCCGCGTCGCCGCTGAGCAGCACGACCGCGCCAAATACCGCGCCGAGCCATGCGCCCGCCTTCGTGCCGCACAGCGCGGCGCCCAGCACGATCGGGAGCAGAACCAGCGAGATGGAAAACATCCCAAACCGGATGAATGACCCCAGCAGCTGCAGCACGATCGTCAGCGCGGTAAAAATCGCGCACAGTACGAGCTGTCGTGTGTTCGTTTTGTTCATAATAAATTCCTCCTTGCTACCGCCCCGTTTTCGGGTGCGGTGCGTTTTTGTGGTGCAGGTGACACAGCCCGTCGAGCAGGAGCGTGTCATCCCGCGTGATGGAATGCGCGCAGCGCGGCGCGATGCAGGCGGCGAAATCGCCGGTTGCAACGACGCGCGGCACGCCGGGGATCTCCTCCCCGATCCGGTCGATCAGCCCGTCGATCATGGCGCACATGCCGTTTATCGCGCCGGAACGCATGGAATCCGCCGTGTTCGTGCCGATCAGGGTGCGCGGCGGCGCGATGGACACCATGGGGAGACTGCCCGCCGTGTGCGACAGCTCCTCCAGCGCAGAGGCCACGCCCGGCATGATGATCGTGCCGCAAAATGCGCGCGCCGCGTCGACCACGCTCATCGTAGTCACCACGCCGAGATCGACCAAAATCAGCGGCGCTTCATATTTTGAAAGCGCGCCGACCGTAAGCGCAACGATATCGCTGCCTAATTGCGCCGGGTCGTCGATCTTGATGTTCAGCCCGGTTTTGATCCCCGGGCCGACCAGCGCGGGCGTAATGCCGCACAGCGTGCCGACCGCCTGCGCGATCACATCGGTCAGCGGCGCAACGACAGACGCAATCATTGCATGATGCAGCGTCTCAGGCGCAATGCCGCGGGCATGCAGCATGCCGCCGAGCAGATAGGCATATTCGTCCGGCGTTTTCTTTGTGTCGCTGTGCAGCGCAAACGTAGCGCAAAGCGCTTGCTCGCGATACACGCCGCAGGTGATGCGCGCGTTGTCCACACCGATGGCAAGAAGCATGGCGCTCGCCTCCTTTGGGCTGATTTCTGCGCAAAACAAAAGACAGGACACAGCAGTATCCTGTCTCAAAAACGCAAAAACATACACGGTCGGGTCAAAAAAGTTTCCGCCGCGGGTTGGTTTTGATTGGGCTACTGCTCTCCTTTGAGATGCAATGCACACTCTTATCATACACGCCCGCGCCCGATTTGTAAAGCCCTTTTATTGCTGCGCGAGCAGCTCGCTGATCGGCGCTACGGTATAGCCGTCCTGCTCCCAGCGTGTGAGCAGCTCATCCAAAATATCGGCGTTTGTTTTCGATGTGCTGTGCAGTAGCACGACCGCGCCCGGATGCATGCGCGGCAGAAGCTTTTCAAACGCCTGCGCGCGCGTGGGCTGATTATCGGTATACCAATCGACGTAGGCAAGGCTCCAAAACACGGTTTGATAGCCCATTTCGTTTGCCATTTTCAAATTTTCCTCGCTGAATTTGCCCTGCGGCGGGCGGTAAATATGCTGCATCTCCTGCCCGGTGACTGCGCGATATTTTCCCTCAAGCGTATGCAGCTCGCGCTCGAACGCCGCGCGGTCCGCAATTTTAGACATATCCGGATGCGTTGCGGTGTGGTTGCCCACGGTGTGCCCCTCCTCGACCATGCGCCGCACCAGCTCGGGCGCAGTGTCGAGATAATTGCCGACCAAGAAGAACGTCGCCGGGGTTTTATGCGCGCGCAGCACATCGAGGATCTTAGGCGTATTGCCGTTTTCGAAGCCTGCGTCAAACGTCAGATAAATCGTTTTTTTGCTCGTATCGCCCAGAAAATATGCATGGTAGCCCGCAAGATACTCCGCGCTCGCGTTGCCGACCGGCGGCGCGCCCAGCTTTTGGAAGCTCAGCCCCCAGTTCGTGTTCTGCGCCACCGCGGGCGTGGTTGCGCTCGTATCCGAGAAGAAAAACGGCAGCCCGCCCAACGCGAGAAGCGCCGCCGCGAAAAAGATCACGCTTATTTTCCGCACATGAAACACCATGTTGCCATCCCCCCATTTTTTTCGATGCTTCAATATATTTTGCAAAAAAGCGGCTTATGTGCGCGCGCATGTCCTTGATTATTTCGCGCAGGAGTGTTATGCTATAGAAACGGATATCGGAAAGGATTTGATCATCATGTATGAAAAAATAGCAGAAGAAGTGCAATGCGCCGTGCGCGAGCTGATCGATGCGGCAGGACTTTCCGCCGGTGATGTTCTGGTTGTTGGATGCAGCTCGAGCGAGGTGGGCGGGCATAAAATCGGCTCGGATTCCAGCCTTCCGACCGCGCAGGCGATCTTTCACGCGCTGTATCCCGAGCTGAAGCAGCGCGGTATTTTCCTCGCGGCGCAGTGCTGCGAGCATTTAAACCGCGCGATCATTACAGAGCGCGCCGTGGCGGAGCGGCAGCACCGCGAGATCGTGAACGTTGTGCCGCAGCCGAAAGCGGGCGGCTCGTTTGCGACGACTGCGTATGAGAATTTTGACGATCCGGTCGCGGTGGAGGAGATCCGCGCGCAGGCCGGGATGGACATCGGCGGAACGCTGATCGGCATGCATTTGCAAAAGGTCGCCGTTCCGGTTCGGCTTTCGCTCAAGTCGATCGGCGAGGCAACGCTGATTTGTGCGCGGACCCGCCCGAAATTTATCGGCGGCGAGCGCGCGCATTACGATCCGTCTTTAAAATAAGCGCCCTGCTTTATAACGCAAAAAAATCCATCCGCTTTATAACGGATGGATTTTTCTTTTGAATCACCGCGCGTCCTATTCGTGGATATCCTCGATCGTTTTCGCCACACTGTGCTGAATGGGCTTCCACTCGATCTTGCGGAACAGCGCCACGATCGAAATCGGCACATAGGTAAAGATGAAAATCGGGAATGTGAAGGTATATAAAATTTTCTTATATGTCGGCGCATGGATCTGCTTCCACTCTGTGATCGTGGTGAGCAGACCGAAAATATAAAGCACCAGATAGAAATTCACAACGGACATGATCGCCGCGAGCAGCGTATATGGGATCATACGCGGCATGGTGGTCACGTTGAACAGCCCGATCACGAGGAACACCAGGTTCATCACGATGCTGAGCAGCGAAATAAACATCGCGGGCGAAACGGTCATGAACATATCATAGCAGGAGAAGCTGCGCTTGGTGAGCGCGGTTTTTACCAGGTCGCCGCCGTAATTCACAAACACCTGATAAAAGCCCTTTGCCCAACGCAGACGCTGCCGCCAGGACTGTGAAAACAAAACCGGCTGCTCGTCATACAAACGCGCACTGTCGCAATAGCCGATCATGCCGCCCGAGATCGCATTATCCACAGAAAATTCGATATCTTCGGTCAATAAATGATACTTCCAGCCGCCGTTTTTGCGAATCACGGAATCATGAACGAGAAACCCCGTGCCGGAAACGGCGCAGCTTGTGCCGAGGATCATGCGCGCATTGTTGAGATAGCGCGCCTCGCGCAGAAACCAAAGCGACGACCCGGCGGAGATCCAGTTGGAATCATAATTTTTCGAATTCCGGTAGCTGGTGACCATCAGATAGCCCGCATCGAACACGGTATTCATCTCTTTGATATAATCCCGCTCGAGCAGATTGTCCGCATCGAAAATAAAATAGCCCTCATAGCCGCGGTCGGCATACTCGGTATGCAGCCGGTGGAACGCATAGTCAAGCGCGTAGCCCTTGCCGACCAGCTCAGTATTGTTGCGCACAAACACGGTTGCCCCTGCCTCGCGCGCGACCTCTGCCGTATCGTCGGTGCAGTTATCCGCGATGACGAAAATATCAACAAGCTCCTCCGGATAATCCTGCTGGCGAATGCTCGCGATCAGGTTCGCGATCACGGCGCGCTCATTGCGCGCGGCGATGATCACGCCATATTTATGGTTTTTTTCCGCAACAAACGCCTTGCTTTTTGAAAACAGCGCGACAATCGTATACACGATCTGATAAAAATAAAAAATAGTAAAGAGCAAAAATACAACCAGATTAAAGGTGGTTATAAAGGAATACACACGCAAAACCTCCTATGATTTACAAACAGGCAGCGCCTATAGTGTACCATATCGCATGATAAAAAACAATTCCTTTTATAAAATGTTTACAATTATTTCGTACTTTTGTTCCTGTTTAAAGCAAGCCTCACCGGGCGATATCCCGATGAGGCTTGCTGTTTATTTTTATTTTTCGCCGCGAAATCAGTGCTGCATCCGATGCAGGAAGGTCACGATCTGCGCTCTTGTGCAGTCGTTATGCGGACCAAACAGCCCACCGCCAATGCCCTTGACAATACCGTTCTCAGACGCCCACTTCACCGCGGACGCGTAATAGGCATCTTCAGGAACATCGGCAAAGCCCGTTTTCCCGTCGCTCTCCGATGCCTTGGCCGCGCGGGCGAGGAATGTTACGCCGTCAGCGCGGGTGCATGTGCCGTTCGGGTCAAAACGCGTTTCGTCCACGCCGCGCGCAATGCCTTCGCTCGCCGCCCAGGCGACCGCCTTGGCGTAATACGCATCTGCGGGAACATCCTCAAAGTGCGCCCGGTCCTCCGGCTCGGGGCTGCCCGCCGCGCGCCACAGGAATGTTACCATCTGGGCGCGGGTGCACGCCGCATCCGGCGCAAAACGCCGCACGCCGATGCCGCCCGTGATGCCGCGCTCTGCCGCCCAATGGACCGCATCGTAATAATAGCTGTCTTCCAACACATCCTCAAAGAGATCCGGCGCGGCGCTGTTCGCCGCGAAGCTCGCCTTGACCGTGACCTTGCTTGCGGGCATTGTGAAGCGATATTTGCCCGCGCCCTGATCGGTGAGCGGCAGCTCCTTGCCGTCCTGATCGAGCACGCGGACCGACTCGGACACATAGCCCTCGCCAGGCATGACCGTGATGGTCACAGTGCTGCCCTTGCTCGCGCTCTTCGCGCTGGCGCTCACGGCGCCGCTCTGCGTTTTCTCGGGAACGCTGATCGGATAGGTCATGGTTCGGTCGCCATAGCCGGACGAGGAGTTCGCATTGACCTTCAGCGCGCCGGCGGTGTTTCTCATTACATCATAATTCTCCGCGCCGGTAAAGGTCATGGTGTTCGCGTCGAGCCAGATGATGCGATAGCTGCCCGCCGCGAAGGGCGCGTTTACTTCCACGTCGCTGTCCTGCTGATAAATCGTGAAGCGCGGCGCGGTGACAGGCGTCAGCGTCTCGCCGTCCGCAAGCCCGGCATAGGCCAGCTTGAAGGTCGGGATGCCGTCGCTCTGCGTGATGGTCATATCCTCCGGCCCGACCGTGACGGTTCTTCTGCCGATGGTCACGGTGATGGAATCGACCACGTCTGCATACTCCTCATCGCCATCGATCTTATACCAAACGGTGTAAGTTCCCGCGTTCTTTGCCCCTGGAAGCTCCGCGCCATACGCGCCGTCGTTTAGCTTATACTGCATCGCTGCTCCGTCGGTCGTTCCGGCATTGATGAGTACATGCTCCTCGCCGTTATAGACCAGACCGGGCTTTGCGGTCGGCGCGGTGAACACGCGGTCCGTCTTTTTCTCGACCGTTAAGGTAACGTTGATGAAATAATCCGCAAAATTGCGGCTTGTGACCTTCAGCCTGATCTCGGCAGTCGCGCCGACCTTCGCGGCGTCATCGACAATCGCAAACCGCAGCTTATTCTCGGCGATAGAGAACCCTCCGTCCAAAACGGTGTTTTGGTCCGTCACTGTGTCGATGATCACTGTGCCGCCCGGAACAACTTTTTCGCCCAGCTCCACCACGCCGGAATTGCCGTATTTGGCAGAACCGGCGGTCGCTTCAGCGCCGTGCGGCGCTGGGGTGATCTTCGCCGCGCCCCGGATGACATAGCTCTCGCTATCCATCGCATAATTCCGCGCGGTCGCGGTGTCACGAAGCGTCACGGAGACGGTCACGTCCTCGTTCGCATCGTCCACATCCGCATCGGGGAAGGCGGCGGAGATGATATAATCCTCACCCCGGATCAGCCGCTCGCCGTTTGCAAACCCCTCAAAGGTCTCGCCGGTCACGCTGTAGCTGGCGCTGCCGTCATAGACCTTATCGGCGCGCGCTATATCGGTAATGCGAAGCGGTCTCTGGCGGATGGTCGCGGTTGCCGTGGTCTGCGACTGCTCAGAGAGCGTGTAATTATCCGCGTCGCTGCCGCGCAGCGTTACGGTAAATGTCACGGTTTTATTCTCGTCGGCGTTTGCGTCTGCAAAGCGCGCGTTCGAGCAGGAGGCGGTCAGGTCGTCATTTCCATGCACGCCGTCGATGATCATATTCTGATCATCCAGCTGCGCGGCGCTCGTCCCGTCATAGGTCTTATCCTGCGCCTGAATGCGAGAAACGGTAACGCTCTTCTTCCCCACCGACAGCTCATAGCTTGCGCTGCTCGCGGCATATTTGCCGGGCACCATCGCGGCGGTCGCCCGGATGGTGGTCTTGCCCGCCTTGTGGATCAGGACCGTGCCATCGGTTTCGACCGTTGCCACGCTGCTGTCGCTGCTGGTATAGCTGATCTCTCCGCCGCCCTCTGTTTTGTTCACCGCCGCGAGGGTAAAGCGCGCATCGTCGCCATAGGTTTTCTGCACGGCGGTCACGGTCTGCCCATCGCTTTCAAAGCGCACGTCCTGCGCCGCGCCGTTTATAATGGTAAACACCGTGCTGCCGGTCTTTATGCCGCTGTAGTTTGGCGCAGCGTTGCGGTCAGGCGTGAACCGCCACCACAGCATGACCTGATCGCCGACCGCCGCGCGGCTCAGATCAGCGTCCACGGCGCCCAGCATACAGCCCCGATCGGAATACCATGCGACCGTGCCCGGAACGCGCTCGAAGCCGTTCTGCAGCAGGATCCCCTCGCCCGTGACGCCGTTTGCCACGGTGATCGCGTCAAGTCCGCTGCCCGCGATCACATCCTGCGCGCCGGGGATGATCAGCGCATAGCCCGACGGCTGGATCGAGAAGCGCCAGCTTTCGCCCGTTAAATTCCCTTTCACCTTATAGTTATCGCCCTCTGCCACGTCGATCTTCACCGTGTAAGTGCCGGCATTGATCGGCGCGCTGACCGCATTGCCCTTGCTGTCATAATACTTCACGGAAATATCGCCGTAGCCGGAAAGCCCTTCTCTCGGGTCTACGTCCGCGCTCCAGCCATTGCCGTCATAGACCGCGTTATCCGGGGCGCGGAACTCAAAGTCGCTCGCGGAAAGGTTTCCTTTGAAGATGACAAACAACGCCGCAACGCGCACCTCGCCCATCGCGATGCAGGCGCAATACTCGCCCACGGCGGACGGCGCGGTCGTGCCGATAGACGGGCCGATCCCGGTATACATCGAATAGGTGGCATAGTAGATCTCCGGCGCGTCGATCCCTGCCGCAAAGTCGCACGAGAGCGTCGCCGGCTTGGAATTGCCGTCATAATAGTTGCGGTCGACCGTTGTGACCGTTGCGCTGCCGCCGCTTGCGTCGCACACGCTGCACTTCGCCTCGATCGTCCCCTCAAAATTAAGACCTACGGACTGCATATCCCGCGCCGCGATGAATTTCCACTGATGCGTATGCTCCTTGAGCACCATCTGATTCACGGACTGCTCCGCGATGTATCTTTTGTCATCGCTCGTGAAGCTATCCTGCTTGATCCAGCTTGCGTCCGCCGCTTCGGCGAAGGTCACGCTCCTGCCGTTTTGCGGCAGCGCGCTCTGCCCCAGGGTCACGCCGATGCTTGCGTCGGTCAGCTCGCCGCTCACGGTGATCGGGATGATGTTGCCTTCCGGGTCGTTGTTTAAAAAGACATTGCTGCCGCCCTGCGTTTCATAATAACCGTCCTGATTTTCCGTGATATTCACCTTGCCGGAAACGGAAAACGAAACGCCGTAGTTTGCATAAATACCGCCGCCTACGGAGCTTGCCGTATTCCGCTTGATCTCCACGTCCTGCCCATTGATCTCCAGATGGTTGTCTGTATACACGCCGCCGCCCGTGCCGCCTTCGTTCTCCGCCCGGTTGTCAATGATCTTCGCATTGCCGCCGATCGTCAGCTGGTTGACGGAATAAATGCCCGCGCCTCTGCCGCCGGACGTTTCGCCGCCCACGGCGGTGTTGCCGCTGATCTCGGCATTGCCCTTGATGGTCGTCCTGCCCTCAGACCAGATGCCGCCGCCCGTGCTGCCGTCTGCGGTCACTTTATTTCCGGTGACCGCGCCGCCATACATGGTGAAGACCGCGTTGTCCCCAACGCGCACGCCCGCGCCCTCGGTCTCGGTCTCGTTTTCGGCGATGCTGCCGCCATATATGGTGGCTCTCATGCTGCTTCCGCTTATCTGCACGCCGCGCCCGGTATATTTCGTGCCGTCGTCCTTCGCGCCGTGCGTGAGCTTGCCGTAAGCGTTGGCGGCGTTGCCCTTTCTGCAGTCGCCGAGCGTCAGGCTGCCGCCGATGCTCTGTTTTAAGCAAACGACCTCGCTGTTATCCTTGTTCAAAATGATGCTATAGCCGTTTAAGCAGAGCTGAACGTCGCCGGTGATCAGGATCGGCGCGTCAAGCTCAATATTATCGGTCAGATACCATTTGCCGCCATGCAGCTGATAATAGCCGTCTGAAACCTGCGACCTGTTTCCGCCGAAGCTCAGGGTTTTGCTGGTTTTGTCATAGGTCAGCGCGACGAACGTCACGTCGTTGTGGCTTTCGTCGGCGCAGTCCGTGCCGATGCAGATCTTGTGCTGGTGCGCCTGGCCGCGGACCAGGTGCAGATAATTCTCGCTGCGCTTCACGCTGTAAACCGCGTTATCATAATCGTTATCGGGGAAAAATGCGCTTGCGTCATCGTCCGTCATCTGGTAGGCACTGCCGTCTGCGATCGTGACGAACTTCCCCGCCTCGGCGGGCAGCGATTCCAGCGTTACGCCGATGCTCTTCGCGCCGGACGTCAGCGCGCCGCCGACATGAAGCGTTGTGCCGCCGGGCAGATACACATTGTTCGGTTCGTCGGAGACCTTGTTGTTTGCAACCGACACATTGCCGGAGACCCAAAATCTGTCGTCGGCATACACGCCGCCTCCACTCTGGGTTGCGCTATTGCCGCAGATCTTGCCGCCGCGCATCATAAATATGCCGCCGGCAAACACGCCGCCACCTCTTTCCGCGGTGTTTGCGTCGCCATCCGCGCTGCCGCCGATCGTGCCGCCGCGCATGGTGAACGTGCCGCCGCCGACATACACGCCGCTGCCGGAATTCGCGCGGATCGTGCCGTCCTGCATGGTGAATGTGCCGCCGTTTATTTCCACGCCGCCGTTGGAATTATCGCTGATCTCGCCGCCATACATCGCAAACGTGGTGCCGCTTCCGATCGACACGCCGTGATGCTTATTCCAGGTGATCGTGCCGCCATACATGGTAAAGCTGCCGTCTTCCACAAGCACGCCGTAGCCGCTGGGTCTCTCGCCCGGAATATACGGATTTTCCACATGCCTGATCACGCCGCTGCCCTTGCAGTCTGTCAGCGTCAGCGCCGCGCCGCCCTCCAGGATCAGGATCGCTCCGCTGGCATTGCGCCGGATGCTATGCCCGTTCAGGCAAAGATTGACATTTCCCTGCGCATAGAGCTGGGTGCTCGTTTCGATGTCTCCGCCCAGATAATAGCTGCCTGCGGGCAGGTAATAGCCATAGCTTGCGTCCCCTTCCAGCTGGGTCGTGCCGGCATAGAGCTTCCCGCTCTTCAAAGTCAGCTCCTGCGCGTCTGCAAACGCCGTCGCCTTCCCCTCGCTGGGGCAGGCGCAGGCGCTCGTGTGCGTGCAGAGCGGATGGGGGCTGTGCTCCTCCGCCCGCGCCGTTGTGGGCAACAGTCCGAAGCATAAGGTCAGCGCCAGCAGCAGGCTCAATGATCTCCTCTTCATCGCGTTGTACCTCCTGAGTGTTTTTTCGCCCTGCGCATCGCGCAGAGTTCCTTTTCGCGCAGGCGGAACGCGCCGAAGGCTTCGCCCCGCATGATATATTTTTATTATATACTATTTCGCCCGAAAACGGAAGCTTTTTGGGGGGAATTTCGCCCGCAAACGCGGGCAAAATGCCTGTTCCTGTGCAGCAAACACGCTTGACATCGCCGCGCCATGCGGATATAATTTATAACGAAAGAGCCATGCGCCGCGCCGGAGAAATGCGGCGGCGCGTTGCCCTGAAATCATAGCATTTGTCAGGAGGTTTTTATGATGTTAAAGAAGATCGGTTTATTTGCGGCAGGCGTACTGTTCGGCACCGCCGGTTTTAAAATTCTCGGCAGCAAGGACGCGCAAAAGGTCTATGCCCACACCACCGCCGCCGCCCTGCGCGCGAAGGAGAACGTTATGACCACGGTCACCGCCGTTCGCGAGAGCGCAAACGACATCTATGCAGAGGCGAAGGCGATCAACGACCAGCGCGCAGAGGCAGACGCTGCCGCCATGGTAGAGGACGCTTCTTCGGAGGAAAGCAAGGCGGAATAACTTATGAGATGCAAGATCCTACACGATATTCCGGGGCGCATGCGGGTGCATCTGTGCTGTGGGCGCATGACGCTGCGGCAGGCGGATGTTCTGGAATATTATTTGCGGGCGATCGACGGCGTGCGCACGGTCAAGGTCTATGACCGAACGCAGGATGCCGTGGTTCTGTATGACGCAGAGCGCGACACGGTGATCCGCGCGCTGGCAAGCTTCTCCTTTGCCGGCGCGGAGGCGCTGGATCTGGTGCCTGAGCGCACAGCGCGCGCGCTGAACCGTGAATTTGAGGACAAGCTGGTCGGCGCGGTGATCTCGCGCTGCTTCTGCCGGCTGTTTCTCCCTGCGCCGATCTCAACGGCGCTTACGATCTTCCGCTCGATCAAATATATTAAAGAAGGTCTGCTCGCTTTGCGGCATGGGAAGCTGTCGGTCGCCGTGCTGGACGCGACCGCCGTTACGGTATCCATTGTGCGGGGGGATTATTCCACCGCCGGGTCGGTCATGTTCATGCTGCGGCTGGGCGAGATTTTAGAGAACTGGACTCATAAAAAATCGATCGCCGATCTGGCTTCGGTCATGAGCCTGCAGGTGGATCACGTTTGGCTTCAGGTTGACGGCACGGAGGTCCTGGCGAAGGTTTCGGATGTGCGCCCCGGCGACCGTATTGTGGTCCGCACCGGCAGCGTGATCCCGCTGGACGGCAAGGTTTTGGAGGGCGAGGCCTCGGTCAATCAGTCCTCCCTGACCGGGGAGTCCATGCCGATTGTAAAGCATTCCGGCAGCGTTGTCTACGCGGGCACGGTCGTCGAGGAGGGCGAATGCGTCATTTGCGTGGAAAAAGCGTCCGGAAGCGGGCGGTATGACCGGGTCGTCCGCATGATTGAGGAGTCGGAGCGGCTGAAATCATCCGTTGAGGACAAATCGTCTAAAATGGCGGACAGGCTGGTGCCGTACACGTTGGGCGGCACGGTGTTGACCTATCTTCTCACCCGCAATGTAACTAAAATGCTCTCGGTCATGATGGTGGATTTTTCCTGCGCGCTGAAGCTGGCGATCCCGATCGCCGTGCTGTCCGCCATGCGGGAAAGCGGAAGCCATCGCATCACCGTCAAGGGCGGTCGGTTTCTGGAGGCTGTGGCCAATGCAGACACGATCGTGTTTGACAAAACCGGCACGCTGACGCATGCTGCGCCGGTGGTGGCACAGATCGTGCCATTCGGCGGGCATGACGAAGCGGAAATGCTTCGCCTTGCCGCCTGCCTGGAGGAGCATTATCCGCATTCCATGGCAAACGCCGTGGTGGAAGAGGCACAGCGGCGCGGGTTGAGCCATGAAGAATATCATTCTCAGATCCAATATGTGGTCGCTCATGGTATTTCCAGTATGGTGGAGGATGAGCGGGTTCTGATCGGCAGCGCGCATTTCGTGTTTGAAGACGAGCAGTGCCGGATTCCGGACGAGGAGCGCGACCAATTCGCCGCGATCCCGGCGCAGTATTCCCATCTTTATCTTTGCATAAACGGCATGCTTGCGGCGGTGATCTGCATTTACGATCCCCTGCGCCGGGAGGCGCGCGCCGCGGTGACCGCGCTGCATCGGTGCGGCTTTGCCAATGTCGTTATGATGACCGGCGACAACCGCCGTACCGCCGAATCCATAGCCGCCGAAGTCGGCGTGGACGCGGTGTATTCCGAGGTTCTGCCGGAGGACAAGGCGGCATTTATCCGCAAGGAAAAGGCGGCGGGACACACCGTTATCATGGTTGGCGACGGAGTGAACGACTCGCCCGCGCTTTCCGAAGCAAACGCAGGCATCGCCATCTCCACGGGCGCGGCGATTGCCAAAGAGGTCGCCGATATTACCATCGCGTCGGAGGATCTGTTTGAGCTGGTCACTTTGCGGCAGCTCAGCAAGGCGCTGATGCGGCGAATTCACAGCAGCTACCGCTTTATCGTTGGCTTTAATCTTTCCCTGATCGTATTGGGGGTTGCGGGCATCCTGCCGCCCACCGTGTCGGCGCTTCTGCACAACGCCTCCACCCTGGGGATCAGCTTAAAAAACATGACGAATCTGCTGGATGAGGCAGAATCGGCATATAATGAATAAAAAAGCCGCAGGGCATTGGAGGATTACGCCGATACCCTGCGGCTTATTCTGTGCGCGAGCCTGCCCGGATCAGTATCCGTTTGGCGATGGCGGCGCGGGCTGAGCAGCACACCAACCATGCGCTTTGCACCCATGGGGGCAATTGCACCATCAGCCGCAACACTGCGGAAGCGAATGGCGGTGGCATCATCGGCAACGCGGGCGGCGTGTTTATAGGCAACGGCTCCGCGTTTGTGATGCGCGGCAGCGCCAAGATTCGCGATAACTCCTTTACCGCCAAGGAAGGCAGCCGCCTTGCCACTCCTTCAGGCGCGGGCGGCGTGTACATGCGGCGGAGAGCACCGAGGGGCGCGTTTCATCGTTGCCAGCGGCACGGCGCTTCGGAAAGTGCGTCGGATGATAATTCACGCACTTTAGCGCTCGCACAAAAGAATGAAATGAACTATAATTTGATAGAGCATAAATATTTTTCGATCGGAGCGCAAAGCGAGTTGATTGTCGTCGTAGCGATATGAGAATTCTGGCACGGCAATATCAGACCGACCAAGCATAATCCTTCGTCCTGTACGGAGCGCAAGAAACAGCAGGAGCTGATCTGCAGGCATAAAGCCGCCACGGCAGAGAAACAGGATAATGCTGGAAACCACGGAAAAATACCCGAACTCATAGTGCAGCGCGCATCAATCAGGCTCTGGATATTGGGCGTTTTTTCACATGAAAGTGCGTGCTCGGTTGTAAAAACGCTATATCGGTGATATAATAAGTTCAATCATCTGATAAAGGAGAGTTGCAGATGCCGTTCAGCTACGAAATTAAGAATTTCAGATTATCTTGTCTGATGAATCAAACAGAATTCGGCAACGCTCTCGGTGTTTCTTTTACGACCGTGAATCGTTGGGAAAACGGAAAGGCCCGCCCCAATATCAAGGCGATGAAAGCTCTGAAGCAGTACTGTGAGGAGTGTGGTCTCC
>CAKUEM010000025.1 GCA_934646115.1 uncultured Oscillospiraceae bacterium
TGCCCGCGTGATGGGGAAATAAAGACGGAAACGGCGAAGTGAAGCGAAGCGCCGATTAAGAGCAAAGCCCCGGACCAAAGCGGTCCGGGGCTTTGCTGCGTTTATGCGAAAAGAGAAAAAGCGTGCTTGGAAGCGCGGGGAATTTATGGTATACTATGATTCAAAGAGCAGGGAATATCTAGATCGCGCAGCGGCGCTTTTGCAAGGATTTGCGCGGCTTTCATCGTGTAAGCGGCGGATTGCTGCGGCGAAATTGATAGAAAACAGGCGGGATAGAGCGCCAAAAAGTGGGGAGTTGGGGTATGAAAACACGACATGACGCATGGACGATTCCGAATTTGCTGAGCTATTTTCGGATACTGCTGATCCCGGTTTTTCTTTCGCTGTATCTCACGGCGCAAAGCGCGGAGCAGATTTATCTTGCCGCGGCGGTCGTTGGCATTTCCGGTCTCACGGATCTGCTCGATGGGAAGATCGCCCGGCGGTTTCATCAGGTCACAGAGCTTGGGAAATTTTTAGACCCGCTGGCGGATAAGCTGACGCAGGGCGCGCTTGTACTGTGCCTGGCGAGCCGGTTTCGCTGGATGTGGCTGCTGGTTGGCATTTTTATAGTAAAAGAGGGGTTTATGGCGGCGATGGGGCTTGTTTTGCTGCGGCGCGGGCGGAAGCTTGACGGCGCGAAGTGGTTCGGCAAGGTCTGCACAGCGGTGTTATATATCGTGATGTTTGCGCTGCTGCTGTTTCCGCAGATGCCGCTTTCGGCGGCAAACGGCATGATTTTCCTGAGTGCGGCGGTCATGCTTGCTACGTTGGCGCTCTATGTTCCGGTATTTGCCGCAATGCTGCGTGAATAGAAGCACAGGGCTTTCCCCTAAGGGAAGGCCCTGCGTTTGTTTATGCCTGCTTTTTTTGCCACGCGCGGCGGACAAAGCGAACCAGCTCGCCCAGCACCACAACGGAGAGACCACACAGAATAATTTTCCCCCACATTGCGGCGGAGAGCGGAACAGTGCCGAAAATTGGACCGCCGAACTGCGTGATGATTACCTGCAACGCAAACGTGATGGAAAACACAAGGAACATCAGCTTATTATGGAAGAGATTGTCAAACAGGCTGTCGTTTCCAAGCTCGCGGCTGTTAAATGCGTTAAACAGCTGGAACACAACGAAAAGCGCAAACAGGATGCTGCCGCATTCCTCCGGCGTTGCGCCGCCGAGGAAATTTGTAAAATTCTGAAGCAGCAGCACGGCGGCGATAAACACGCCGTTTACCACGATGCGAAACAGCATGGCAGGCGTGACGATCGACTGGTTGCGCGGAGTCGGGCGGCGCGCCATCAAATTGCCGCGCATCGGCTCAAGCCCGAGCGTCAGGGCGGGCGGACCGTCCATGATCAAGTTGATCCATAAAAGCTCCAGCGCGGTAAACGGGGAGGAAAACCCGGCGATGATCGAGGCGAGCACCACGACCACGGAGGAGACATTCACGGTCAGCTGAAACTGGATAAACCGCAGGAAGTTTTCAAAAATTCCGCGCCCCCATTCCACTGCGCGCACGATGGTGCTGAACGAATCGTCCAGCAGGATGATATCGCTCGCTTCCTTGGAGACCTCTGTCCCCGTGATGCCCATCGCGATGCCAACGTCGGCATTTTTTAAGGCGGGCGCATCGTTAATGCCGTCGCCCGTGACGGCGACCACGTTGCCAAGCGCCTTCAGCGCGTTGACCACGCGCATCTTCACGGTCGGCGTGCTGCGCGCGATCACGCGGATATGCGGAAGCTCGCGCTGCAGCTCTTCGTCAGACAATTCTTCGATCGTATGCGCCTCCACCGCGACGTGCGTATCATCTAAAATTTCAAGCTCCTGCGCGATCGCGGTCGCCGTGACGATATTATCTCCGGTTAAAATTTTCAAATCGATTCCGGCGCTGCGGGCGCGGCGCACCGCGTCTGCCACGTCGGCGCGCAGCGGGTCGGTGATCGCAACAAAGCCGTCGAACACAAGCTGCGCTTCCACAAGCTCGCGCTCTGCGGCGAAATCGGGACATTCGCTCATCGTTTTATGCGCAAACGCGATCACGCGGCACGCTTTCTGCTGGTAAGACATGATCTCTGCTTCTATGTGTCGACGCGCGTCCTCCGGCATCTGACAAAAGGACAGAATTTTCTCCGGCGAGCCTTTGGTATAGACCGCGCAATTCGTGCCAGTGCGCAGGACCGTAGTCATATTCTTGGTTTCCGAGGAGAAGGGGTACACATGCAGAACCTCCGCCTCCGCGCGCATCGCGTGGTAATCCATGCCCGCCTTTGCCAGCGCGGCAAGCAGCGCGCACTCGGTCGGGTTGCCGATGAATTCCGCGCGCCCGTCATACCATTCAACATTTGCCGTGCCGTTTACCGCGAAATTTGTTGCCAGCGCGCCGGGGGTCAGCGCTTCCGGCGCAAGCATTTCGCCGCCCTGCATGATCGCTGTGACCGTCATGCGGTTCTCGGTCAGCGTGCCGGTTTTGTCAGAGCAGATCACGTTGATGCAGCCGATCGTTTCACTCGCCACCATCTTTTTTACCAGCGCATTCTGGCGCGACATTTTGATAATATTGATCGCAAGCGAAACCGCAACGATCGTGGGCAGCCCTTCCGGAACGGTCGCGACGATCAGAACGATGCTTGTGATAAACGCTTCGCTGATCTCATAAAAAGACGCGTTTCCGCGCGCGAGGAAGAAGCCAAGCTGGATCAAAAATGCGAGCAGCGAGACGGAAAGCCCGGCGATCGCGATCCATTTTCCAAGCTTTGCAAGCTTTTCCTGAAGCGGGGTAGAGGTGGAATCCGCCTGCGTCAGTTCGCGCGCGATTTTGCCGAATTCCGTGGAATCGCCCACCGCGGTGATGATCATAAGCCCGCTGCCGCCGGTCACGTACGTGCCGGAATACAGCATATTCACGCGGTCTGCCACTGCGGTTTTTTCGCTGACGATCACAACGGATGCGTCTTTGGTCACGGGCAGGCTTTCGCCGGTGAGCGAGGATTCGTCCACCTGCAGGGCGGTTGCGGAAAGCAGACGCCCGTCTGCGCTCAGCTTATCGCCGGTTTCGACCGAAACGATATCGCCAACGACCAGCTCGCTCTGCGGGATCATGTGGAACTTCCCGCCGCGCAGGACCTTTACCTGCACGTCCTGCTTCATGCGGTTGAGCGCGTCAAACGCGCGGGCGCTTTTTCCCTCCATGATCACCGTGATCATAACGGAAAGCGCGATCGCGAGGAATATGCCGACGCATTCAATCACATCTGCGTGACCGCCGGTCATGCCGCGGATGATATTCACAACGGTTGCGATCACGCCGGCAAGCAGCAGGAGAATGAGCATCGGCTCGCGGCATGCATCGAAGATGCGCCCGGCAAGCGAGCGCTGCTTTGCCCGCGTAAATTCGTTGCGCCCGTAGCGCTGCGCGTGCTCCGCGACCTGTGCGTCAGACAGCCCGCGCTCCTGCGTGACGCCAAGCTCGCGCAGCACGTCGTCTGAGCGCATGAGATATGCTTTCATACATGTTCCTCCGTTTTTCGCCCCATGAAATAATAAAAGACTCATGTATAGCCGGAAAAGCTATACATGAGTCTTGTTCTTTAAGACAAGCCAGGACGCGCATTGCGCGAACAGGATGTTGACTTGGCACGCGCGAATTTCGCGCGCAAACTACTCCCCCATGAGGCAATATTTGATTGCGCTTATTTTAGCATACTCGATACGGAAAAGCAAGCTTTTTTAAAAAAATAAATTTACATCGCGAGATTTCTTGCAGAGAATGTATTCGCGCGAAAAAAATTATGATATAATATTTGTAAAAACCGATCGATACAAAATTTCAGCGCCCGATGCGGGAGAACGTCGATTGACAGGGGGGTGCCGCTTTGCGCAGATTGTTTACAAAAAATGTCCGCATTACGCTCTGCACGATGGGGTTGCTGCTTCTGGCGTCCTATCTCCGCGTAGCCAAAATGGGCGGCGGTCCGGTCGGCGATGCGGCGCGCATAATCGCGGTTGCATTTCTTTATCTGGGCGAGATCATATGGTGGGGCGTTTCACTATGGCGCAGGCTCATGCATGAGCAGATTAGGAAATATATGCTGTGCATTGCGGGCGGAATGCTGCTTTGGGTGTTGTTTCGCACCTGCAAAAATACCTTTTTCTGCTCGACACCGCCTTGGGGTCGCTGGCTTTGGTATGCCTATTACATACCGATGGTGTTGATCCCGCTGTTTGGTTTTTTCACCGCGCTGTATATCGGAAAGCCTGAGACATGGCGCCCGAGTTGGTGGGTGCGCCTGCTTTATATTCCGGCGGCGCTTTTGATTGCGGGCGTCTTGACCAATGATCTGCATCAGGGCGCGTTTTCGTTTCTGGACGAGGCATATCGATATGGGCCGGTATATTACGCGGTCGTTGCCTGGATGCTCGGGCTGATTTTATTGATGCTTACCCTGCTGGTCATGCGCTGCCGGCTGCCGGGTGCGCGGCGCCGGGCGTGGATCCCGCTTTCGGTAGTTGGCGTGGGTATTCTTTACTGCGTGGCCTATGCGATCGACAGTTCGAATTCCGGGTTTGGGTTTATCGAAATGACCGCGGCGTATTGCGCGCTGACCGCCGCGCTTTGGGAAAGCTGCATCGCCACGGGGCTGATCCCTTCCAACACGGACTACCGCGCGTTTTTCCGCGCGGCAACGATCGATGCGCAGATCGTGGATACGGAGGGCGTGGTGCATTTCCGGGCGCAGGGGGCGCAGGCGCTTTCAAGCGCGCTGTTTCAAACGCTGCGGCGGGAGGGGAAAGCCGCGTGCGATGCGGACAATGTGCTGCATTGCGAGGCGCTGCCGGGCGGCTATGTGATCTGGCGCGAGGCGCTTTTTGAGGTCCATGAGCGCTTGCGCGCGCTGCATTTGGCAGAGGCGGAGCTGCGCGACGGCGCGGAGCTTCTGCGCGAAGAGCTTTCAGAAAAATCGCAGGCGCTGCGTATCCGCGAAAAAACGCGCCTGTATCAAAATATTTCCGTGCAGACCGCGGGGCAGTGCGCGCAGATCACGCAGCTTTTGCTGCAATTTGACCAGGCGGATGCGCAGACGCGGCGCATGCTGCTTGCGCAAATCAATGTGATCGGCGCATACATCAAGCGCTGGGGCAATTTATTTCTGCTTGCGGAGAATCACCGCTCCCTACCGATCGAGGAATTTACACGCTGCATGGAGGAATCGATTGAAAATTTAAAGCTTTGCGGCGTGCATTGCGCGCATTCCATCCGTGTGGAGGGCGTGCTGCCGTGCGAGCAGATCATGCTGTGTTATGAATTATTCGAGGCGGTGGCAGAGTCTGTGCTGCACACGGCGCAAACGCTGCTCGCCGCCTTATCCAATCAGGGCGAAACACTGCGCTTTGCGCTGAATATCGAGGGCGCGGAGCTTGGAAATTACGAAGCGCAGGCGGCGGCTGCCGCGCATATGGGTGGGGCGCTTATCGTCCGCCGCGGGGACGACATGCCCGGCGTGTCGCTCCTTCTCCCGGTGGGAGGTGAGGCGCGGTGATGACGGAATTTTCTGCGCTTGCGCTGCCCGCTCGCGCGTTGATACTGACCGGATTTACGATAGCGCTCATGCTTTTGGGCTGCGCGCTGTGCATTCGAGTGCGGCGCACGCGGCGGATCTCCCTGCTGCTGGGGCTGCCTGCGGCGGCCATGCTTGCGCTGCTTGTTCTGCTGCTTGGCGTGCAGTATGGCGAGGTGCGCGGGCAGCTTCCCGGCGCTGTGGCGGCGTGGATCGGGCGCTTGCCGTTTGGCGCGTGCGTGCTGATTGCCGTTTGCGGCTGCGCGCTCGGCGCAGCAGGGGGCTGGCGCGAGCTGCGGCGGTATCAAACCATGCTGACCCCGCGCACGATCCGCGAGGCGTTGCATAATCTGCCGGACGGATTGTGCTTTTCTGATCCGAACGGCATGCCGCTCCTGGTGAATCGGCGCATGCATCAGGCGGCGCAGTGTGTGACCGGGCAGGTGCTGCAAAATGTGGAGGAATTCTGGAGCCGATTGGAGAAGGGTACGGTGCGTGCGCGCCGCCTTCCGGAGCTGGAAACACCGACATTTCTTTGCCCGGATGGGCGTGTGCTGCGGTTTGAAAAACGACGGCTTGAGATCGAGGACAGGCGCTGCGTGCAGGTCACGGTGAGCGACATCACACAGCAATATCAGCTGGCGGAAGAGCTGCGCGAGAAGAATGAGGCGCTCACCCGGCAGCATGCGCGGCTTCAGACACTACTTTCCAACATTGTGCAGCGCAAGCACGATGAAGAGGTGCTTGCCGCGAAAATGCGGCTGCATGGGCAGCTGGGGCGCTGCGTGCTGACCACGCGCCGTGCGCTGGTTTGCGGCGCGGCGCAGCAGCAGGAAGAATCCGCGGCGCTGTGGCGCACATTGATTTCCGGGCTGCGCACCGGGCTTGACGATGCACAGGACGAAACGGATATCGAGAAGGAGCAATGGATCGCCGCCGCGGCGGCAATGGGCTGCACGCTGGTGTTTTCCGGCGCGCTGCCGGAGGAGAAGAGCGCGGCGTATCTGATCCTCAGCGCCGCGCGCGAAGCGGTGACCAATGCGGTGCGGCACGCCGGGGCAGACCGGGTGACCGTGCGCACCTATGCGACGGCGCAGACCTATTATGCCGAAATTTTTGATAACGGGCGCGCTCATGGCGCGATCCATGAGGGCGGCGGGCTTGGAAATTTGCGGGCGCGCATCGAGGGCGCGGGCGGCGAGCTGACGATCACCTGCGCGCCCGGCGTTCGGCTTCATATTCGGCTAAAGCGCGAGGGGGAGGCATGATATATGGTTTCAGTACTCATTGTGGATGATCAGCGGACGAGCCGAAAAATTTTAGAAAATTACGTGGAAGAGACCGGGCTGTGCCGGGTGTGCCATGCGATTGAGAACGCTTCGATGGCAGAGCTGTATTGCGCTTCCGGAAAGGTTGATCTGGTCATTATGGACGTCTGCACCGCGTGTGGCGAGAGCGGACTTGCGGCGGCGGAGAAAATCAAGCGGCTGTATCCGCAGATCAAAATTATCATTGCAACGTCTATGCCGGAGTACAGCTTTATTGAAAAAGCGCGGCTTGCGGGGTGCGAGAGCTTTTGGTATAAAGATGTGGGCAGCGCGTCGCTGCCGGAGGTGATCGCCCGCACGCTGGCGGGGGAATCGGTGTATCCCGAGCGCGCGCCGAAGCTGATGATCGGGCTTGCCAGCAGCGAGGAGTTCACCCCGCGTGAGCTGGAGGTGCTGCGCGAGCTGGTCAACGGCAGCTCGTATAAGGAGATCGCGGAGGCGCTTGATATTTCTGAAAACACGCTGAAAAGCCATGTGAAAAGCCTGCTTTCCAAAAGTGGGTATAAAAGCGCGCTGCAGCTTGCGGTCGACGCTGTGAATAAAAAATTTATTTTGCCGGGATTTTAATCGTGTATCACACAAAAAGGTGGTGTGCGCTTTTGCCCTCCGCGATATACTTTAGTAAGATGAAATGGAGGAGGTGCGCGCATGAAAAATATTGTATTAAGCATCCCCAATGCGCTGCTTTCCGAGGCGCTCGCGCGGTTTCTCCGCGAAAAGGCGGGGTATTGCGTGTATCAGGAGGATAACCCGCAAAAGCTTGCAGATATGTGCGCGATCGTCGATGCGGACGTGCTTCTGTGCGAAACGCGCGATTATGCGCCGTATACTGGGGAGGATTGGCGCGATATATACCGCGCGGTGAAGAAGCGTCATGCGGCATGCCGGCTTGCGCTGGTCGTGGACGAAGCGGCGTTTCCGCAGGCGGCGCTTCGCGCGCAGCAAGCGCGAAGCGATGGCGTGATCGATGCGTTTTTCTTTGAAAGCGTTTCCTGTGAATATATTGCGGCGGTGATCGACAGTCTGTAAAATGCGCCGAGGGAGTTTTATTATTACGATTAAGGGGATGTGGTTTCGTGAAGCGGAGAGGAATTTTTGGGCTTTTATGCGCCGCTGCGCTGGTTCTTATGGCGGGCTGCAATTCTACGGCGAAGGAGCCGATCCAGCTCACATTATGGCATGTATACGGCGAACAGGTAGACTCGCCGATCAATCAGTTAATTGAAGAATTTAATCGCACGGTCGGGGCGGAGAATCATGTCAGCGTTTCGGTCACCGCGGTTTCAAACAGCAATAAAATCCATGAAGCGGTTTTGGCTGCGGCGAATAATGAGCCGGGCGCACCGGAGCTGCCGGATCTATTTAACGCATATCCTAAAACGGTATCCGCCATGCGCGATCCGGAAATTTTAGTGGATTACCACGATTATTTTTCAGAGGATGAGCTTTCCGATTATGTTCCGGCATTTTTAAATGAGGGCGAGATCGACGGGCGATTTGCTATTTTTCCGGTCGCGAAATCGACCGAGGTGTTATACATCAATAAAACGCTGTTTGATCGTTTCGCGGCAGAGACCGGCGCGCGCATGGATGATTTGACGACCTGGGAGGGACTGTGCCACACCGCCACAGCTTACACCGCGTGGTCAGACGCGAAAACGCCGGATGTCCCAAACGATGGGAAAGCGTTTTTAGTGCACGACTATTTATTTCATTATTTTCAAGTCGGCGTGCGCTCGCTGGGCGAAGAATTCTTCCGCGACAATGATTTTTCTTTCTCGCCCGCGTATCGCACCGTGTGGGAGCCGTTGGCGCGCGCTGCGTTTGCGGGCGGCGTTTGGTATGGCGCGGGCTATGCGACCGAGCCGCTGCGCACGGGCGATGTGGTTGCAAGCGTTGCTTCCTCTGCGAGCGTGTTATATTATGAAAACATCGTAACCTATGACGATAATACGTCCGAAGACGTTGAGATCATCGCGCTGCCAACGCCGGTGTTTCAGAACGGAAAGAAGATGGTAATGCAGCGCGGCGGCGGATTCTGCACGGTGCGTTCCACGCCGGAGCGCGAGCGCGCGGCGTGTCTGTTTTTAAAATGGCTGACCGCGCCGGAGAATAATGCGCGCTTTGTTACACAGCTCGGATATATTCCGGTGCGGCGCAGCGCGCACGAGGGCTATATGGAGCGAGAGATCGCGACGTTAAGCGATCCCAAGTATCGCTCGCTCTATCAGGTGATCGAGCAGATCAACCCGTCTTATGAATTTGTATATCCGCCGCAATTTGGCGAGTATCTCGACAAGGAAACGGCGTTTGTTCAAACGATTCGGAATTTACTGGAAGAAGGGCGCGCGGAGTATCTGGCGCTGGTGCAAAACGGCGCAGACCCGAACGCAACGCTCGACCAATTGACAGACAAGTATTTTGAGGCATTGCGCGCCGCGCTGCAATAGCGCGGGCGACGAAGAGTGGGGGCGGAC
This sequence comes from uncultured Oscillospiraceae bacterium, assembly GCA_934646115.1. Taxonomy (GTDB): domain Bacteria; phylum Bacillota; class Clostridia; order Oscillospirales; family JAAYXM01; genus RGIG7332. Next base: position 9,403 of record CAKUEM010000025.1, read on the forward strand.
ATGAAGTATTTCGAGCAGCTGAAACATGCATTTTGTTCTGTGAAAAGCCGAAATATCAGTTTGCAGCAGCGGATGATGCTTGGCATTTTGTCCGCTGCGGTGATCGTGCTTGCGGCAATTTTGGTGCTGTTTACGGCGAGCGGACTGTTTTCTTTTTCCGGACGGCATATTCAGCAGCAGTTTAACGATACGCTCAGCTACTCGACCAAGCAGATCAACGACCATTTCGATCGACTCAACGCGCAGGGGCTTAAGCTGTCGCGGCAGATCGCAACGGAAATTGAATATCTTTTAGAAAAAGAAAACCTGACCTTCCGGGAGCTCAACAATAACCCGAAACAGCTGGAAACATTGCAGCAGAGCGCGTACAACCCATTGCTTGCGGCACTTGAAATGTCAGATTGCAGCGGCGCGTATATCATATTTGACGCAACGATCAATACGCAAGCGCCGGCATTCTCGCGCTGCGGGCTGTATTTGCGGCGCAGCAGTATGACGGATAGCAACGCGCTCAATTCGAGCGTTGTGCTGTTCCGCGGGATGAAAACGGTTGCGCGAAAAAATGAGCTTGAGATGCATAATCGCTGGAATATGGAATTTGACATTAAAAAGGTTCCGAATTATGAGCAGCTGCTCGCGCAGACGGATGTGCGCGCCGCGGAATGCTACCTTTGGTCGAAGCGGGTCACGCTATCGCGCACGTGGGAGGATGTTATGATGCTCAGCGTGCCGATCGTTGGAAAAAACGGGACGGTTTACGGCATTTGCGGCATAGAGGTCAGCGGATTATATTTCCGCTTGGCGCATCCCGCAACCGAAAGCGATTTTGGGAAGATCGCCGTGGTCTTAGCGCCTGTCAAAGACGGAAGCTTGCAGCTGCAGCATGGCATGATTGGGGAATTCCCCGGCGGAGACGCCAGCGCGCAGATGATGAAATCTTATGAAAACGGGCGGATTTGCACCTATCAGGCGGAAAGCGGACAATATATCGGCATGCAGCATTCGGTGCGGATTTCTTCCGCCATCGATAAAGAAACGCAGTGGGCGGTGGCGGCGCTGCTGCCTGCGGCAAGCTGGAAAAGCTATACGCAGCGGAAACAGGCAATATTGATCGGCGGGAGCTTGCTTCTCCTGCTGGGGATGTTTGCAGTTTCGATGTTTTTAAGCCGGAAATGCCTTCAGCCGATCACGCGCAGGCTTCAGGAAATTCAAGACGGAACGCTCGAGCAGAATGCGCCGACCGGGTTTTCCGAGCTGGATGCGCTGATTCGCTTTTTAAATGAAACACGGCCTACCCCGGCGGGGCGCGAGGAGCTGCCCGAAGGGATTCGCGAGATGTTTGACACGTTTGTTGAGCGTACGCATTCGCTGACCGAGGCGGAGCGCAATATCTTAAATTATTACATTCAGGGATATCAGATCATGGATATTCCAGAGCTTGCGTATATCAGCATGAGCACGGTACGCAAGCACAACCGCAGTATTTATGAAAAACTTCATGTTGCATCAAAGGATGAATTGATGCTTTATATCGATCTGCTGCGTCGCTGCGGGCGGCTGGGCGATATTTCCGATCTCTTTACATCATAACGGGCGCGGGGGCTTGCTTTGTGCGGGTTGCATAAAATAAGCCCCCGTTTTCTGTGAAGTCTGCATGGTATTCATTGGATAGTATGCGGTTTGGGAGAGAAAAAACGCGGGAAAAGTATTCAAAAGCCCATAGCTTTTTTGCCAGTATTCGGTATAATAAAAGCAAAGCAAACGCGATTGAAAAGGGGGATCGTGCTGTGACGGTAAATTATCAAAAGCTTCCGGAAAGCCTTACTGAATTTCAGACATATATTCCGCAGGCGCTCGCCGCGCCAGAGCAGGTTTGCGCATTGTTTCTAAGCGCGCTGCAGATATATCTGAAGAATCAGACGGAAGGGATTGCGGCGATCAATCTGTTGCGCGGACCGCGCCCGATGACGCCATACGATGTTCAATTTCTGCGCGATCGCCTGCGCGGGAAAGCATATCTCCCGCTTGCATATTTTGAGGGGGCAACGCCGGAGAATGGGTATACCCCGGCTGTGCCGTATTGCCTGCAGGTGCTGCCCGATCCGCGGCCACAGGATGTGGAGGAAGGATATATCCGCGTATTTTTGAAAACCGCCGGGGCGGATTCGCCGCGTCCGATGCGGTTGCGCCGCAAAGGAGACGCATGGTTTTTGTGGGAATATTCCAGTATACTCAGCGGAATTCGGATTCCGGCAGAACAAGATCCGTGGGCATAGCACAGGGGAGGGGGATGCGTATGCTGCGTGATAAATTGCTGGATTATTTAATAGACTGTTCCACGGCGGATGATTTTTGCTTTTCGCTGCGCTGCGAGGTGTGCAAAACAGAATGGCGCAGCAGAACGATCCGCTTTTCCCACGCAGCCGGTGCAGAGAAAAACCCGCAAAAGCGCGTGATTTATGACGCGCTGTATCAGCGAGAGTGGCGAATGGCGCGCCAGAGCGCACTTGAGCAGGCGATCGATCATTTTGGGATCTGCCCGGTCTGCCATCGGCTGGTGTGCGACTGCTGCTTTTTGATTTGCGAGGAGATCGAGATCTGCCAAAGCTGCGCAAAAGCACTGCGTATGACCGGTGAGCCGATCATTGCAAAAAGCGAATGATTTAGGTGATTAGCGGCACATGCCCGCTTCACATATTGTATCCGCGAAAGCGGAGGTCAGGCAAAACATATATTTTGAAAGGGGATTTATTATGAAAGGAAAACAGTTCTTAAAAGTAACGGGTATTCTTATGATCATCGGCGGCGGACTTGGCATTATTTTTTCGCTGATCGCGATCGCTGGCGTTGCGGCGCTTGCGTATCTCGGCGCCGACATGGGCGCGCTGATCTTCTCCAGTGTATTGGCGATCGTTGGCGCTGTGATTGAGCTTGTGGCAGGCATCCTCGGCGTGAAAAACTGCGATAAGCCGGAAAAGGCAAACACCTGCATTGTTATGGGTGCGCTTGTTGCGGTTCTGACCGTGGCGAGCATGATCGTCAATGCGGTTGCAGGCGGCGACTTCAGCGTGCTTAGCCTGGTTACCGGGCTGATTTTGCCGGGACTTTACATCGCTGGCGCAGTGATGAACAAAAAGCCGGCTGCATAAATTGCAGATATCTGCCTGACTTGTTGGAACAGGGCGGCGTTTTCGCGCCGCCCACGTTCCGAATCGGAGGCTGGGAGGAGCGTGCGGCTTGCGTGTTGCTCCGTGTTTCTGATTCTTAACATATCGAAAGGAAGTGGGTTTTGATGGATACTGTGCAAAGCTACAAATGCCCGTGCTGCGGTGCGCCGCTGGCGTTTGACGGAACAACACAGAGCTTGCGCTGCGCGTCCTGCGGCAATGAGTTTTCCGCGGAAACCTTGCAGCAATTAAGCGAGACGGAGCAGCCGGGCGCATCCCAGTATGATTGGCAGCAATATTCCCCGCGCAGTTTTGAGGATACCGGGGAGGTCGACCTTTCGGGATATTCCTGCCCATCCTGCGGCGCGGAGATCACAGGGGACGCCACACTCGGCGCGACCACGTGTCCGTATTGCGGAAACGCAACGATCGTGAAGGGGCAGTTTGAAGGGACGCTGCGCCCGGATTATCTGATCCCGTTCCGGGTGAACAAAGACGCGGCGATCCATGCGTTTGAGGCGGACTTTAAGAACGCGCCGTTCCTGCCGGATTTGTTCCGCGATAAGCAGCGCATTGCGGAGATGAGCGGCGTGTATGTTCCGTTTTGGACGTTTGATTGCGACTGCGATGCGTCGATCAACTACGACGCGCAGCAAACGACCATGTGGAGCGATTCGAAGTACGACTATGTAAAGACCGACCATTATCGTCTGCTGCGCAGCGGCAGCGTCGGCTTCGCGAACATCCCGGTCGACGGGTCGAAAAAGGCGGACGACGCGTATATGGAGGCGGTTGAGCCGTATGATTACAGCGAGGCGGTAGATTTTAACGCCGCGTATCTGTCCGGCTATTTGGCGGATAAATATGATGTATCTGCGGAAGAGAGCATTGCGCGCGCGAACGAGCGCGTGAAAAATTCGACCGAGTCGGTTTTCCGGCAAACAACGAGTACATATGAAAGCGTTGTGGCGAGCCAGAGCTCCATCCGTTTTTCGGGCGGTAAGATTCGGTATGCGCTGCTGCCGGTTTGGATGTTAAACATCAAATATCTCGACAAGATGTATGCCTTTGCCATCAATGGCCAGACGGGCAAGGTGGTTGGCGAATATCCGGTCGATCAGAAGAAAAAGTGGGGCTATTTTGCAAAAATAGCCGGGATTGCCTATGTGGCGGCTGCTGCCGTGGCATGGCTGCTGCTGCACTAGGGAGGTGGGCAAAATGAAAAGAATTGGTTCTGCATTTATTTTGCTCCTGCTCTGCACGGTGCTTGTGCTTCCGGCAACGGCGGCATTTTCTAACCCGGCTGTGATCGATGAGGCGGGATGTTTGACCGAGGCGCAGGCTGCGGAGCTTACGCAAAGATTGAATGAGCTGCGCCAGCGGTATGATTTTGACGTGGCGATCTATATTGAAGAAAAAATGACTGCCGATACGGCGCGCGACGCGGCGGATGACATTTTCGATTATAACGGTTACGGCGCGGGCAAGAACGCGGACGGGATTTTGCTGTATCTTTCAAAAGAGCCGCGCAAATACCATATGAGCACGCATGGCAGCGGTATCAAGGCGTTTACAGACAATGGGCTGATCTATATGGAAGAGCAGTTCCTGCCGTATTTAAAAGAGGACGATTATTATGCGGCGCTCAGCGCATATGTAGACTGCGCGGATGAGCTGCTTAATATGGCGGCGCAGGGCGAGCCGTATAATAAGCCGCAGCGCAGCATGACGTATATCCTGTGCGTGATCGCAGGGGCGATTTTGCTTCCGCTCATCGTGGCATATTTTGCGATGAAAAGCAAGCTTGCCAAAATGAAAACCGCGGTCAAGCAGGATTATGCAGGGAATTATATGAAGCCGGGGAGCTTCCACCTGGATTTCTCGCAGGATATTTTCTTATACAGCACGGTCAGCAAGACCGAGAAGCCTGATGACGACAGCAGTTCGAGCACGCACACCTCGTCCTCGGGCGAGACGCATGGCGGACGCGGCGGAAGTTATTAATATTTGAAACGTTAGGAGGGTCATTATGAAACGGAATAAAACATTATTTGGGGCAATTGCGATGCTTTGCGTGCTCAGCATATTTGCGGGCTGCGGCAAACGCATGGATTCAAAGTATGCGGGCAAATATGTGGCGATATCGAGCGAAATGGTAGGCGTTACGCTTTATATGAAAGACCTGGGGGATTATTCGATGAAGCTCAAGGAGGGCGGTAAGGGCAGCTTAAACTTTGGCGGCACGTCGTATGATCTGCTCTGGTCGAATGACGATGAGAAGCTCACCATCCAGTATGAGGGCGTGAAGTCGGAGGGAACGATCGATGGCGATACGATTGCGTTTCACGATCTTTTCGGCATGGAAATGAAGCTGGTCTTCGCGCTTGCGGGCAGCGACGCGGCAAATCCGGAAAACAACATGCCGGAGAACGATCGTGCCATGCTTGGCACATGGAAATCGACCGCGGTGCAAGACGTGCTGGGCGATCCGGTCGATACGATCGCGGCAGACGCGCTTCAGCTGGAGTTCACTGCGGATTATAAAGTGAACGTGGTGCTCAGCGGGCAGGCGATCGGGACTTATTCGTGGTCCTTTCTTGGGGAGTGGGGCATCATTGAGGATGATGAGATCTCCTTGAACTGGGAATTTTCAGACAGCGGAATCACCGTGAATTACACGATCAACGACGAGTATTACACATTCCCTTGCACAAAACAGTAAGAAAGAGAGGGAGACTTCATGGGCTTTTTTCAAAATTTATTTGGGAAAAAGACCTGCGCGCTTTGCGGAAAAGAATGCGGCATGATGCATCGCACGAAGGTGAAAAACGGCGAGTATGTGTGCAGCGATTGCACGTCGCAATGCTCAAAGTTCGTTCGCTTGAGCCGGCTTACAACGGATGAGGTGCGCGGACACATCGAGTATATGCGCCGTCAGAATCGGCTGTTTGAGGAAGTATTTTCTACGGCGCGGCGTGAGCGTATGCCCTCGCAGCTGGACAAAGAGGGGATCGAATTCTGCGATGAGCTGGGGATGTTCCGCATCGTGAGCCGACAGAGCCGGAAATGCGAAGAGCTGTTCCGCTATGATCAGGTCGCGAGCTATGAGGAATATTTCGAAGAGGATCCGCCAAACGAGCAGCGCAAGGAGCCGAAATTTAAAGAATGCGGCATTAAGCTGCATCTGGTCGGATCGCGGAAGAATGCGGCGGAGATCCGCGCAGGAACGCGCGCACATCCGTATGTGCAGGATGAGATTCGCGTATGCTTTAGCAGCTCAAATAAGAAATATGCGCAGGACGCGCACAATGCAAAGTGCCATTTTGATTATATTTTCGGCGTGAATGATGATCGGAAGGGTCTGTTTGATTTCGGTATGTCGAAAAAAGAGCAGCGCGATCTGAAGGCGGCGGTCGGCATGGCGAAAAGCTTCGGAACCGTATTTAAGGCGGCGCGCGAGGGCGGCATAGAAGACAGCGAGGAGCTGCGCGCGCAGATGGAAGAAAATCAAAGAGCGGTGGAGGATGCAAACACCGGAGGACTGGCAGTATATTCGCGCCGCGCAGACGAAGCTGAGGCGCGCATCAACGGAGAGGGGTAAATATCATGAAAAAACTTCTTGCTATGATTTTAGCGCTTGCTTGCGTTGTGTCGCTTGCAGCATGCGGGGAATCAAAGCCGAAGGAAACAGAGGATAACAAAAATGCAGACACGCAGGTCGAGCAGAAGAAAGACCAAGAGGATGGGAAGAAGGATGCGGAGTCGGTGCTCGTGCCGCTGAATCCGACGCCGAGCACGGTTCAGGTGGGCGATGTTACGTTAACGGCGGAATATCTTCCGCTCGACGAGCCGTTTACTGCGCAGAACGGAAGCAGCCCGTGGATGGCAAAATACGGAGATACAATTTATCTGGGTGATGGCGACAAAACGGTGCGGGAATATAAGCTTTCCGGCACAACGCTGACGCGCGGCGCAACGCTGAGCATCACAAACCGCTCGGGTCTTGCAGTAGATGCGCAGGGGAAAATTTATGCAGACGGCGGCGTGGGTGCAGCGAAAATTTATAATGCAGACGGCACGCAGGCGGGCGAGGCGGCCGCAACCGGAAATATTTACACCTCTCAAACGGCAGACTTTGCGCTGACTTATTTCAGCGGACGCGACGAGGTTACAAAAATTGCAGGCGGCGCGGCTGAGCCGTGGGTCATTTCCGGTCTGAAGGGGACCTCGGCAGAGCAGAAGAGTCCGTTTAACGGAATTCTTAATTGCATTGAGATTTCGGGCGAAAATGTAATCGTTGTTGGGAAAACAGAAGATGGAAACCGCATGGTCGTATTTGATACGGCGGGCAAGGAGCTTGTCCGCAGCGAAGCGCTGAAATATGCCGGCATTACCGCGGCGTCAGAGGCAAAATGGGGCTATTTCTTGATGGCGAGCGCGATCATCGAGTTGGTCGGAAAGGACGGAAAGATCATCGGAACTGCGGCAAACACCAACAGCTTCTTTGGCTTGGAGAACGCGATTTGGGCGAAGGATGTCGTAATGCTTTCAGACGGCTCGGTGCTGCTTTGCGGCGGCGTTAAGGGTAAGGATGATGCGGTGGCGCAGATCGCGCTGTATCGCATCAGCGGATCTTAAAAAACAGTAAAGGAGGAGCGCGGAGGAATCACCCTTCCGTGTAAAAAGTTATGAAACATTGTATCGCAATGCTCACAGCTTTGATGCTGCTGTGCGGTGCTTGCGCATCCGCAGCGCAGGTGTTCCAGAATGATTTGTTTAAATATGACAATGAAGGCGCTATTCTTGCATATTACGGTCCGAATACGGATGTGGTTATCCCGGAAGAGATCGACGGCGTGAAGATCCGCTCGATCGGACCGAAGGCTTTTTTCGATATCGGCGTTGAAAATGTGTTTTTAAATGATGGGATCGAGATCATTCGCGAATGCGCATTTGAGGGCTGCAATGTTCAAACGGTCAGCCTGTCTTCCACGGTTCATACCGTGTGCGAGCGCGCTTTTGCAAATTGCGACCAGATGGAAGCGCTGTTCCTTTCTAACGACAATGCGAGCTTTGGTAAGGATGCACTGATCGGAACAGGGAACCTTCTGATTGTCGTTCCCTGCACCACGCCCCATGAACTGATCGAAAAAAAGATTGCAGAGGCAAAGGGCGACCGCAATTTTGACTTTTTCGATTCGCATACCGCCTTAAGCTATGATGAAGCGACCGAGTATTATTATTGCAGCGACTGCGGGTTTAGAGATAAGGATCTGGAAGGCGGTGAGCCGGGCGCAGATCTGGGCTCGCTTCCGTTTGATGATGTTCCGGAGAGCGCGTGGTATTATGAGTATGTGCGCGAGGCGCAAAAATACGGCATTATCGGCGGAAAAGGCAATAACCGCTTCGATCCGGACGCGGGTCTGACCTGCGCCGAGGCTGCGAAAATTGCCGCGTGTGTGTATTCCATCAAGGCGGAAGACGGATATTCATTTGACCAGAGCGGGAAAAACTGGTATGATACCTATGTGCAGTATTGCTACGACAACTACATCATGGAAGATTACATGGTCTTCGAGTGGGACGCGCTGGCAACGCGCAGTCAGGTAGCTTATCTGTTCTCGCGCAGCATTGCGACCCGTCATTTCATTAATGACGTCCCGCTGACCGATATCCCAGATGTGCATGACACGACGCCGCACGCCTATGAGATTAAGGATCTCTTTGATCTTGGTATCGCGGTGGGAAGCGATGAGAACTATACGTTCCATCCGGATGCGAACATCAAGCGCTGCGAGGTTGCAACAATGATCGCGCGCATGATGCAGGAAGAGCTGCGCATTGAGCTGCCAAAGGGCTGAGCATGAAGCGGGTATGGAGGCAACTGCGTGCCATTGGCATAGTGCTGCTTGGACTATGCGGTTGCGCATTTTCAAATAAAGACCCGATGGATGGGCTGGAAATGCTGGATGGGCCGGGCATGGTGTATGTCGATCGCGACCATTGGTCTGATTATGCCAAAGCGCTGCCGTTTTCGGAAGAGAGCGATGCGCAGTGGGCGGTTGTGTTTTTGGGCTATGGCGAGGAAGGCATGGCGCGGCGCGAGCAATGTATAGATCGGTTATTCCCAAGTCTGACCGCAGATGCGCGTGCAGCGATCCGGCATTTCGAATTTCCCGGGGACGCATATTATTTTGTGATTCCGCGATATTGTGATGTGTATTACATCATGCCGACGAATGAGACGCTTTATAAGCAGGCAGTTCTTGAGGGAGAACCGTTTTCCATACGGTGCAATGGATCTGTGCAGAATCCCAATGTAAAGGTCGCGTTCTACGCGCGGGGAGGATATGAATTCTCTCCGCAGACTGATAGCACCGGTCGCCTTGTTTGCGAATATTTTGTTTGGGATTTGACCGAATATCAATAAAATCTGGAAAGGGACGAGAACACATGGGATTATTAAAGGCGGGTGTGGGCGCGCTGGGCGGCGTGCTGGCTGATCAGTGGCGCGAGTTCTTCTACTGCGAGGCGCTTGATGCGGATGTTCTGGTTGCAAAGGGCGAAAAGAGAACCGGCGGCAGAAGCTCAAACAAAAAGGGCGAGAATAATATCATTTCTAACGGCTCGATCGTCGCGGTGAGCGACGGGCAGTGCATGATCATTGTGGAATCCGGCAAGGTGGTTGAGCTGTGCGCTGAGCCGGGCGAATTTGTGTATGACACGTCCACAGAGCCGAGCATTTTTTATGGCGGTCTGGGCGAGGGCATTAAGAAAAGCTTTGCGCAGATCGGAAAGCGCTTTACCTTTGGCGGCGACGCGGGGAAGGATCAGCGCGTGTATTACTTCAACACGAAGGAGATCGTGGGCAATAAGTACGGAACACCGAGCCCGGTTCCGTTCCGCGTAGTCGATCAGAATATCGGGCTGGATGTGGATATCGCGATCCGCTGCCATGGCGAGTATTCTTATAAAATCACAAATCCGATGCTGTTTTATCAGAACGTCTGCGGAAATGTGGAGAGCGAATATAGCCGCGAGGAGATCGACAGCCAGCTCAAGACCGAGCTTCTGACTGCGCTGCAGCCCGCGTTTGCGCGCATTTCCGAGATGGGCGTGCGTTACAGCGCGCTGCCTGCGCATACGATAGAGATCGGCGATGCGCTCAATCAGGTGCTGTCTGCCAAGTGGCGCGATCTGCGCGGAATTGAGATCGTGGCGTTCGGCGTATCTTCGGTCAATGCGTCTGAGGAAGACGAGAAGATGATTAAGGAGATCCAGCGCAACGCGGCATTCCGCAACCCGACGATGGCGGCGGCACACATGGTCGGCGCACAGGCGCAGGCGATGCAGGATGCGGCGAAAAACGAGGGCGGAATGGGCGCAATGGGCGGCTTCTTCGGCATGAATATGGCGCAGAACGCAGGCGGCGGCGCAGCGGCAAATCTGTTTGCCATGGGGCAGCAACAGCAACAGCAGCCGGCGCAAGCGCCGGCGGCAGGTGGCTGGACCTGCTCTTGCGGCACGCAGAACACCGGAAAGTTCTGCCAGAATTGCGGCAAACCCGCACCGGCAGCGAACGGCTGGACCTGCTCTTGCGGCACGCAAAATACCGGGAAGTTCTGTCAGAACTGCGGCAAGCCGGCGCCGGCGGGCGCGGCGGTATATCGCTGTGATAAATGCGGCTGGCAGCCGGAGGATCCGGCAAACCCGCCGAAGTTCTGCCCGGAATGCGGCGATTTGTTTGACGAAAACGATAAGCAGCAATAAAATCCTCAATAAGCCGGGGCAAGACGCCCCGGCTTATTTTTTGCGCGGTCGGCGATCGACATATGCTTCTCCGGCGGCACAGGGATTGGAAAGGGAGCGGCTGAAAACGTCTGCGAAAGAGGAGTGTTTTATATAGTAGGAAGCTTTCCGCGCGCGATAGCTTGAAATGAGGGGGAAAGCATGATATCATAGGGGGTGAGAATAGAATCCTGCGGGGCGGCGCGCCGCTCCCGGTGCAATAGGAGGAGCGTATGAAAGAGTTTGACATTATGTTTTGCGGGCATGTCTGCCTGGATATTACGCCGGCGTTCCCGCGCGAAAAGCGCGCGCTTGGGGATGTGTTCCGCGCGGGCAAGCTGGTCGCGGTCGATGGGGCAACGCTGTCGCTTGGCGGAAGCGTTTCCAATTCCGGCGCGGCATCTTCCAAGCTCGGGCTGCGCACGCTCGTGAATACCCGCGTGGGCAACGATGATTTCGGAAATACGATCCGCGAGCTGTTCGGGCGCTATGCGCTGACGCAGCGCATCACGAGCAGCGATGAGGGGTCGACCTCGTATTCCATCGTGCTCAGCGTTCCGGGAAATGACCGCATCTTTTTACATAATACCGGCACGAATGATCTGTTTTTGCCAGAGGATGTGGATTATGAATCCGCAAAAAACAGCCGGATCTTCCATTTCGGATATCCGCCGCTGATGAAAAATATGTATGAGCGCCCAGAGCTGCTTGTAAAAATTTTAAAGCGCGTGCATGAAAACGGAAGCGCGGTCTCGCTGGATATGGCGCTGCCCGATCCGACCGCGCCGGCGGGGCAGAAGGACTGGGGCGCGATTTTGGCGATGATCATGCCGTATGTGGATGTGTTCGTGCCGAGCTTTGAGGAGCTTTTGCTCATGCTGGATCGCGCGCGGTATGATGAGTTAAACCGCGCGGCGGCGGGGCGCGATATCATCTCCGTGATGGAGCTCTCTGACCTGACGCGCCTGTCCGACCGGCTGCTTGCCATGGGCGCGGGCGTTCTGGTCATCAAATGCGGGCTGAAGGGGTATTATATCCGCACAGCAGACGCGGCGCGGATCGCAAGTATTCCCGAGCTTTCGCTCGACCCGGCGCATTGGGCGGGGCGCGAGCTGCTTTGCCAGGCGCTGGATACGCAGAACATCGTGTCGGCGACCGGCGCGGGCGACAGCAGCATTGCGGGCTTTTTATGCGCGATGCTGCATGGGAAAACGCCGGAGGAATGCGCCAGAAGCGCAGTTTCGACCGCGCATTTCTGCCTGCAAACGGTGGATGCGGCGAGCGGGATCCCCGATTTTTCCGAGGTGTTCGCGCTTGCGCAAAGCGACATGCCCGAAGTTACGCATATGGACGAAAGCCGCGGTCGGCGCGCGCATGGCGTGTGGCTGCTGCCAAAGGATAAGAATTTTTAAAACCGGATCAATACGCGCATTGTCAGAAAGGGAGGTCGGCGGATGAACAATTTGCTTTATTTTAAATATGCGGTCGAGGTGGAACGCACCGGCTCGATCTCCCGCGCGGCGGAGAATCTTTATATGGGGCAGCCGCACCTGAGCAAGGCGATCCGCGAGCTGGAGGAGACATTCGGCATCGCGATTTTCAACCGCACCTCGAAGGGCGTGATCCCCACGGAGCGCGGGGCGGAATTTTTGGGCTATGCCAAGAACATCCTGCGCGAGATGGAGGCGATCGAATCGCGCTATAAAGGCGGCGGAGACGCCGGGCAGAGCTTTGATCTGACCGCGCCGCGCGCAAGCTATATCGCGCATGCCTTCTGCGATTTTGTTCAAACGCTTGACCCGAAGAAGCGGATCGGTATCAATTATCGCGAAACAAATTCCGCCGCATCGATCCAACATGTCGCGCAGAGTGTGCATAATCTCGCGGTCATTCGCTATCAGGTGATCTATGAGCAGTATTTTTTAAACGCGATCGAAGAGCGTGACCTGCGCGCGGAGCAGCTGCTTGAATTTGACCATGCGATCGTGCTTTCGGAATATCATCCGCTTGCCGGTCAGCAAAAAATCAATGAGGCGGAGCTTTCAGAGTATATTGAGATCGTGCATGGCGATATCTCCGTGCCCGCGCTGCCCACGGTGGAGGCGCGCCGCCTCGCCAGAGATCAGGAAAATAAAAAAACCATCTCGGTGTATGAGCGCGCGAGCCAGTTTGAGCTGCTTTCGTCTATGCCGTATACTTATATGTGGGTCTCGCCCGTGCCGCGCGATATTCTAACGCGCTATGGTCTTGTGCAGAAGCCCTGTGAAACACCGCGCAATCGCTGCAAAGACCTTCTGATTTCGCGCAAAAGCTATCACTTCAGCGAGGAGGACCGCCGGTTTATTGAGATTTTAAAAGAGACCACGGCGAAGCTCTAGGGAGATATGGATCAATTGAAAAAGACATACAATGCGAACACGCTGAAGCTGATCGCGATCCTTGCGATGACGCTTGATCATATTGCCTGGCTGTGCTATCCCGGCTATTCCAGGCAGGCGCTGCCGCTCATTTTACATGTGATCGGCAGGATCACATGCCCGATCATGTGCTATTTCGTTGCGGAGGGCTATTATTACACAAGAAATATCAACCGCTACACCGCGCGGCTCTTTGGCTTTGCGGTGATTTCGCATTTCGCGTATGTTTATGCTTCGCTCGGCTCCTCGTCCGCTCAGTCGTTTTTGCCGTTTGCTTCCGGCAGCGTGTTTAATCAAACGAGCGTGATGTGGTCGCTCGCGTGGGGGCTGGTCATGCTGCGCGTGGCGTACAGTGCGCGGATCCGGCACGGCAGCACGCGCGTCCTGTTGATCCTCCTTATTTGCGTGGTGAGCTTCCCCAGCGACTGGAGCTGCATTGCCAGTCTGTGCATTCTGGCGTTCGGAACAAACCGCGGGAATCTACGCGCGCAGATGCTCTGGATGCTTTGTTATGTGATGATTTATGCCGCGGTGTATTGCCTCGCGCTGGATTGGGCGTATGGGCTGTTGCAAATGGCTGTCGTGCTCGCGATCCCGCTGATTTTGCGCTATAATGGGCAGCGCGGACGCAGCGAAACGCTTAATCGTGTGCTCAAATGGGGATTCTATTTCTATTATCCGCTGCACCTTTTTGTGATCGGTCTGCTGAAATAGCAATGCAATAGATACTGGTATATCGATAAATGAATATCGATATACCAGTTTTGTATCTTCCGAAGATTTGGTACGCATGCTACAATAATGCCATAATAAAAAACCGATGTGCATTGCATCGGAATTTTTTAGGGAGGCTTCATAAAATGGCTAGATTTACATTACCGAGAGATCTGTATCATGGCAAGGATGCGCTGGATGCGTTGAAAACCTTAACCGGTAAGCGGGCGATCGTTGTTGTCGGCGGCGGCAGCATGAAGCGCTTCGGCTTTTTAGATAAGGTTGTCAGCAACCTGAAGGAAGCGGGGATGGAGGTCGAGCTGTTTGAAGGCGTCGAGCCGGATCCGTCGGTTGAGACCGTGATGCGCGGTGCTGCTGCAATGACCAAGTTCCAGCCGGATTGGATCGTTTCCATCGGCGGCGGTTCGCCAATCGATGCGGCAAAGGCCATGTGGGCGTTTTATGAGTATCCGGACACCACATTTGAGCAGCTTTGCATTCCGTTTAACTTCCCCACGCTGCGCACGAAGGCGAAATTCTGCGCGATTCCGTCCACCTCGGGTACGGCAACGGAAGTGACTGCGTTCTCGGTTATCACCGACTATGCGAAGGGTATCAAGTATCCGCTGGCTGACTTTAACATTACGCCGGACGTTGCGATCGTTGATCCGGCGCTGGCTGAGACCATGCCGCCGAAGCTTACTGCGTTTACCGGCATGGATGCAATGACGCATGCGATCGAGGCGTATGTTTCCACGCTGCATTGCGATTACACCGATCCGCTTGCGCTGCATGCGATCAAGATGATCAGCGAGGACCTGATCGATTCTTATAACGGCGATATGGCCGCGCGTGATCGGATGCATAACGCGCAGTGCCTGGCAGGCATGGCGTTCTCGAACGCGCTGCTCGGCATCGTTCACTCGATGGCGCACAAGACCGGTGCGGCTTACAGCGGCGGACATATCGTGCATGGCTGCGCAAATGCAATGTACCTGCCGAAGGTCATTAAATATAACGCGAAAGAGCCGGAGGCGGCAAAGCGCTATGCAGATATTGCGCGCTTCCTGCACCTCGAGGGCAAGACCGATGCTGAGCTGGTTGATGCGCTGATCGCTCATCTGCGCGGCATGAACAAGAAGCTCAACATTCCGATGTGCATTAAGGACTATGAGGGCGGCATCATCGACGAGAAGGAGTTCCTTGAGAAGCTGCCGCAGGTTGCAGAGCTTGCAGTTGGCGATGCTTGCACGGGCAGCAACCCGCGCCAGATCACCCCGGCTGTGATGGAGAAGCTGCTTGACTGCTGCTTCTATGACAAGGAAGTTGATTTCTAAAAACGGCTGCATCATGTGGCAGATATAATGCGGAGAAAGGCGGCATGCCGGTTTTATCCCGATATGCCGCCTTTTTATAAAACCTGGCGGAAAGGAGCGGCGGCATGGAAAAAGCGATATCGATACAGGCATTGCAGCGGCTCCCCATGTATTTAACCTTTTTGCGCACGCTGGAAGAGCGCGGCGGGCGAACGGTTTCTGCCAAGCAGGTGGCAGAGGCGCTGGGGCTGGGCGAAATTCAGGTCCGAAAGGACCTGGCGTCGGTCAGCGGCGGCGGCCGCCCCAAAATCGGCTATGTCACGCGCGACCTGATTATGGATATTGAGGCGTATCTCGGCTATCATGAGGTGAATGATGCGATTATCGTCGGCGCGGGCAAGCTCGGTCAGGCGCTGCTGTCTTATACCGGCTTTCGCGATTATGGGCTGAATATTGTCGCCGCATTTGACAAATCGCCGGAATCGAAAGACCCGGATGAATCCGGAAAGCGCATTTACCCGGTGGAGGAGCTTGCACCGTTCTGCAAAAAATATCAGATCCGAATCGGAATCATTACCGTTCCGGTGAATTTTGCGCAGGAGGTTTGTGACCATATGGTGGAAAGCGGGATCCTTGCGATCTGGAACTTTGCGCCGATTCTTTTAAAAGCGCCCGCGCATATTTTAGTAAAAAACGAAAATATGGCGACCTCTTTGGCTGTGTTATCCAAGCATCTAAGCGCGAATCTGCAAAAATAACTTCTTGATTTTAGCGGTTGTTTTATCCTCAACAACAGAAGCGTGCTTTTGTGCTTTGATATATTTAAGATAGATCGCACTGCGATTTATCGCAGACTCAATAAAAAGCCGGCATCACTTCACGTGATGCCGGCTTTTTTAACGAGCTAGCTGTGCATTTCTGCACAGATAGCCCGTCATGGCTGTTGCTCCTGCCCTTGCAGAAGCCTTATTCGTTTGTTTTCTCCATCGGCGGGGCATTTTTATCTTCAAGCCGGTTATACATGACGGTTCGACCTTCCGAACCGGCTTTATCCTGAATCCACACAACCAGATGGACATATCCATCATCGTCCATATTGATTAGGTACTGACCATAAGCATAGTTCTCGGTCTTATACTGCCTGCCCTCACGCCATTCACCGCAGTAGACCGGCTTCTTCTCGATTTCCTTGCCCACATACTCCGTGAAAATGGCCTGCACCCGCTTCCATTCCTCGTCCGTCAGGGCGTTTTCGTCTTCCTTGGTGGAGGAACCACAGGTGCAAAGAGTAAAAACCATGAGAGCCGCCAAAACGAGAAATAGCCACTTTTTCATTTCACTCAACCTTTCTTACTCCTTATTTGCGTTCAAAATCGGCTCGTGAACGCCCTTGACCCAATTCATGTTGCCGTATTTATACATACCCTCGTACAGAGGGCGGTTTCCGAGAATACTCTTGATGGTAGACACCTGAAACCGCTTGCCGGAACGGGTCTGATATCCCGCCTTTTCCAGCAGCTCCGTGAT
>CAKUEM010000026.1 GCA_934646115.1 uncultured Oscillospiraceae bacterium
GTGATCTTAGACCGCATCCTGTTCATGGAGTGGTAAACAAAAAACGACTATGCAGGGCGAGAAATCGCCCTGCATAGAGAACACACAGCGCGGCATGGATAGGCCGCCGAAACAACTTTGCTTTTTCTCCTTCCTAAATTGTCGCCGGGCATATAATAGATTTCATTGCCCGGCGACCCTCTCCTTATCATTGATAGAGCAGCGCCATGGTTTGGCGTTGCTCTTTTTGTAAGGGGGAGATAATCTGGCTTTTTCGCTAAACGGTTTTGCGTGCTGCCCATTGCGCGGCGGGATAAAAGCCGATGAATCACCGGGGTGAAACGGTTTGCGCTACTCAGCTGCGGAATGAGAACCGGAGTCAGCGGCGTGGTTTTAACTATGCGACTTGCGAGGAAGGAGCGCGGCGTGTATTTCTAATCGCGCGATACTGCGCCACCTGCCTATGGGGAAAATCAAAGCTGCTCTGCGGGGAATTTATGCTGCTCACTGCGGCGCGGAAGCAGGATGAATGTCGGCATGCTTTCGATCAACGGCTTGTGTGCGGCTCAGACGTGGGCGGCTTGTCCGCGCGGGGGATGGTTGCGAATATCATAAAGCCGGCTTATGTAGCCCTCTGACACAGGGACCTGCATCAGGGGGCGCGGCTTTCTCGCGCATCAAGTGTCCGCGCCGCTTACGGCGCAGCGGCTAGCGGAGGCAGCAGCGGTTTCCGCAGGAGCGGCAGCTTCCGGAGAAAAAGCCGAGGATGCCGCCCAGAATAAATGCGGGGAATGGGAACATAAGCGAAGCCTCCCTTCGAGGTTCGGCGGTTTGCCCGCCGGGGAATTTCTCCCGGGACTATCTTATGCGCGGGCGGGACAAGTGGTGCGCAGGATCTCCCGGCAAGGCATCTGCGGGACAAGTGGTGCGGCGTCATGGCGCTGGCAGCGCGCTAGAGCGTGATTTCGCCAAGGAAGCCCAAAACCAAAATCAAAAGGATCGCCGCGGGCGCAAAATATCGAATGAGCACGGACCATACGCGCTGAAGCGGAAAGCGAAAGCGTCCGCCCTGCGTGACCTCGGCGATCGCGTGCTCCGCGCCCCAGATCCAGCCGACGAACAGACAAAAGCCAAGGCTTCCGAGCGGAATGAGCAAATAATCGGTCAAATTTTCAAGCATTGCGCCGAGCGACGGGAACGTGACCCCTGCGCGGACGCTATACCACACGCCGCGCAGATCGACCGCGCCCTGCGAGAGCGAATAGATCGCGCCGAACAGAGCGAGCAGCACAACGAAGCAGAGCGTGGCGCGGCGGCGCGAAAGGTGCAGCGTTTCTACTCCGAAGGTGACGAGCGCCTCGAGGATGGAGATCGAGCTGGTCAGCGCGGCGAACGCGAGCAGCAGGTAAAACAGCGCGGCGAACACGCCGCCGCCGGGGATCGCGGCGAACACGCCCGGCAGCGCGACAAATGCAAACGTGCCGCCCGCGCCAAGCGGCGTTCCGGTTGCGAACACGGCGGGAATCAGCATGAATGCGGCGAGAAACGCGACCGCCGTGTCGAGCAGGCAGATTAGCCCGGTATTGCCGGCGAGGTTTTCCTTGCGGCTTAAATACGAGGCGTAGGTGCAGGTCGTGCCCAGCCCGACCGAGAGCGAAAACAGCGCCTGCCCCAGTGCGCTGAGCAAAACCGGCGGCGTGAGCCGGGAAAAATCAAACGTGGTCAGAAAGCGCAGCCCCTCCGCCGCGCCGGGCAGCGTGACCGAGCGGACGAGAAGGACGAGCAGCAAAACGAGCAGCACCGGCATGAACACCCGGCTGACCCGCTCGATCCCGCCGGATATGCCGCGCAGAACGATCAGCGCGGTCGCGCCGAGAAACAGAAGCAGGAAAATGAGCGGCTGCAGCGGATGCGCGGTGAATTGCGCAAACGCGGCGGCGGCCTGATCGGGCGCGATGCCGCCTGCCAGATACACCGTGACGTATTTTAAAACCCAGCCGCCGATCACGCTGTAATAAGACAAAACGAGGAAGCCGCAAAGAATCCCGATCGCGCCGAGGAACGTCCAGCGCGGCGCGACCGAGTGGAACGCGCCGACTGTGCCGCGCTGCGTGTGCCGCCCGAGCACCAGCTCCGCCAGCATGACGGATGCACCCAGCGTAAAGACGATCAGCGCATAGACGAGGAGGAACGCGCCGCCACCGCCCGCGCCCGCTTTCCCGGGGAATTTCCAGATGTTTCCCAGCCCGATCGCGCTGCCGGCGGTTGCGAAAATAAAGCCGAGATTGGATGACCAGCCCTCTCGCTTTGGCGCGCTCATGGCGTCGCCTCCTTTCGTTTTGATTCAGTATGCCCTGCGCCGCGCGCGGGTATGCGCAAAGGGCGTGGAAATGCGCAAAAACGGGGCGGCGCGCACAATTATTTTTTGCAAAGGGGAGAGATCATTTGAAACTGACATATTTGGGAACGGCCGCCTATGAAGGCGTGCCTGCGGCGTTTTGCGAGTGCCCGGTTTGCACGGCGGCGCGGCGCGCGGGCGGACGCAATGTGCGCGGGCGGGCAAGCTCGCTCATTGAGCGCGATCTGCTGATCGACATTGCGCCGGATCTGAGCTACAGCGCCGGGCGCGCAGGGATCGGGCTTTCGCGCGTTTTATATATTTTGATCACGCATTCGCACAGCGATCATTTCGCGTTTGAAGAGCTGCGCGCGCGAGACACGCGCTGGTACTGCACGATTCCAAACGCGCAGCCGGTCACGGTCGTGGGCAACCGCAGGGTGGGCGAGCTGCTGCGTGCGCACTGCGACCTTGCGGACACGGACATGACGTTTCGCGAGATTCGCGCGTTTGAGTCGGTCGCGCTTGGCGCGTACCGCGTGACCGCGCTTCCGGCGGCGCATAAGCCGGATGAGGACGCGTTTTTCTATTTGATCGAGCGTGGCGGGCGCACGCTGCTCTATGCGCACGATACCGGCATGCCGGACGATGCGGTGTTTGCGTATCTTGCCGGGAAGCGGCTGGATTGCATCAGTCTGGACTGCACCTGCGCGCTGACCGACACGCGCGCGACGCATATGGGCGTTGCCGCGGATATCGAGGTGCGCGAGCGCCTGCGGCAGCTGGGCTGCGTGGATGCGCGCACGATTTGCGTGTGCAACCATTTTTCGCATAATGGGCTGCATCGTGACGGCGATGTGATGCTGCACGAGGAGTTTGCGCAATTTGTGCAAAAAGAGGGGTTTCTCGCGTCGTATGACTCGATGGAGATCGAAATTTAGGCAAAAAGAATGGGTACTTCAAATGAAGTACCCATTGATATTGCGCAGAAAAGAGCTAGCACGATTCCGCAAGGCTCGGGATCATGACCGCGGGGTCAACGTCCGCCGCATAGTCCACGCCCGCTACGCGGAAGCCGAACAGGCGGTAAAAATCGTCTTCATATCCGTTTAAATCACACATCTCGTCGAGATTTTCGGTTGTGATCGCGTCCCACGCGCGCATAACCTCGGCTTGAATCTCCGGGCGCATCTCCCAATCGTCCATATGGATCAGCCCATCTTTCTCAAGCCCGACTTCCGGCTCGAGCAGGTGCGTGCGCATCAGGCGCTCCATCTGCTCTATGCAGCCCTCGTGCAGCGCGTGCGCCTTCATGACCCGGTAAAGAATGCCGATATAAAGCGGAACGACCGGGATCGCAGAGCTTGCCTGCGTGACCAGCGCTTTATTGACCGAAATATACCCATGCCCGCCGATGGGCGCGAGGGTTTCGGTGATCTCGCGTGCGGTGCGCTCCAGGTCGAGCTTCGCCGCGCCGATCGTACCCGAGCGGTAGATCGGATGGGTGACGGCCGGACCGATATAGGAATACGCCACGGTTTTCACCCCGTCCGCAAGCAGACCCGCGTCGTGCAGGGCGCGGATCCAGAGCATCCAGTCCTCGCCGCCCATGACCTTCACGGTCGCCGCGGTTTCCTCGTCCGTAGCCGGCTCAAGCTCCGCGCGGGTGACCGTGCGGGTATTGATATCGATCGATTTGTTGCAAAATGCCGCGCCGCGCGGCTTGATGACCGAATGATAGCGCTCGCCGCTTATCGGATCGATCCGCACGGGGGAGGCGAGGCTGTATACGATCACGTCGATCTGCCCAAGATCGCGGCGGATCAGGTCTATCGTTTGCGCCTTGATCTCGTTGGAAAACGCGTCGCCATTGATGCTTTTTGCATAGCGCCCGTCTGCATGCGCGAGCTGCTCAAACGCGGCGGTGTTATACCACCCGGCGGTCGCCGTGCGCGTGCCGATCGCGGGCTTATCGTAAGCAACGCTGATCGTGTCGGCGTTTGCGCCGTAGGCAAGCGCGATCCGGCTTGCAAGACCGTAGCCGGTTGAGCCGCCGAGGATCAGGGCGCGCAGGCGGCCGGGGCGGGCGGGCTTGCTTTTTACATATTCAATTTGCTCGCGAACATTCTGTTTGCAGCCGGCGGGATGCGCCGTTGTACAGATGAAGCCGCGAACCTTCGGTTCGATTACCATATTGACACCTCTTTTATCATTCGAAGCACTGCGGATTTTTTGTTATTGTAGCATAATTTTCGGGGGATGTCAAAACGCGCTCGCCGCTTATTTTGCAACGGTTTTATAATAATTTCCAAATTTGGCAAGCGCGTCGATGATCGGCAGCATTTCTTTCCCGAGCTGCGTGAGACCATATTCGACTTTTGGCGGCATTTCCCGATAATCATGACGGTATGCCAGTCCGTCATCGATCATCTGGCGCAGACTGTCGGTTAGAACCTTTTGCGAGATCCCGTCTAAGTCGCGCTGCAATTCGTTAAAGCGCCACGGACGCGATTTGAGATTGCGGAGAATGAGCAGCTTCCATTTCCCGCCGATCAGAGAGATGGCGGTTGCGACGGGGCATACCGGCAACTCTTCTTTTGTTTTCATGCGCATCACCTCTTCATATATTATAACACATTCTGTTTGATATGTATAGTTATAAAAAAGTGCGTACTTGTTTTTGCATGCGCAAGCTTGTAAGCTATACTCAGGCAAGCAAATTGCAAATATCTTTTGGAGGTCTTACACATGGCTAACTACACAAAGACAAACAGCGGAAACGAAGCGAGATATGAGCTGCATGAGAAGCTGGCGCTGACCGGCGCAGAGGTGAGCGTCAACCGCCTTCCGGCGGGCGCGAGCGTGCCTTTCGTGCATTCGCACCGGAACAATGAGGAAATTTACGGGATCATTGCAGGGCAGGGAAAGGCAGAGATCGACGGGGAAACGGTTTCTCTTGCAGCCGGAGATTGGCTGAAAATTTCACCAGCGGCGAAGCGGCGGTTCTTCGCGGGTGAGAAAAGCGGCATGACCTACGTCTGCATTCAGGTGAAAGAGCATTCGCTGCGTGAATTTACGGCGGAGGATGCTGTGGTATGTTGATCTGCGCTGTATGGGAAAAGGGCACGGTCTGGCTAAGACCGCGCCCTTTTGGTGCTGCTATAAAAAAACGCGCTGTTCCTGCTATGCATGCGGGAACGGCGCGTTTTCTATCATAATATTCAGCGGCAGATGATCTGGTCGCGATCCGGCCCGACGCCGACGATCCCGACCGGGCAATCGCACAGCTCTTCGATCCGCGCGATATATCTCTTTAAATTCTCCGGCAGCTTATCATATTCGCGAATGTCGCTGAGGTCCTCGTCAAACCCGTCAAATTCCTCATACACCGGGGTGCAGCGCGCCAAATCGTCCAGATCCGCGGGGAAGTCACGCGTGATCTTGCCGTCCATCTCATAGCCGGTGCACAGCTTGATCTTCGGAAGCCCCATCAGCGGGTCGATTTTATTGATCACAAGCGAGGTCAGACCGTTTACGCGCACGGTATAGCGCGCAATCACCGCGTCAAACCAGCCGGTTCTGCGCGGACGCCCGGTCGTTGTGCCGAATTCCGCGCCCTTTTGGCGGATATATTCGCCGGTCTCGTCCTCCAGCTCGGTCGGGAACGGACCTTTGCCGACGCGCGTGGTATAACCCTTGCAGATGCCGATGACCTCGTTGATCATCGTCGGCCCGACGCCGGAGCCGATGCACACGCCGCCCGCGACCGGGTGCGACGAGGTGACATACGGATAGGTGCCCATATCCAGGTCGAGCAGCGTACCCTGCGCGCCCTCAAACAGAACATTTTTCTGCGCCTTCAGCGCGTCATAAATCATCGGGGTGGTATCGCGCACGAACGGGCGCAGAAGCTCTGCATACTCGCGATATTCGCGGCAGATCGCGTCAAGATCGAGCGCGGGCATCCCGTAAAGCTTTGTAATGATCTCGTTTTTTACGGCGCCGGCGCTGCGCACCGCGCGCTCAAATTTCTCTGCGCTGACGAAATCGTGCATGCGGATGCCGGAGCGCTCCGCCTTGTCCATGTAGCAGGGACCGATGCCCTTCTTCGTCGTGCCGATATCGCCCTTGCCGCGCGCTTTTTCGCTCAGCCCGTCAAGCGTGATGTGCCAGGGCATGATGACATGCGTGCGCGCATCGATATACAGATGCTCCAGCGAGATGCCTTTTTCGCGCAGCGCCGCCATTTCCTCCAGCACGACCTTCGGGTCGAGCACGACGCCTGCGCCGATGATATTTACCGTGCCCGGATAGAGGATGCCGGACGGGATCAGATGCAGTTTAAACACGTTCTCGCCCACGATGACCGTGTGACCTGCGTTATTTCCGCCCTGCGAGCGGACGACGATATCCGCCTGCGAGGCGAAAATATCGATGAATTTGCCCTTGCCCTCGTCACCCCACTGGGCGCCGAGAATCACTTTTCCAGACATGGGGACACTCCTTTCAAAAGCAGGCGGCGTTCGCGCAAAAAAGGCGAAGCTGCGCGCCTTGCACCGCGCATGGGCGGATTTTGCTCATTGCGTGGCTTCACAACAAATTGTATTATAGCATAGAACGCACGTGTTGACAAGGGCAAACGCGCCGGACGCCGCGCTTTTTCCGCGCCGCGGAATAATTTGCTGAAATTATGAAAAGACACTGGATTTATCGCGCGTTTTCGTTTATACTGTAATTAAGTAGACTCTATGGATAAACTTGGTGAAAAAAATGATTTATTTTGACAATGCAGCGACAACGCAAACGTCGCAGCAGGCGGCGGACGCGGCGATGCGCGCGATGCGCACGCAGTTTGGAAACCCATCGTCCCTGCATCGCCTCGGGATCGAGACGGAGGCGATTTTGCGCGATACGCGCACGCAGCTTGCCGAGCGGCTGCACGCGGATAAGGGCGAATTTATTTTTACCTCCGGCGGCACGGAGGGCAATAATCTGGCGCTGTTTGGCGCGATGACGCCGCATATCCGGCGCGGCGGGCATATGATCGTGAGCGCGGTGGAGCATGCGTCTGTGCTTGAGCCTGCGCGGGAGCTTGCGCGTCTGGGCTTTCGCGTGACGTTTCTTCCGCCTGAGGAGTGCACGCCGGACGGGGTGTGCGCGGCGCTGTGCGAGGACACGCGGCTTGTTTCGATCATGCATGTGAACAACGAGGTCGGCGCGGTGTATCCGGTGTTTGACATTGCGCGCGCGGTGCGCCGCGCGAGGCCGGGCGCGCTGATCCACACGGACGCGGTGCAGGCGTTTTTGAAAATTCCGATCTCGCTGCGCGCGGGGGTCGTTGATCTCATGACGGTTTCCGGGCATAAGATCCATGCGCCGAAGGGCGTGGGCGCGCTGTATATTCGGCGCGGCGTGCGCATTGCGGCGCGAACGCTGGGCGGCGGGCAGGAGAAGGCGCTGCGCCCCGGGACGGAGAATGTCCCCGCGATCGCGGGCTTCGGCGCGGCGATCGCTGCGGCGGGCAATGCAGACGCGATGCGCGCGGTGCTTTTGCATTTAAAAGACCGGCTTTGCGCGATGCCGCAGGTCGTGCTGCTGCATGACGGCGGCGCGCCGCATATTTTGTCGATCGCGATCCCGGGATATCCGAGCGAGGTCGCGATGCGCATGCTGGAATCGCGCGATATTTATGTATCCTCCGGCTCGGCGTGCAGCCGCGGGCGGCGCAGCCATGTGCTGGAGGCGCTGCACATTGCGCCGAAGCTGATCGATTGCGCGCTGCGCATCAGCATTTCAGACGATACGACGCTTGCACAGGCGGATGCGTTCTGCGCGGCGGTGGAAGAGCTGTTTACCAAAGAATAAGGAGTTTTTGAAATTGAAGGAAATTTTGCTGTTAAAGCTGGGCGAGATCGTCTTAAAGGGCTTAAATCGCGGGAATTTTGAGAAGCGGCTGATGAAAAACATCGCGTGGCGCCTGCGCAAGCTCGGGCGGTTTCATATTTACTGCCTGCAATCGACAATTTATGTCGAGCCGCAGGAGCCGTGCGATATGGACGCGGTGGAGGACGCGGTGTGCCGTGTGTTCGGCGTGGTCAGCGTGTGCCGCGCGGCGGAATGCGAGAAGGATATCAACTGTATTTTTGACACGGCGGTGCGCCATCTGGGCGAGCAGCTGCGCTATGCCAAGACGTTTAAGGTCGATGCGAAGCGCTCTGACAAGAGCTTTCCGCTCAAGTCGCCGGACATCGCGCGCGAGATCGGCGGGAGGCTGCACGACGCGTTCCCGCAGCTTGTGGTCGATGTGCATGCGCCGGAGGTTCTCGTCAAGGTCGAGGTGCGCGACCGCGCGGCGTATGTCCACGCGAATCCGCGCATGGGCGCGGGCGGTATGCCGGTCGGCGCGAACGGGCGCGCGGCGCTGCTGCTTTCCGGCGGGATCGACAGTCCGGTCGCCGGGTATATGATCGCAAAGCGCGGCGTATCCTTACTGGGGGTGCATTTCTTCTCATATCCCTATACGTCGGAGCGCGCGAAGCAAAAGGTGATCGAGCTTGCGGAAAAGCTTTCGGCTTACGCGGGCGGAATGAAGATCGCGATGGTTCCGTTTACGAAAATTCAGGAGGAGATCCGCGCGCACTGCGAGGAGGATTTCTTCACGCTGATCATGCGCCGCTTCATGATGCGCATTGCCGAGCAGATCGCGCTTTCGCATGACTGCAAGGCGCTTGTGACCGGCGAAAGCCTCGGTCAGGTCGCAAGTCAGACGATGGAGGCGCTCGGCGTGACCGCGGCGATGTGTACGCTGCCGGTGCTGCGCCCGGTGATCGGCATGGATAAAGAAGAGATCGTTGTTATTTCGCGCAGGATCGACACGTTTGAAACCTCAATTTTGCCGTATGAGGACTGCTGCACCGTGTTTACCCCGAAGCATCCGAAAACGAAGCCGCGCATGGAGGATATCCTGCGCGAGGAGGCGAATTTGACGGTCGATGCGCTGGTGGATGAGGCGATCTCCGGCGTGGAATATGTTGAAATTTAGAAGGGATCGTGACATATCATGAGCTATAGTGCGGAAATTATTGCGGTTGGGACAGAGCTGCTGCTCGGCAACACGCTCAATTCAGACGCGCAGATGGTCTCGCAGGCGCTTTCCGAGCTTGGGATCAACGTGTATTATCACACGGTGGTGGGCGATAATCCCGAGCGGCTTCGCGCGGCGGTGACGCTTGCAAAATCGCGCGCGGATATTTTGCTGACGACCGGCGGGCTCGGCCCGACGTTTGACGATTTAACCAAGCAGACGCTGGCGGAATGCTTCGGCAAGAAGCTGGTGCTGCATGAGGAAGAGCTTGCGAAAATTCAGGCGTATTTCGCGCGTATCGGGCGCGTGATGACCAAAAACAACGAACAGCAGGCGTGGCTGCCCGAGGGGTGCGAGGTGCTGGACAATCCGTGGGGCACGGCGCCCGGCTGCGCGTTTGAGGCGGAGGGAAAGCATGTGATCATGCTGCCCGGTCCGCCGCGCGAGTGCCGCCCGATGATGTATGAGCGCGCGGTGCCTTATTTAAAGCGCCTGTCTGACGCGGCGATCGTTTCGCACCAGATCCGTATTTTCGGCATGGGCGAATCCGGCGTGGAGGACAAGATCCGCCCGATCGCCGAGCATATGCAGAACCCAACGCTTGCGCCCTACGCCAAGGAGGGGCAGGTGCTGCTGCGCGTGACCGGGAAGGCGGAGTCTGAGGCGGCGGCGGATGCGCTGACGCAGCCGGTCGTTCATCAGGTATGCGAGATGCTTGGCGATGTGGTATATGATATCGACAGTCCGTCGCTTGAGGATACGGTCGTGCGCCGTCTGCGCGAGCATGGGCTGACGCTCGCCACGGCGGAATCGTGCACGGGCGGGCTGCTCTCTAAAAAAATTACGGATATCCCCGGCTCGTCGGAGGTGTTCCCGGGCGGGGTGTGCTCTTATAGCAACCGCGCGAAGGAGCTGATGCTCGGCGTGCCGCATGCCGTGCTGGAGGAGCATGGCGCGGTCAGCCGCGAATGCGCAATGGAGATGGCGCGCGGCGCGGCGCTGATGTTTGGGGCGGATATTGGCGTTTCCGTTACCGGGATCGCGGGTCCGGACGGCGGCACGGAGGAAAAGCCGGTCGGCACGGTGTATGTCGCGCTCGCGGCGGGCGGAATGTGCTGGTGCAAGTGCCTGCATCATCAGCGCGATCGCGGCAGCGTGCGCAACATGGCGGCGCTGACCGCGCTTGACATGGTGCGCCGCTATATCGACCATCGGGGTTAGGCGCGATGGCGGTTTGCGATTGCTTTTATGATTCCGCCGTGCTCGGGCGCAAAACGGCGCTGCGCGTGGTGCTGCCCGATCAGGGCGCGCAGCGGGACGCGCCGGTCTTTACGCTGCTGCACGGGCTGGACGGGACATATCTTTCCTGGTTTGACAATACGGAGCTTGTTCCGCTTTGCGAGCGATACGGCGTGGTGTTCCTTCTGCCGGACGCGAAGAACAGCTATTATACCGATAGCGAAACGGTCGGCGCGTATTACACGCAGATCGCGACCGAGCTGCCCGCGCGCGCGGCGCAATATTTTAATCTGCGCGGGGCGCAGCATATCGCGGGCGTATCGATGGGCGGGCATGGCGCGCTGAAGCTTGCGCTGCGTGATCCGGCGCGGTTTGAAACGGCGGCGAGCTTTTCCGGCGTGATCGACCTTGCAAGAAAAACGGATTCGCCGTTTTTCGCGCGGCAGGAGCAGACGCGCACGCTCGCGCTCGGCGCGCAGATCGAAGCGGAAAACGACCTGTTCTCGCTGGTGCGGCGAGCGGGCGCCGCGCCGTGCCGCACGCGATTTTATCAGTTCTGCGGCACAGAGGATTTTTTATACGACATGAACCGTGAATTCCGCGACGCGGCGCGCGCAAGCCGCCTGAATCTGACCTATCGCGAGGATGCGGGCGATCATACCTGGCCGGTTTGGAACCGGGAGCTTGCGCGCTATATCCCATGGGCGATCGGGGCGCGGTTTTAACTGAAAGAAATGTGGTGAAATGGTAATGGCTTTTATGGAAAAAACGATCGGTGAGACCCGGGTATATACCGGGAAAATCATCAAAGTACGTGTGGACGAGGTGCAGCTGGACGACGGGCGCGTTACGGTGCGCGAGGTATGCGAGCATCCGGGCGGCGTTGCGGTGCTGCCGCTGCTGCCGAACGGGGACGTGATCCTTGTGCGGCAATATCGGTATCCGTATCGCGCGGAGCTGCTTGAGGTCCCGGCGGGAAAGCTCGAGGGCGGCGAGGCGCATCTCGACTGCGGCATCCGCGAGCTTTCGGAGGAGACCGGGTATCGCGCCGGGCGGATGGATTATCTCGGCTGCATGTATCCGTCGGCCGGATATTTAAACGAGAAGCTGCATATCTATCTCGCGCGCGATCTGACCGCGGGCGAGGCGCATCCGGACGAGGGCGAGCATCTCGCGGTTGAGGTTCTGCCGCTTTCCGAGCTGCTGCGCCGCGTGATGGCGGATGAAATTCACGATGCGAAGACGATGGTCGCCGCGATGAAAACCAAGCTCCTGCTCGATTCTGAGCAAAAATAGACGTTGGGGGGACAGACCCGTGGACAAGACGATTTTGGTTGTGGAGGACGAGAAGGCGATCGTGGACATCCTGCGCTTTAATTTAGAGCGCGAGGGGTATCGCGTGCTCGCCGCGTTTGACGGGGAAGAGGGCGTTGCGCTTGCAAAAAGCGAGAACCCCGACCTGATTTTGCTGGATCTGATGTTGCCGAAGATGGATGGCTTTGAGGTTTGCAAATATATTCGCCGCAATATGGACATGCCGATCATCATGCTGACTGCGCGCGAGGAGGAGGTCGACAAGGTGCTCGGGCTGGAGCTGGGCGCGGACGATTATATCACAAAGCCGTTTTCCATGCGCGAGCTGATGGCCCGCGTCAAGGCGAATATCCGCCGCCGCGAGATCGATGTGTCGCATGACGACGCGCCGGATGCGCAGGGGGACAAGCTGGTATTCGGCGACCTTGTGATCGACCGGGGCAGCGTTTCGGTGACAAAGGGCGGGCGCTTTATCGAGCTGACCCCGCGTGAGTTTGAGCTTTTAAAATACTTGGCGGAGCAGCCGAACCGCGTGTTCTCACGCGAGGAGCTGATGCAGAAGGTATGGAATTTTGAATATTACGGCGATCTGCGCACGGTGGATGTGACGGTGCGCCGCCTGCGCGAGAAGATCGAGGACAACCCTGCCGAGCCGGAATATATCATTACGCGGCGCGGCGCCGGATACTTATTAAAGCAATGAGCGCCCGGGCGAAAAAGTGGCGCGGGTATGGCTTCCGCAGCCTGCATATGAAGCTGGCGCTGATTTTGGTGCTGCTCATCGTTTCGGTCATGGCGGTCGTGGGGACGTTTTTGTTCAACCGCGTGAGCGCGCATTATTATGACGATTTTACCGAGCAGATGAACTCTGTGTTTAACACCAATATGTTCACCATGCTGAAGAACGAAGCCGTGGGCGACAATGGCGCCGCACGGCTGAAAGACGCGCTCAACGCGTATTCCACCGCGCTTGGCATCAACAGCACCCGCAATTTTTATATCCTTGACGGCGAGACCGGAAAACGCCTGGAGGGCACGAGCGACGATGAGCTGGAGCGCACCGCCGCCATTATTTCCGCCCTGGACGGCAAGATCGGGCAGGAAACGAGCGGCGCGAAGCCCTATATGGACCGCGCTGTGCCGATCATTGTGGACGATGCGGTCGCCTATATTGTGTATATCAAAGACACGAAGCAGGAGATGCAGAGCCTGACGAGCGCGCTGTTTTCGATCATTTTGCAGGCGATGCTGGTCGGGCTGGTCATCGCGGTGTTTTTAAGCTTTTTGTTATCTAAAACGATCACAACGCCGATCGAAAATTTAACGCGCGGCGCGCAAATGCTTGGAACAGGCGAGTTTCAGGCGCAGCTTGCCGTGCATTCCAACGACGAGATCGGAACATTGACCGAGACGTTTAACGCCATGGCGCAGACCCTGCACGAGACGCTTGAGACCGTGCAGGGCGAGCGCAATAAGCTCAGCGCGCTGTTTTTACATATGACGGACGGCGTGGCGGCATTTTCGCGCGACGGGGAGATCATGCAGCAGAACCCCGCCGCATGCGAGATGCTGCATATTTCGGCGGACGAAGGCGGAAAATTTTCTGATATTTTCCGCGAGATCGACCTGCAATTTGATGAAATTCTGGCGCTGACGCCGCCGGATTCGCTTGAGCGGAATTTCGCGGTCTCCGGGCGGACGCTGCGCGCCTATTTCGCGCCGTTTGGCGCGGAGGAGGGCGAGGGCGGCGTGATCGCGGTTATCCATGATATCACAGAGCAATTTAAGCTTGAGACCGCGCGGCGCGAGTTCGTTGCCAACGTGTCGCACGAGCTGCGCACGCCGCTGACCAACGTGAAAAGCTATGCGGAAACGCTGCTCGACATGTGCGAGCCGGACGATGAGATGAAAAAGCGGTTTTACGGCGTGATCATCAACGAGACCGACCGTATGACGCGCATCGTGAAGGATCTTTTGATCCTTTCGCGGCTGGATTATGCGAAGATGGACTGGCGCATGTCGTGGTTCTCGCTTGCGCAGAGCCTGGAAAACGTGGTGCGTGCGATGGAGATGGATGCGCGCGCGCACCGGCATGAGATGACGCTTGCGATCGCGTCGCCGCTGCCGCAGTTTTTCGGCGATCGCGAGCGGATCGAGCAGGTATTTGTTAATATTATTTCCAACGCGATCAAATACACGCCGGACGGCGGGAAGATCACGATCGAGGCGCGCTGCGACGCGGGCAAGATCCTGGTCTCGGTCGCCGATACCGGTATCGGCATCCCGAAGGAGGATCTTGAGCGCGTGTTTGACCGGTTTTACCGCGTGGACAAAGCGCGCTCCCGCGAGAAGGGCGGCACCGGGCTTGGCCTTGCGATCACACGCGAGATCATTGAATATCACAAGGGCACGATCCGCGTGGAGAGCGAGCTGTCCCAGGGGACGACCGTGTTTGTCTCCTTCGACGTTCCGCAGGAGGAGGCCGCGCAATGAAAACGAAGGAGCGCATCAAAACCCTGCTTTTGCTCGTGCTGCTGCTCGGCGCGGGGTTTTTGACCTATTCGATCTGGTTTTATGACAGCACGGGCGCGGATGGGCTGTTTTCCGGCTGGATCTCCGGCGGCGACTATGAGTATAACAACGAAACATTGACCGAGCTGATGCTGGAGGAGAGCGCGGAAGAGGTCGTGCCGTTTGTGATCTCATATCACAACGAGCGCGGGCGCTTTGGCGCGGCGTATCATGCGGAGAGCGTGAACCGGCTGTATCAGAAAACGCTTGCGATCCTGCGCGAGGCGCTGAGCACGGTCTCGGGCAGCGAGCGTGTGAGCGAGGCCGCGTGGCATGCGGCGCTGCGCGGCGATGGGATTTTATATGATTTTGAAGGCTCTGTTCCGCTGGCGGCGCTTGCGATGCAGGTCGGCGCGGAAAACGCCGGGCGGCTCGGCGCGGCGGGGCGGTATCTGCTGTTCGCGGGCGACTGCTTTTATTTCAAAGACCCGGCGAGCGGCGCGATCCTGCGTCTGCCGCATGCGCTCGGCGATACGGAGCTGCATCGTGTGATGAACGGCATGAGCGCGGCGCAATGCACGCTTGCGCTTGAGCGCGAGGGGCGCAAGGTCGTGGCGGAAACGCCGATTTTTGATGAGGCGATCTCGGCGTATACGGTCAACGGTTTTAACTCTGCCGCGTTTTTTGACGAGGCGCAGATGAGCTCGCTTTTGAAAATATTCGGAATGAATTACAACACCTGCGGGAAATACACGGAAAAGGACGGAACACAGGTGTTTATTGAAGAATTAAACGTGCTGAAGATCGCGCCGGACGGCTATGTGACGTATACGAGCGAGGAGGAATCCGGCGGGGTGCCGATCGCATCGATGGGCGATGCGCCGGCGCAGGACGAGGTGCTTTCCGCCGCGTGCGGCATGATCGCGCGGCTTTCTTATCTCGCGGGCGGCAACGGCGCGACGTATATGCAAAGCATGACCGCGCAGGGCAGCACCGGCTGGACGCTGCGCTTCGGCTGGAGCTTTGGCGGCATCCCGATCGATCGGCAGAAGACCGGATATTCCGCGGAGATCGTGGTGACCGGGCGCAATATGACGAGCATCGGCTTTTATATGCGCAGCTTTGAAAACGCGGGCGGCGTGGTCTCGCTCGTGCCGCAGAAGCTCGCCGCGCAGGCGGTGGACGGCACGGCGGCGGCGCTCGGGCTGCGCTATACGGACGGCGGCGGCGCGAATTTAACGCCGCAATGGTATGTGAAGGTGCAATAGCGGCGAAAAGGCAGGTGAGGCGGCATGGAATGGCCGCGCGTGAAAAATATTTTGATCGTGCTTCTTGTCATTGTAAATCTCTTCCTGTTCGTGGCGTATGCCAATTCCGCCATGCAGGAGGCGCGCAGTGCGCGCGCGGCGCGCGAGGAATTGGTCAGCGTGCTTGCGGCGCGCGGCTTTGCGCTTGATGAGGCGCTGCTTCCGCAGAAGGGCGCTGTGCTGTATCCCGCGCGCGCCATGCGCGATAGTGAGCGCGAGGGCGAGCTTGCGCGCGCGCTGCTCGGCGATGCGGAGGGCGACCGGCTGGGCACGGGCACGATGCGCTATCAGAGCGACGCGGGCGAGCTGCGCTTCCGCGCCGGCGGCTATTTTGAAATTACGCTGCGCAGCTGTCCGCAGGTGACGGACGCGGCGAGCATGCGCGTCTTTGTGCAGGAGATCGCGGCGAAGCTCGGCATGCAGATCGCGGAGGGCGAGATCCCGGTCGAGCAGGACGCGGCGAGCTTCCGCGCAAGCGTAACGCAGATGATTTTGGGCGTGCCGCTTTATAATTGCCGGCTGAGCGCGTGGGTGCTCTCTGACCAGAGCGCGAAGATCACCGGGCGCATGATGTATGATAAAGTAACGATCCTGCGCGGGCGCGAGCCATACGCCGTGACCGGGCTTCTGCTCAATCTGGTGGAGGAGCTGGAATCGCAGGGGGTGCATTCCGGCACGATCGAGGAGATCTCCGCCGGATATCGCGTGAGCGTCGGCTCCGGCAGCGGGAATTCCGGCACGCTGTATGCGCTGCCTGTTTGGAAACTCCGCGTGGACGGCGCGGAATATTTCCTCGGCGCGATGAACGGAAAACCCGTCTATCTCGATTAGAAATTTTTTTAAAGCGTTTTGCGCTGTGTTAGAATTTTTCATTGATTTTTATGGGGAATAATGATATACTAAATAAAATATAAGAGGTTTTTTATAACTTCCAGTATTTGCATAATTTCCGGTGGCTTGTGGAATGATACATATTGCGCCCGGCGTGCGCGGGCGTTGGATAAAGTTTGGTCAAAAGAGGGTGCGTTGATTGACGAAATATATCATTGAGGGCGGGCATCCGCTGCGGGGCGAGATCAATATCAGCGGCGCGAAGAACGCTGCGGTCGCGATCATTCCGGCGGCAATTTTGGTAGACGGCGTGTGCCGTATTGAAAATATTCCGAAGATTTCTGACGTGACGTTGATGCTGGATATCCTGCGCGAGCTGGGCGCGAAGGTGCGCCTGGTCAACAGCTCCTGCGTGGAGCTGGATTGCAGGAAGATCCATTCTTATAAAGCGCCGTATGACATGGTGCGCACGATTCGTGCTTCCTATTATCTCATCGGTTCGCTGCTCGGGCGGTTTGGCAGCGCGCAGGTCGCGCTTCCGGGCGGCTGCTATTTCGGCGTGCGGCCGATCGACCAGCATTTAAAGGGCTTTAAGGCGCTCGGCGCGGAGATCGATATTCAAAACGGCTTTGTGGTTGCGGAAAGCAAGGGGCGCCTGAAGGGCAGCTCGATTTATTTAGACGTGGTTTCCGTGGGCGCAACGATGAATATCATGATCGCCGCTGTGCTGGCAGAAGGGATGACCGTGATCGAAAACGCCGCAAAAGAGCCGCATATCGTGGATCTTGCGAACTTTTTAAACTCGATGGGCGCGAACGTGACCGGCGCGGGCACGGATGTGATCAAGATCCGCGGCGTTGAGCGGATGACCGGCGGCAGCTACGCGATCATTCCCGACCAGATCGAGGCGGGGACGTATATGGCGGCCGCGGCGGCGACCGGCGGCGAGCTGCTGATCAAAAACGTGATCCCGAAGCATCTGGAATGCATCACCGCGAAGCTGCTTGAAATGGGCGTGACCGTGGAGGAGCAGGACGATGCGGTGCTTGTGCGGCGCGAGGGCGCGCTCAAAAAGACGAATATTAAAACGCTTCCGTATCCCGGATTCCCCACGGATATGCAGCCGCAGGCGGCGGTGCTTTTATGCCTTGCCGAGGGGATGAGCCTGGTCACGGAGAGCGTTTGGGACAATCGATATCGCTATGTGGAGGAGTTAAAGCGCATGGGCGCGCAGATCCAGGTGGATGGCAAGGTCGCGGTGATCGAGGGCTGCGGCAAGCTCAACGGCGCGCCGGTCAAGGCGTGCGATTTGCGCGCGGGCGCGGCGATGGTGATCGCGGGGCTTGCGGCGCACGGCGTGACCGAGGTGGAGGATATCTGCTATATCGAGCGCGGATATGAAGAACTGGTAGAGAAGCTGCGCCGCGTGGGCGCGCATATCAGCCGCGTGGAGCTGCCGGACACGCCGCCCGTCAGTCAGGCGCAGGCGCAATAGCATGAATGTGACAGGGCGGGGGCGTTTTTGCCCGCGCCTTTTTCATAAATCGCGCAGCGGATCGGGCTCTGTTCGAAAGCGGCGCGCGAAGCGATCAAAAACAAGGAGCGAACCGATGAATTTTTGCACACTGGCGAGCGGGTCGAACGGCAACGCGAGCGTTCTTTCCGCGGGCGAACAACATATTTTGATCGATGCGGGCATCTCAAACCGCGCGATCTGTACGGCGCTTTCCGCGCTGGATATCGCGCCGGACGCGGTTTCGGCGCTTTTGATCACGCATGAGCACAGCGATCATATCCGCGGGCTTGCCGTTTGGGCGCGGCAGCATCCGGAATGCCGGCTGTTTGCGCCGGATGCTTGCGCGCAGGCGCTGTGTGCGCAGAACCCCGCGCTTTCCGCGCGGATGCACGCGTTTTCGGCAGGGGATTCGTTTTGCGTGGGCGATGTGCGCGTGCGCACGGTCAAAACGCCGCACGATACGCCGGTGAGCGTGGGCTATTGCATGGAGCATGCGGGGCGGCGCGTTGTGATCGCGACCGATCTCGGCTATGTGCCGGACGCGCTGCGTGAGATGATCGCGAGCGCGGCGCTGCTGCTCATTGAGGCGAATTATGACGAAAAGAAGCTGCAATACGGGCGTTACCCGCTGCCGCTGAAGCACCGGATCATGAGCGAGCGCGGGCATTTATCAAATACCGATTGCGCGGACTGCGTGCTGGAGGCGGCGCGGCGCGGCGTGCGGCATGTGCTGCTCGGGCATCTGAGCGCGGAGAATAATACGCCGCGGCTTGCGTATGAAACCGTGCATCGGCGGCTGCTGGACGCGGGCATTATCCCGGGCGTGGATATGCAGCTTCAGGTTGCGCCGCGCGGCATGCGGGGCGAGCCGGTCACATTAGATCAGGAGGAAATATGCTCTCAGTTCAAATCATCTGTCTCGGTCGGCTGAAAGAGAAATATTATATCGCCGCGTGCGAGGAGTATCGCAAACGGCTCATGGGCTCGGTGAAGCTGGAGATCATAGAGCTTCCGGAGGGCGCGGGCGCGGCGGAAATTTTGAAAAAAATAGTGCCGGGCGCGCAGCTTATCCCGCTCTGCATCGAGGGGGAGCTGCTCTCCAGCGAGGAGCTGGCGGCGCATATCCGCACGGTGACGACGCGCGGCGTATCGCGCATTGCGTTTTTGATCGGCGGCTCGGACGGGCTGCCCGAGGAGGTCAAGGCGCGCGGCGCGCTGCGGCTTTCGATGTCGCGCATGACGTTTCCGCATCATTTCGCGCGCGTGATGCTGCTTGAGCAGCTCTATCGCGCGATGCAGATCAACGAGGGCGGGAAATATCATAAATAACAGGGGGCGAGATTATGCCGTTTTGTCCGAACTGCGGCGCGGAATATCGCGATGGGTTTACCTTCTGCGCGGACTGTCACTGCCAGCTGGTGGAGCAGCCGCCGAAAAAGAAGAAAGGGCGCGCGGTGGAGTTCGTTTGGCTTGCCAATGCGCAGGACGGTCCGCTGGGCGAGAGCATGATCGGCATGCTGCGCGCGTTCGAGATCCCGTATCAGACGAGGTATGAGGATTCCGGCATGATCGCCGGGCTGTACGGCGGGAAGAGCCCCTCCGGCGTGGACGTCTATGTCCCGGAGGACCGGCTGGAGGAGGCGCGCGCGCTGCTGCATGATGCGGAGTTTAATTTATTTGAGGCGATGGCGGGGCAATATTGGGTGCTGAAGGACACGAGCGAGTATCAGGACGAGATCATGCGCATTTTTGACGACTATTGGCGCAATTCGTTTGTTCCTGTGGAGGAATTCAGCACGGCGCAGGGGCAGATGCGCCTGCTTTGCGAGGAGGGGCAGCTGCTTGCGATCATTTGCGTGCGCGAGGACGGGCGCTGCGGCGTGTTCCTGCCGCCCGAGCTGCGCAGTGAGCAGGCGATCTATGACGCGGCGTTTGCCGAGTGCGTGAATTTTGCGCGCGAGCGCGGTCTGCGCGAGGCGTGGTGTTTGCTGCCGCACGAGGAAACGCTGCTGATCGGGCAGTTTTTTCAGCATGGCTTTTCCGGGCGCGACGAGGGGCAGGTCATGGAATGCCAGGGGCGGAAGATCCCGCTTCTGACGCTGTGGAGAAACCTGCAGGATGCGACAGATTTACCGGAAGAAGCGTGATAGAATATGAGCATCAGGAAGGGAGAGATGCGGTATGGCATATCGTGAAGAATATGAGCGCTGGCTGCATGCGGAGGCGCTCTCTGACGACGAGCGCGCAGAGCTTTCTGCGATCAGCGGGGACGAAAAGGAGATCGAGGACCGGTTTTTTGCGCCGCTCAGCTTTGGAACGGCGGGGCTGCGCGGCGTGCTGGGCGTTGGGCTGCACCGCATGAATATCCATACGGTGCGCCAGGCGACGCAGGGCATGGCCACGCTGATCTGCGGCATGGGCAAGGAGGCGCGTGCGCGCGGCGTTGCGATCTGCATGGATTGCCGCATCGGCAGCGAGCAGTTCGCGCGCGAGGCGGCGTGCGTGCTTGCGGGCAACGGCATCCGCGTATTTTTGTTTGACGCGCTGCGCCCCACGCCGGAGCTTTCGTTTGCCATCCGCGCGATCGGCTGCATTGCGGGCATCAACATCACCGCGAGCCACAACCCCAAGGAATACAACGGCTACAAGGCGTATTGGGAGGATGGCGCGCAGCTTCCGCCCGCGCAGGCGGAGGTCGTTGCGCAGGCGATCGCGCAGACCGATATTTTTTGCGGGATCACGCGCATGGATTTTGACCGCGCGGTGAAGAAGGGAAAGATCACGATCATCGGCGAGGAGGTCGATGAGTCGTTTTTATTCCATGTGATGGAGATGGCGATCAATCGCGACGTGGTCGCGCGCGTGGCGGACCATTTCTCCGTGGTATATACGCCGTTTCACGGGACCGGGTATCGCCTTGTGCCGGAGGCGCTGCGCCGCTTGGGGCTGAAGCATATTTACTGCGTGCCCGAGCAGATGGTGATCGACGGCACGTTCCCGACTGTGAAGAGCCCGAACCCGGAAAATCGCGAGGGGTTTGCGCATGCGATCGCGCTTGCGAAGGAGAAAAATGTGGACCTGATCATCGGGACCGACCCGGACGCGGACCGCGTGGGCGTGGTCGTGCGCGCCGGGCAGGGCGAATACGTCACGATCTCGGGCAATCAGATGGGCGTTTTGCTGCTGGATTATATCATCGCTGCGCGCCGCCTGACCGGGACGATGCCGGAGAAGCCCTGCGCGCTCAAAACGATCGTCACGACCGAGATGGCGCGCCGCGTGTGCGAGCAAAACGGCGTGGCGATGTTTGACACGTTTACCGGGTTTAAGTTCCTCGCCGAGAAGATCGGGCAGCTGCAGGCGGAGGGCTATCAATACCTGCTCGCCTATGAGGAATCTTATGGATATCTGGTCGGCGATTATTGCCGCGATAAGGACGCGGTGACCGCGTCGATGCTGATCGCGGAGATGGCGGCGTTTTATGCGGAAAAGGGCATGACGCTGTATGACGCGCTGCAGGCGCTGTTTGAAAAATACGGTCATTTTGCGGAGCATACGATCAATTTGGTCATGCCGGGTCTGGATGGGCTGTCGCGCATGGCGGCGCTGATGGATGCGCTGCGGAATTCTCCGCCGCGCACGCTGGCGGGCGCTGCGGTCACGGCGGTGCGCGATTATCAGAGCGGAACGCGCAAAAATTTACAGGATTCGTCAATCGAAACGATGGAGCTTTCCGGCTCGAATGTGCTATACTTTGAATGTGAGGACGGGACGCGCTTTATCGTTCGACCGAGCGGGACCGAGCCGAAAATTAAAATTTATCTGCTGGCGCGCGGCGCGGATGCGGAGGAATGCATGCGCAAAATCAGCGCATACACCGAGGCGGCGCGTGCGCTTTGCGCAGAATAACGAAGGGGAGTTTTCACGCATGAGGATCGCTTTTACAAACGGGCTGGTGATCACGCCGAACGAG
Source organism: uncultured Oscillospiraceae bacterium (assembly GCA_934646115.1). GTDB lineage: Bacteria > Bacillota > Clostridia > Oscillospirales > JAAYXM01 > RGIG7332. The sequence goes on from CAKUEM010000026.1 coordinate 22,093, forward strand.
AAGGTGCGCGGCGGCGTGATCGCGGAAAATGACCGGATCGTGCGCGTGTTTGAGGGCGAGCTGCCCGAAGCGTGCGACCGCGTGGTCGATGTGGCGGGCAGCTATATCGCGCCGGGCTTTATCGATTTACATACGCATGGCGGCGGCGGCTTCGATTATACCGACGCGACCGTCGAGGCATACACCACGGGCGCGCGCGTCCATTTAAAGCACGGGACGACCGCCATGATGCCGACGATCACGACCTGCTCGCACGAGGTGCTGACCCGGTCGCTCAACGCATATCAGGCGGCGGAGCATGAGGAGAACATGCCGATGTTTATCGGCGCGCATCTGGAGGGACCGTATTTCTCGCCGGAGCAGGCGGGCGCGCAGGACCCGGAATATATTCGAAACCCGAACCGCGCGGAGTATTTGCCGCTGCTGGACGAGTATCCGATCATCCGGCGCTGGTCGGTCGCGGCGGAGCTGCCCGGCGCGCTGGAGATGGGGCTTGAGCTTTCGCGCCGCGGCGTGGTCGCCTCGGTCGGGCATTCCGACGCGATGTATGAGGACATGCGCCGCGCGGCGGATTATGGATACACGCTGCTCACGCATTTTTATTCCGGCATGGCGGGCGTGCGCCGCGTGAATGCGTATCGGCATTCCGGCGCGATCGAGAGCGGGTATTTGATCGACGATTTCGCCGTGGAGATCATTGCCGACGGGCATCATCTGCCGGAGAGCCTGCTCAAGCTGATCTACAAGAGCAAGGGCAGCGCGAACATCTGCCTTGTGACCGATTCGGTCAGCGGCGCGGGCATGCCGGAGGGCTGGCGCTCAAAGCTTTGCGGCGTGGATTTCATGATCGAGGGCGGCGTTGCCAAGCTGCTGGATCGCAGCGCGTTTGCCGGCAGCGTGACCACGGCGAATAACCTGATCCGCACGATGGTTGAGATCGCGGAGGTGCCGATCTGCGAGGCGGTGAAGATGTTAACGCTGACCCCGGCGCGCATCGCCGGCGTGGCGGACCGGATGGGAAGCCTTGTGCCGGGCAAGCTTGCGAATATCGCGGTGTTTGACCGGGAATATCAGGTGTCGCATGTGATGGTTTCCGGAAAAATGTGCAGCGAGGCGCTTTAACAAAAGCGCTTGCCAGATCGCGCCATCTGTGCTAGAATACAGTTGTGGCGGTGTTGCCAGGAAAGGGAGGATGTTTATGCAAGCCATCAAACGAAGAGTTCTTTTGCTGTTGGTCGCGCTTTGCTGCGTCCTTTCGGCGGCGTCGGCCTCGGGCGCGATCACGGTGACGGTCAATGGAAGCGCGCTCCCCGCGAACGCGATGATCGTAAACGGCTCGGTCATGCTGCCGTTTCGCACGGTGTTCCACGCGCTGGGCGTGACAGACGGGCAGATCAAATGGAATGCGGCGCAGCGCTCCATCGAGGTGCGCACCAGTGACGAGCGGTATCTGTTCCTCGTTGTGGGAAGCCAGGGCGCTTTGGTGAATGAAAAGATGCTCACGCTTCCGGTCGCGCCGTTTATTCAAAACGGAAGCACGTATGTCCCGGTGCGCGTGGTGGCGGAGGCGCTTGGCGCGTCTGTGCAATGGAAGGCCGCGAGCAGAACGGTCGCGATCGTGAAATAGCGCGCGGCGCAAAATAAGAAAACGGAGAGCCAGCTCTTTGCGGATGCAGGGGGCTGGCTTTTTTTGCGCCAGCGCGCGAAATTTCGGGGAAATGGGCGGCTCGCGCGCGAATAATTATATAAGTAGGATGCGCGCCGCGCGAAACGTGTCGAAAATGAGCACTGCGCGGGCGGCAGTGCTGATAGGCGTTTTTTGCCCGGCGCGGTTTCATTCCGCGCAAAACGGGTATAATGTCAGTGCCGGTCGCGCGCGCCCGCGCAAAATTATGTCTAAATTAAGAAAATTGTTAACTTTTTATTACACATGCGAAAGAAGTACTTGACATCCTGAAAATTGGGTGTACAATAGATTTAGCACTCGGGAGGAGTGAGTGCTAAAACGAATTCGAAAGCGAGGTGGCAACCGTGAGTCTGGGCGACCGCAAGAAGAAGATTCTAAAGGCGGTGATCGACGAATATATTGCGCATGCCGAGCCGGTCGGCTCGAAAGCGATCGCGATGAATACCGACCTGGAGCTCTCGCCTGCCACGATCCGCAACGAAATGTCTGACCTTGAGGATATGGGCTATTTAGAGCAGCCGCATGTATCCGCGGGGCGCATTCCCTCCCAGGCGGGATATCGGCTCTATGTCAACGAGCTGATGAACCGGCACCGCTTATCCGTCAATGAGATGGAGGCGATCAACGCTAGCCTTCGCATGAAGATGAAGGAGCTTGACGAGATGATTCGCGGCGTCAGCAAAGTCGTTGCGAAGCTGACAAATTACACGACGTATGCCGTGATGTCCGGCACATCCGGGGTTTCCATCCGGAAATTTGACCTGATGCTGGTGGACGCGCGCACGGTGGTCGTGGTTGTCGTCACGTCGAACGCCGCGGTGCGCAATACGTACTTGAAAACCGCGTTCCCCATTCAGGAGGAAGAGCTGGTCGGGCTTGGCAGGATCTTAAACGATCGCTTCGTCAACCTGACGCTTGACCGGATCGACCTGATGCTGGTGCGCCGGGCGGAGCATGATGCCGAGCGGCTTTCCCCGCTGGTCTCGCCGATCATCAATTTTGCGGCCGAGGTCATGGAGGAAGGCGCGGACAGCCAGGTTTACGTCGGCGGTGCGGCGCGGATTTTAAGCCATCCGGAATATCAAGACGCAGAGAAGGCGCAAAAGCTTTTGGATTTTATCTCCGATCAGCATGATCTCGGGCGCGCTGTGCAGAAGGAGAGCGAGGAGCCCGGTAAGCTCCGCATCGCCATCGGCACGGAGAACGAGGCAGAGCCGCTTCGCGATGCGAGCGTTGTGTATGGCACATACGGCATCGGCGAGCATTTGAAGGGCACGATCGGCGTGATCGGTCCGGTTCGAATGGATTACGCGAAGATCGCGGCGAATTTGAATTATTTTCTGACCGGGCTCAACAAGCTTCTGCGCGAGACGTTTGCGCCGGATGAATAAGTTTGGAGGGAATGAAGAGCATGGCTAAAAATAAAAAGGACGAATGCGAGGAGAAGCAGCCGGAAACTGCGGCAGAGCAGCAGGAGCCGGCGGCGGAAGAGACCCCCGATGAGCTGGCAGCCAAAACGCGCGAGTGCGAGGAGCTGCGCGACCGGTATATGCGCACGGCGGCGGAGTTTGATAACTTCCGCAAGCGCACGGCGCGCGAGCGCGAATCGCTCTATGCGGACGCGGCGAGCAGCACGATCGGCGAATTCCTCAGCGTGTATGACAATTTAGAGCGCGCGCTGGAGACGAAAAGCGAGGATGAGGCGTTTTTCAAAGGCGTTGAGATGATCTTCGCCGGGCTTTGCGAAACACTGGAAAAACTGAAGGTTGAGGTCATTAACCCCTTAAATGAGCCGTTTGATCCACAGCTTCACAACGCGGTGATGCATGTGGA
>CAKUEM010000027.1 GCA_934646115.1 uncultured Oscillospiraceae bacterium
GGTCAACCGGGAAGAAGGACGATATATTAACGCTATTTTTGGCGATATAATAATGAATGATGGGCGCAAATGCATGTATGTTTATGTCTATTTTTCGAATGATTGATGTTTTGGCAAGAATGCGCCGCGCGCTGCATAGCTGCGCCGCGTGATGGGCTTGCGTGCTTTCTATTGCCCTTGGCGCATCAAAAAAAGCTCCCGGCATGGCAGACATGCGGGGAGCTTTTTCAAAACAAAAATCGCAAAAAGCGCCAGCGCAGCATATTGGAACGGCTATGTACCGCAGAACGAAGCGTGGCGTTTGCTCCCTTGTCCGGCGGCGCGCCGGGGTTTCATTTGCGCGCGGCATTAAAAATGAAAAAGCTGTTTGGATTTTTTTGCGATATATTGAATGATCGGACCGGAGAGCAGAACCGTGACGATTGTGCATGCGCCAAATTGCCCGCCGAGCAGAACGCCAATGACGACAAAAAGAACGTCTAACACCATCCGGACAGTTCGGACCTGCCAGTGGTTTTTCTCGGCGAGAGAGAATGTCAGCGCTTCATAAGAACCGCGGCCCCAATCGGCCGAGGCATACAGTCCTGTGCCGACGGCAAATATAACAACGCCGAGGATCATCAGGAAAACGCTCTGCCAGAAGCCCATGCCGGAAGGGTGAATTTTCGCAAAAACATCCACGAAAACGCTGTATATCACCTGATATAAAATTGTTCCGATATGAATTTGTGATCGATCATAGAAAAATACAAACGCAATCATCGCGAGCGCAACGGCAAACGATGCCCAGCCGAGACTGATCGAACACGTTGCGGAGATCCCCTGCCACAGCACCGCGAGCGTCGCCCCGCCGAACCCGGCGGATAGCGCCAGCGTGATCCCATATGCCGCAAGGATCGAGCCGGTTATGATGATGACCGTCTGTTTGATCCGCTTTGCTTTCATCGCTTCACCCCCGTCTTCTGCAAGCTTTGCGTACGGCAAACCGCATGAAATAAAGTATATCAGAAAATTGCGGCAAACGCTAGGAAAACAATGAAAATCTGTAGCGAAACCGCGTGACTTAGACCGATCAAGGGGTTAAAAACGCAATGTTATGGAAACTAATTCCAGCAAACAGCCTGCTCGCTATCACTGTGGGGAGATGATATTATGCTGGAGTTGAAAACGGCTTGCATTGTCGCGCCAACGGGACGTTCTGTGAGCAATGAACGGTTCTCTGGGCGAACATGGGACTTGGTGAACACAGAATAAAATACGTTGCTGTACGCCGGAAGGCGCCATCGTGTAATTATATTCCTTCTGCTAAATGACGCTGTGCAGGCGCTTGAAATGAAAGTAAATAATTGTCGAAACAATATTTTTTTATTGATGAAAATGCAAATTTGCAGTGTAGAGTTCTCATGATAGAAATAAAAAACATGCCCGCAGAGTATTCTGCAGAATACTCTGCGGGCATGTTTTTTCATGCGCTGATTGTATCGCGGGATTGCGCGGCGTTTTCGCTGTTTCGAATGTCAAAAACGGCGTGATGCAAAACGCGAGCACCTCCTGCTGACAGGGTTTATTCTTCAAGATACGGCAAAATTGCGGCGTATTGCGCGATCAGTGCGTCGAAAGACATGGCGCAGTTTGCCGGACTGGTTGAGGGCAGCGGAATCGCATCGCGCCCGGCCACGGGCAGAATATGCTTGCGATAAAGCCGCGTCGCCGTGCCGCCCGTGGTGAACACAGCGCGGATCGGGCATTGCTGCAGAATGCCGCGAATGTCATTGGGGATCTCCGCGCGGATGCTGGCGTCCGCCGCGCCCTGAATTTCGCACGAGGCCAGCACGTCCCACAACGCAATATGATGCGCCGCAAGCAGCGCACGCTTCTCCGCGTTCGTGCCGGGAACCGGCGCGCAAAACAGCGCGGAAAGCACGCGCCAAAAACGATTTTGCGGGTGTCCGTAATAAAACCCGGCGGCGCGCGATTTCGGCGAGGGGAATGACCCGAGAATCAGCACGCGGGAGCGCGCGTCATAGCAGGGCGGAATGGTATGCATTTCACGCATGCGGCAGAACTCCTGTCAAAAAAGATAGAAATATTATACGCCATAGGCAGAAAAAATGCAATCGCGCCGCAGAAAATATCGCAACCCTCTTCCTTTTTGATGAAAAATTGTATATAATATATTTTGTATGATTATGCAGTACTGATCGATGATAACGGAGGAAACACCATGAGCAGAAAAGCCGCCCGCGAAATCGCGGTTCAGATGATTTATGAATATAGCTTTGCGTGCAATACGGCGGAGGAGATTTTAGAGCATCGGCTCAACCCCGAATTTCTGGAGACCGCGAATGACGAGCTTGGCATTTACCGCGCGCTCGATCACCAGCAGTATCCGTATTTGCGCGATGTCGTGTGCGGTGTGGTTCTGCATCTCGATGAAATTGACGCGCTGATTAAAAAATATGCGATCGGCTGGAATTTCTCACGCATTTCGCGCATTGCCCGCGCGATTTTGCGCGTTGCCGGGTATGAGCTTCTGCATTATGACGAAGTGCCGGAGAGCGTTGCGATCAACGAAGCGGTTGAGCTGACGAAGCGCTATGACACGAAGGAGACCGCGGCGTTTGTCAACGGAATTTTAGGCAGCATCGTGCGCGGGCGGGCGGAGCAATGATCGCGCTTGGGTTTGATACCAGCAATTATACGACGTCGGTCGCCTGCTTTTCGCAGAACGGCTTGCGCGAGAATGCATCCCGGCTGCTTCCGGTCAAGCCGGGCGCGCTTGGGCTGCGGCAGTCGGATGCGGTGTTTGCGCATGTGAATGCGCTGCCCGCGCTTTGTGAGGAGGTGCTGGCGCGCATGGAAGAGCCGCCGTGTGCGGTGGGCGTCAGTATTTTTCCGCGCCGGGTCGAGGGGTCTTATATGCCATGCTTCAAGGTGGGCGAGCTTGCGGCGCGCGTGCTCGCGGCAGAGCGCGGCATTCCGTGCTATACGTTTTCACACCAGGAGGGGCATCTTGCCGCCGCGCTGGTGACGACCGGGCATGAGGCGCTGTTTTCCGGCGAATTCCTCGCCTGGCATCTCTCGGGCGGCACGACGGAGCTGCTGCATGTAACGCCCGGACTGCGCGCAGAAAAAATTGGCGGAACGAAGGATATTTCCGCCGGGCAGCTGCTGGATCGCACCGGCGTTATGCTTGGGCTTGCGTTTCCTGCAGGGGCGCAGCTTGACGCGATGGCGCGCGTGCGAGATCGCTTTTCAATTCGGCAGGATGGGCTGTTTTTCTCGCTTTCCGGCATGGAAAATCAGGTAAAGGCGCGACTTGCGCACGTAGCGCCGGAGGAAATTGCGGGCTTTGTGCTCTGCTCGGTCGCAGACATTCTTGCGCGCGTTACCGCTACGGCGCAGAAGCAGTTCGGCGCGCTTCCGGTTCTGGTTTCCGGCGGCGTTGCGGGCAGCAGGATCGTCCGCGAGCGGCTTTCCGGCGCAATGTTTTGCCCGCCGCGCTTTTCCTCGGACAATGCGCTTGGCATTGCGGCGCTTGCGGTGCGGGCTTTTTTGAAGGAGAATTGATGTGAAGGGACATATTTTTACCGTTTCTGAGGTCAATGGGTATCTCAAAGCGCTGATGGAGGCGGACCGTACGCTCGCTTTGATTTATATCCGCGGCGAGATCTCAAACTATAAATGCCATTCGTCCGGTCATCATTACATGACGCTGAAGGATGAGGGCGGCGCGATCCGCGCGGTGATGTTCCGGTCCGATGCGTCGAAGCTCAAGTTCCGCCCGGAAAGCGGGATGAAGGTGATCGCAAAGGGGCGCATCACCGTGTATCCGCGCGATGGGCAGTATCAGCTTTATATTGCGGACATGATCCCGGATGGGGTCGGCGCACTGTACGTTGCGTTTGAACAGCTTAAGAAAAAGCTGATGGCAGAAGGGCTTTTTTCGCAGGAGCGCAAGAAGCCGCTGCCGGAATATCCGGAGAAAATTGCGCTGGTCACCTCGCCGACCGGGGCGGCGGTGCGCGATATGCTGCGCATTTTAAAGGCACGCTGGCCGCTTGCGCGTATTGCGGTTTACCCGGTTTTGGTGCAGGGGGCGGACGCACCGGCGGATATCGCGGCGGCGCTGGACACGCTGAATGCATGCCATGCCTGCGATTTGATCATCACCGGGCGTGGCGGCGGCTCGCTGGAGGATCTTTGGGCGTTTAACGATGAGTTGGTCGCGCGGGCGATTGCACGATCGGAGATCCCGGTGATCTCGGCGGTCGGTCACGAGCCGGATGTTACAATTTCCGATTTCGTTGCGGATCTGCGCGCGGCAACGCCGTCTAACGCGGCGGAGCTTGCCGTTCCCGATCAGCTGCATCTGCGGCAGACGCTGCACGATGCCTCCGCGCGCATGACGCACGCTATGCAGGCGCAGCTTGCCATTCGGCGCGAGCATATCACGCGGCTTGCGGCGCGCCCGGTCATGCAAAGTCCGCTCGGCTATTTTGCGGAGCGGCGGATCGCGCTCGATCGACTGAGCGAGCGGCTGAATGCGGCGGCGCAGCGGCGCACTATGTCCGCACGGGAGACGTTTTCAAGACTCTCTGCCAAGCTGGATGCGCTCAGTCCGCTCAAGGTTTTAGCGCGCGGCTATACGATCACAACGGCGCAATCCGGGCGCGTGATCAAGCGCGTTTCTGATGCCGCGCCGGGTGAATTAGTGACCATGCAGGTGCAGGATGGAAGCATTCACTGCACAGTGAATAGAACCGAAAGGAGAGAGAATCATGGCGGAAACGATGAGCTTTGAGGCGGCGATTGCGCGCCTGGATGAGATCGTGCGCGGGTTAGAGCGCGGCGATGCGCCGCTGGATGCATCGCTTGCATTATTCAAAGAGGGGACGGCGCTGATCGCGAGCTGCTCAAAAATGCTGGATGAGGCGGAGCAGACCGTCGTTCAGCTCACGAAAAACAGCGATGGCAGTCTTTCTGAGGCTGCGTTTGACGGAGAGGATGCGTAAAAATGGAATTTCAACACGCGTTTCACGCATATATTGAAGCGGTCAATGCGGCGCTGGATGCGGCGATTCCGATGGAAAATATTCCGCAAAAGCAGGTGCTTGCGTCCATGCGCTATAGCTTGAACAGCGGCGGGAAGCGCATTCGCCCGATCCTGACGCTGGAATTTGCGCGCATCTGCGGCGTTTCCTTAGAGAATGCGATGCCGTTCGCCTGCGCGGTTGAGATGATCCACACATATTCGCTGATCCATGACGATTTGCCCTGTATGGATGATGATGAGCTGCGGCGCGGGCGACCGACCAATCATATCGCATTTGGCGAGGCGGTTGCAACGCTTGCTGGCGATGCGCTGCTCAACCGTGCGTTTGAAACGATGCTTTCCGCCTGCGGAACAGGCGCGGTTTCCACGGAACGCGCGGTTGCGGCGATGACTGCGCTGGCGGTTGCGTCCGGCGCGTATGGCATGATCGGCGGGCAGATCGTCGACATGGAAGGGGAAGAGCGCCCGCTTTCTGCGCAGGAGCTGACCGGGATGCACCGTATGAAAACCGGGGCGTTGATCCGCGCGGCGTGCGAAATGGGCGTATATCTCGGCGGGGGCGACGCACGCATGCTGGCGGCGGCGCAGGCATATGCCGATGCGCTGGGGCGCGCGTTCCAGATGCAGGATGATATCTTAAATGTGACCGGAAACGCCGAAACGATGGGCAAAGACGTGCAAAATGATGCGAAAAGCGGCAAATCGACTTTTGTCAGTCTCTATGGGTTGGATGCGTGCCGCGAAGAAGTTGATGCGCTGACCCGTGCGGCGATTGATGCGGTGACGCCGCTGCCGGAGCATGCATTTCTAACCGCTTTGACTGAGCAGCTTGCCGCGCGCGACCACTGATTTTCATGCATAAATCTCATACAATGGGTTGATTTGAGCTGAAAGAGAGGGCTTTTTCGCAGAATGCTGGATTACACATTAAATACAGTCAGGTATCTGACGGGAAACCGCATACTCAATATTGCGATCATTGCGTGCCTTGCGGCGCAGCTTCTCAAGGTGATCATCACGCTGATCTGCGAACGGGAATTTAAGCTGCACCGCCTGTTTGAAACCGGCGGAATGCCATCGTCACATTCGTCGCTTGTGGTTGCGCTGGTCACATGTATTGGGCGAATTTATGGCATAAGCTCGCCGCTTTTCGCGATTGCAACGGTGTTTTCGCTCATCGTAATGTATGACGCGACCGGTGTGCGCCGCGCGGCGGGCGAGCAGGCGAAGATCATCAATTATATGATGGAGCATTGGAAAGACGCAACGCCTGAAATCTTTGGCGAGAAGCTGCGCGAGTTTTTAGGGCACACGCCGTTCCAGGTGCTGATGGGTGCGCTGCTCGGCTTTTTGATCGGCATGCTGCCTATTTAGACGGCTTGATTGCGGGCGGCGTTTGTGTTATACTATATTTTATAAATATGCAGCAATGTATATTGGGGTGGCAGTATCCTAGTCAGAGCTTCCGGTTCCCAAGACGGGGCTAAAAATCCGTTAAAGGGCATATCGATGAAGTCCCTTGTGCCTGCTTCTCTCGCCCAGATTGGGGTGGGTGCTGGGGGTTAAGGCTTTCGGGCGGCTTGCAATGGCATGCAATCCCGACCCGATTGCCGTGGAGACCCGAACTCGTGGGGAGCCTATACATTTTTGAAATTGACGGACGACTTACGTTTCGGGGTAAAAACCTGCAATGCGGTGGAAGGGCATGACCCGACTTGCTGTGTGCAGAGTAGCCTGCCTTGCGTGGGGCGCGGCGGATGAGGGATCCAAGCGCCGGGGATTGTGGCCACAGTCCCTTGCGCGATTGCCTTCTGAAACCCGACCTGCAAAAGAGGCTAAGAACCGGCTTGCCTGTGATGGAAAACATCTAGGCTGTTTTCGCAGATAAGGGATTGCAGTGCGGACTAAGTGGCGATTCGGTGCCGGCTGTGGCGACGCGTCGGTGCAGCGTTCAATGGGAAACCGCCTCCATTGGCAACAAGGGGCACGCTGTAGGGAAAACATACCGAACCTCAAGCCGCAAGGTTTACCTTATCTGCCACCCCTATTTATCTTATATTTGGAGGGTTTTGCTTGAAAGAATCCGGCGCCGCGCCGCGAAAAGACCGTAAAAAGGGCGCAAATGCAAAAAAAGGCCGCGTGGTCAATGTGCGCTGGGCGGTGACTATTCTGATCTGGAGCTTTGTGCTGTCGATGGCGTTTCGCTTCGGTGCGGATTTCGCGCTGGAGGATGTGAATCTTCCGGTGGCTTTTCTCATTTTATTTGCGATCATCCTGCTTGGTATTGTGTTTGATATTCTTGGCGTTGCTGCCACCGCGGCGGACGAAAAGCCGTTCCACGGCATGGCGACAAAGCGTGTGCCCGGTGCGGCGCAATCGATTCGCCTGATCCGCAATGCGGACAAGGTGTCCAGCTTCTGCAATGATGTGATCGGCGATATCTGCGGCATTATCAGCGGCTCGACCTCGGCGATCATCATTGCGCGCATTGCGTTTGCGGATGGCACGCTTGCGGTTTTGTTTCCGCTTGTGATCACGGGTCTCGTCGCGGGGCTTACTATTGGAGGAAAGGCGCTCGGCAAGGGGCTTGCCATCAATCATGCCAACCAGATCATTGGCATGGTCGGGCGCTTTTTGTATCTGTTCAGGAAACGTTAAAAACGAGGTATTGTTATGGATTCCACGTTGCTCACGCGCGTTCTTTCTGCGGAGGATTTAAAAAATCTTACCGTGCCGGAGCTGTATCAGCTTGCGGATGAAATGCGCGATTTTTTAATTCATCACATCGCGGAGACCGGCGGGCATCTCGCCTCGAACCTCGGCGCTGTGGAAATGATGTTGGCGATACACAAAACGTTTGATACGCGCGTGGATCGGCTGGTGTTGGACGTTGGTCATCAGTGCTATGTGCATAAAATTCTGACCGGGCGGCGCGATGGGTTTCAAAACCTGCGAAAATTCGGCGGAATGTCCGGCTTTTTGCGCCCGGGCGAGAGTGTGCATGATGCTTGCGTGTCCGGTCATGCGTCCAATTCCGTTTCCGTTGCGCTCGGCATGGCGCGCGCGCGCACATTGAAAAACGAGGATTACAGCGTGATCGCCGTGATTGGCGATGGGGCGCTGACCGGCGGGCTGGCATACGAGGCGCTAAACGATGCGGGGCAGAGCGGCGAGCCGCTGATCGTGATTTTAAACGATAACGGCATGTCGATCACCAAAAATGTGGGCGCGATGACCGCGCATTTGGCGAAGCTGCGCCTGAAGCCGCATTATCTGCATTTTCGCGACCGCTATCGCAAATTCATGAAAAAAGCGCCGGGCGGCATGGCGGTCGATAAAGTGATCCATTCTGTGAAAAATTCGCTGAAAAGCACGTTTTTGCCGTCTTCTTTCTTTGAAAATATGGGCTTTACATATTTGGGTCCCGCGGATGGACATGATATGAAATACATGCTCTATCTGCTGGAGCTGGCGCGCGATTTGGCGCGCCCGGTGTTGATCCATTTGACCACGACGAAGGGCAAGGGGTATAAATTTTCTGAAGAAAATCCGCAGGCGTATCATGGCGTCGCCTGCTTTGATATTGATTCCGGCGCGCCTGTGAAAAAGAGCGGGCAGACTTTTTCCGCCGTGTTTGGAGAAACGATGTGCGCGCTCGCGCGGGAGGATATCCGAATCTGCGCGATCACGGCGGCGATGCAGTCCGGCGTGGGGTTGTCTCAATTCGCGCGCTCCTTCCCGCACCGCTTCTTCGATGTGGGAATCGCGGAGGGACATGCTGTCGCGATGGCGGCCGGTCTTGCCGCGCAGGGAATGATCCCGGTCTGCGCCATTTATTCCACGTTTTTGCAGCGTGCATATGATATGATGCTTCACGATGTTGCCATTTCCGGGCAGCATGTGGTGTTCGCGGTCGACCGTGCCGGTCTGGTCGGGGAGGACGGCGAAACTCACCAGGGCAGCTTTGATGTGGCGTATTTATCGTCTATTCCGGGTATGCGCATTTTATGCCCGGCGAACTTTGCAGAGCTTGCCGTTATGCTGCGCCATGCCGCGCTGGAACTTTCCGGCCCGGTCGCGGTTCGTTATAACCGCGGCGGCGAAGGCGCGTTCCAACTCAATACGTTTGCAGAGCATCATGCGACCTATATCGCTGACAAGGGGAGTGACTTTACACTTGTTTCTTCCGGCGCGATGTTCCACCCGCTGCTTGAAGCGGCAAAGCGCGTTGAAAAAGCAGGAATATCCTGCGAGGTAATTAAGCTGAATTCCATTGCGCCGCTTGATGTTGCGCCGATTTTAGACTCGGCGCGCGCGACCGGGCATCTGCTGGTTTGCGAGGACGTTTGCGCCCAGGGCAGCGTGGGTCAGCAGCTCGCTGCGGCGCTGCAAGAATCCGGGATAAGCTGTAAAGTGTATTTACTTAACACCGGTGATCGCTTCATTCCGAATGGAGAGATTCCAAAACTTTGGGATTTCTGCGGGATCGACGCGGAACATATTGAAAAAACGATCTTGGAGGCATGGAAGGCTTGAGTGAGAAGACGAGGCTGGACGCGGCGCTGGTCGAGCGCGGGCTGATTACAAGCCGTGAGCGCGCGAAAACCACGATCATGAGCGGTCAGGTATATGTAAACGGGCAGAAGGCGGATAAGGCGGGCGCGCCGGTTCGGCCGGATGATCAGATCGAGGTGCGCGGCGATACGCTGCGCTATGTCAGCCGCGGCGGCTTGAAGCTGGAAAAGGCGATGCAGGAGTTCCCAATCACGGTTTCCGGCAAATGCGCGCTGGATGCAGGCGCATCGACCGGCGGATTTACCGATTGCATGCTGCAAAACGGGGCAGAGCGCGTGTACGCAGTGGACGTCGGCTACGGGCAGCTCGCATGGTCGCTGCGCAATGATCCGCGCGTTGTGAACATGGAGCGGACGAATATCCGCTACGTCACGCACGAGCAAATCCCGGAGCTTCTTGATTTCGCGGTGATCGACGTTTCGTTTATCTCGCTTGCGCTGGTGCTCAAGCCTGTACGCGCGCTCCTTTCTGACGCGGCAGAGGCGGTGTGCCTGATCAAGCCGCAGTTTGAGGCGGGGCGCGATAAGGTCGGCAAAAAGGGCGTTGTGCGTGATCCGGAGGTGCATCTCGCTGTGCTCGAGGCATTTTTGCAGCATGCGAAGGACGCGGGCTTTGTTGTTGCGGGCATTACGTTTTCGCCGATCAAGGGTCCGGAGGGTAATATCGAATATTTGGGCTATCTGCGCTGCCGGGGAGATGAGAATATTCCGCCGCTTCCCGAGCTTGTTTCGCAGTCTCACCTTGCGTTGAAAGGATAAAATTTCATGAAAAAAATTATGATGCATCCCAACCCCACGCGCGATGTGGGCTTGAAAAACACACAAAAAATTGCAGAGTTTTTGCGTGCACGCGGCGTGGAGGTCACGATTCCGGACGATATGGTGGCGCAGCCGTCGCCCGTGCTGCGCGCGCTTCCGTTTGAGGACGCGATCGCGGGTGCTGATATGATCATTTCGCTTGGCGGCGACGGGTCGATTTTGCACACCGCATGTCACGCGGCGCAGCATTCGATCCCGATCCTTGGCGTCAACGTGGGGCGCATGGGCTATATGGCGGAGCTGGAGGCGGACGAGCTTTCCGCATTTCACGATATTTTAGAGGGCAAATATACGGTGGAGGAGCGCATGATGATCGATGTTTCCATCCGCCGCGCGCACACGATCTTATCAAAGCATGTCGGACTCAATGATGTGGTGATTACAAAAACAAATCGATTAAAAATCATTGATTTGGATATTTATGCAGACCAGTTTTTCATCTCGCATTATCAGGGGGATGGCGTTGTGATCGCAACGCCGACCGGATCGACCGCGTATTCCATGTCGGCGGGCGGTCCGATCGTCGATCCGATCGCGAATAATTTAACGATCACGCCGGTTTGCACGCATTCTCTTTCCGCAAAGCCGATTATTTTATCCCCGAAACGCACGGTTTCCGTGCAGGCACTGAGCGATACCGAAGGGGCGATCGGCGTCAGCGTGGACGGTGCGCCCCATATCGGGCTGCGCTATGGCGATCAGGTGCTGATCCGGCGATCGAAATACACCACGAAGCTGGTACGCGTGAAAAACAAAAACTTTTATGATATTTTATGCACAAAGCTTTCTGAACGGAGGTTTGATGAAAATTGAAGCTGCAGCGGCAATCGAAGATCTTACAGTTAATTGAACAATATGACATCGAGACGCAGATGGAGCTGACGGAGCATTTGCTGCGCTGCGGATTCGACACCACGCAGGCGACCGTCTCGCGCGATATCAAGGAGCTGCGCCTGATCAAGGCATCGACCAAGGACGGAAAGAGCAAATATGCGGTTGCGCACGGACAGGCAGAGTCTGGCTTTTCCACGCGGCTGCGCACGATTTTCCGCGAGGGCGTGCTTTCTTATGACTATGCGCAGAATATCGTGGTGATCAAAACGATGCCGGGGCTTGCTTCGGCGGCGTGTTCTGCGCTGGACGGCATGCATCTGGCGGACGTTGTGGGTACGATCGCGGGCGATGACACCGGATTTCTTGTGCTGCGCACGACCGAGAGCGCGCACACGTTTTGCGATGATTTGAAGAAAATGCTCGAATAAGCTGCCATTCGTGGAGGTAGAACGGTATGTTGAAGCTTCTGCATATTGAGAATATTGCGATTATCGAGCGATGTGATATTGCGTTCGGCGCGGGCTTTAATGTCCTGACGGGTGAGACCGGCGCGGGGAAATCGATCATTATCGATTCGATCTCTGCCATTTTGGGCGAGCGCACTTCGCGCGAGCTGGTGCGTACCGGCGCGCCGCGCGCGGTCGTTTCCGCCGTGTTTGACAGCGCGCATGCGTCGCTGCAGGCATGGTTGGACGAGCAGGGGTTTGAGCGCGAGGAGGAGATTTTTGTTCAGCGCGAGATCACAAGCGATGGCAAAAGCACCTGTCGGCTCAACGGACGCCCGGTTCCGGTCGGGCAGCTGCGCGAATTCGGCGCGCTGCTGATCAATATTCACGGGCAGCATGACAGCCATGCGCTGCTGAACCCCACGCGGCATGCGGAGTTTATCGATCGCTTTGCCGCAACGCGCGAATATACCGGGGTGATCGGTCGTTATCGAAGCGAATATGAGCGGTTCCGCGCACTGGCGGCAGAGCAGAAGATGCTGATGATCGATGAAAATGAGGCGGCGCGGCGCACGGAGATGCTGCAATATGAGATCGATGAGCTGACGCAGGCGGAGCTTGCGGAGGGCGAGCTGGAGGCGCTTGCCGAGCGGCGGGTGATGCTGCGCAACGCATCGCGCATTACGGAAGAGCTTTCGCGTGTTGCGGCGCTGTTTTCCGGCAATGAGGAAAGCGCGGGCATTCTGGCCGATCTGGGCGGCGTGGAGCGCGCGATGTATGCGCTGCCGGATGAACTTCCCGGCGCGGCGGAGCTTGCGGCGCGCGCGGCGGAGCTTGCCGGCGCGGGAGCTGACCTTGCGGCGGGCGTGTCTGACCTGTTAGAGCAGATCGATGCGTCGCCAGAGGAGATCGACCGGGTAGAGACCCGATATGATCAGCTGCGGCGTTTATGCGCAAAGTATCATGCGGATGAAGCGGGTTTGATCGCGCTGTTAGAGCAGAAAAAAACCGAGCTTTCGCAGATCGTGCATGCGGACGAGCGGCGCGCGCAAGTGGAAGAAGAGCTGGACGCTTGCGAGGATGCGTGCTGGGCGCTTGCGCAAACGCTGTTTGATTTGCGACGCGCGGCGGCGCGTGAGTTTGAGACGCGGGTGCTGCGCGAGCTGGCAGATCTGGATATGGGCAAGGTGCGTTTTCATGCCGCGATCAAGCCACGCGAGCATTTAAATGAGCGCGGCGCGGATGAAATGGAGTTTTTAATTGCAACGAATCTGGGCGAGCCGCTCAAGCCGCTTGCAAAAATTGCATCCGGCGGCGAGATGGCGCGCATTATGCTGGCACTGAAGAATGTGCTGGCAGAGAGCGACGAGGTGGAAACGCTTGTGTTTGACGAGGTGGATTCCGGCATCAGCGGCCGTGCGGCGCTGCGCGTGGCGGAGAAGCTGGCGGCGCTTTCCGGGAAGAAGCAGGTTCTGTGCGTGACGCATCTGCCGCAGATGTCTGCCATGGCGGACACGCATTTTAAAATCGAGAAGTCAGAGCATGACGGAAAAACGCGAACGGACGTCAGTATATTAGACGAAGATGGGCGAATCGATGAGCTGGCGCGCATGATCGGCGGGCAAACGATCACGGAGACGACGCGGTCTGGCGCACGCGAGCTGATCGAATCGGCACGGAATACAAAAAGGGAGCTAAGAAAAAATGACATTATTTGAAGAATTGAAGGCGCGCGGATTGATCGCGCAGACGACGGATGAAAAACGCATTCAGCACATGCTGGACGAGGAGCAGATCACGTTTTACACCGGATTTGACCCGACGGCGGACAGCCTGCATGTGGGACATTTTCTGGTTTTGACGGTGATGAAGCGCCTGCAGATGGCGGGGCATCGCCCGATCGCGCTGTTGGGCGGCGGCACAACGCTGGTGGGTGATCCGACCGGGAAGAGCGACATGCGCAAAATGCTTTCGCTTGAGCAGATCCAGTCGAACGCGGAGCGGTTTAAGGTGCAGATGAGCCGGTTTATTGACTTTTCAGATGGCAAGGCGCTGATGGTCAACAACGCCGACTGGCTGCTTGATTTAAAATATCTGGAATTCCTGCGCGAGATCGGCATTCATTTTTCGGTCAACCGGATGCTGACCTATGAATGCTTTAAAACGCGCCTGGAGAAGGGGCTTACGTTTATTGAATTCAACTACATGCTCATGCAGAGCTATGACTATCTGAAGCTGTTTGAGACCTACGGCTGTAAGCTCGAATGCGGCGGAGACGACCAGTGGGCGAATATTCTGGGCGGCACGGAGCTGATTCGCCGTGTGCATGGCGAGGACGCAAACGGTCTGACCTTCACGCTGTTGACGACCAGTGAGGGCAAGAAGATGGGCAAGACCGAGAAGGGCGCGGTTTGGCTTGATCCGGAGAAAACCACGCCGTATGAGTTCTATCAGTATTGGCGCAATGTGCGCGATGATGACGTCATTCGCTGTCTGAAAATGCTGACGTTTGTTCCGCTTGAGGAAATTGCAGAGTATGAGAAGCTTTCCGGGCAGGAGTTAAACCGCGCGAAGGAGCGGCTGGCGTTTGAGCTGACCTGTCTGGTGCATGGCGAGAACGAGGCAAAGCGCGCGGATGACGCGGCGAAGTCGCTATTTCAGACGCAGAGCGATTCTGCGAACATGCCGTCTACCGACTTGACGGATGCGGATCTCACGGATGGCACGATCGCCGTGCTGGATCTGCTGGTCAAATGCGGGCTGACCCCATCGAAATCCGAGGCGCGCCGCGTGATCACGCAGGGCGGGCTGGAAGTAAACGAGCAGAAAATCACCGATGTGGCGCGGGTATTCTGCAAGGATGACTTTAAAGATGGCAAGCTGATGATCAAAAAGGGCAAGAAAACCTTCCATCGCGCGAACCTACTGTAAAAAACAGGGAATTATAAAAAGCCTTCTGCTTTTGGCAGAGGGCTTTTTTGATCCGGCGGGGATGCACAAAAAAATCTGCGCGGCATAGAATAGAGCAGCATGAAAAAAGGAGGGGGAGGGCGAATGTTTCGGAGCGGATGCAACTGCCTTACGATTGGGCTGGCGATTGCGGCGGGCGTCCTGCTTGGGTGCGTTATGCCAACGGCGTTTCTTCTTTTTGTCATGTGCTGCGTGACGCTGTGGATCTGCATTATGATGTTATTTTTTCGATAAAGGAGGATTTTCTGGTATGAAGGTTGTTATTTGGCGCGCGCCGAAGATCCTGCGCGGGATGCTGCGCCGCGTGTTCGGAATTACCGATGCGGAATGATGCGGTACATAGAAAGCACCGACCATATAGTCGGTGCTTTCTTTATGATTTTATTCCTGCGCTTCCGGCGATTTCACAAGATGCGCGCGATAATACGAGGGCGACACGCCGATCGTTTTCTTAAAAATCTGGCTGAACACGGTGGGGTCATAGCCGACAGAATATGCAACGTCAGCTATAGTGGCATAAGGGTTTTCCAGAAACTCGCACGCTTTTTTCATGCGGAATGAAATTAAAAAATCCTGCGGCGAGATGCCAATGCTCTTTTTAAACAGCGAGAAGAAATAGCTGCGGTTCAGCCCCAAATGATTCGCCACATCGGCGACCTTGATTTTTTTATAATAATTGGCGCGAATGAAACGGATCGCGGCATTTGCATAGGAAGATGTGGCTTGAATTTCATATACCTCGCTGCTCGGCGGAGAGAGCAGGTCGGCAAGCAGCTCATAAGTCAGCGAGAGACGGCGCAGATTCGCCGCACCGTCAAGCCGCTCATCCAGCGCGGCCAAGCTGCGGAAATGGCGATAGATATTTTTTCCAATAGGGAACGGAAAAACCGGGTTATGCCGGGAAATTCCCATCTGGGCAAACAGCGATTCCAGCGAGCTGCCATCCAGCAGGACCCAGGAAAAACACCAGGGATCCTCAGCGTCTGCCCGCTCCACAGAGATAACACCGGGGTATATCACGAACGCCTGTCCTTGCTCAATCGCGAAGCTTTTATCATCAATTTGAAGAACGCCGCGCCCGCCGATGCATAGCTCAATGATATAGCCGTCGCGAAGGACCGGCCCGTTCACATGCCCGGGCGGAAGCGGCAAAGTGTCGCAATCAGCCCAAAAAACATTGATATCCGGGGGGAGCGTGTGATCGATAAAGGTAAGCTTGAGTTCCGATTCATGCTCAGCCATACCCAAGACCTCTCATTCTTGAAAAAATAAAAAACTTTATCTATGATTATGCTAACATTTTAACATGTACTTGTCAATAGATCTATGATAGACTTGTAAAAGCAAAATGAAACGGGAGGTTATACATATGGAAAAGTATGTGCCGCTTAATAAGGGAATCGCATACCATGGAAACCGCATGCTTGCGCATATTCGCGCGGATATGGAAGAAATTATGCGCGCCGGATTTAACACGGTTGTGCATATGTTTACGCATAACGATTGGGATCGGCATAAGACTATCATGAAAGAAATTTTTGAGATCACCAAATCCTTCGGGCTGGACGTTTGGGTGGATAACTGGGGTCTTGGAGGCCCTCCGGGGGATCTTTCGCATTTTCTCGCCGCGCATCCGGAAGCGCATCAGTATTATAACAACGGCGAGATGGATCCGATCCGCGCCTGCTACAACGCGCCGTCTTTCCGCCAGTTTACGAAGGACTGGATCGATGTGGTTCGCGAGGCGGGCGGCACGAAAATTTTCTGGGACGAGCCGCATCTGGTCGGTCAGGAATGGATCGATAAGCTCACGCCGGGCAAGTGGACCTGCCACTGCAAGGAGTGCGAGCGGCTGTTCGAAGAGCGGTATCATAAGCCGATGCCGAAGGAATATTCGCCGGAGGTCGCGGAGTTCCGCGAGTGGACCGTGGTCAATTACTTCACCATGGCGGCGGATTATGCGAAGAGCCTTGGTATGTACAACTCGGTTTGCATGATGCTGGGCGGCTATTATGGTGTTGACGTGAAGGAGATGTGCTCTGTGCCATCGCTGGATAACGTCGGCTCTGATCCGTATTGGACCGATGAGGTCGGGTATCAGGAAGTGTATCGCTATGTGTATGAAAAGACAAAGCTGAACCTTGATATCTGTGAGAAATATCAGAAGGATCACAACGTTTGGATCAAAACGTATAACAACCCGATCGGCCGCGAGGAAGAGATCATCGCGGCGGCAGACGCGATGTATGACGCAGGCGCGCGCAATATCTTTGCGTGGAGCTTCCGCGGCGCGGACGCGAACGACTATCGCGCAAAGAACCCGGGTCGCACCTGGGAGATCACCAAGGAAGCGTATCGCCGCATTACCGATCGGGATCGCGATGCGCAGCTCGCCTTTGCGCGCGCGCAAATTGGAAAATAATTGATCGGATCACACGATCGGCGGGGACAGGCTTTTATCCCCGCCGATTTTTTTGCGCCCGGAATGCACGGAAAAAAGCAAACGTTCTTTACTTTTACGGTTTAGTGTGTTAAAATATAAAAGAAAGGAGCTGGGCAATATGGCAGAACTATTTGACGATCATCAGGCGCATGTGTTTTTTGATGCATTGCTTGCGCTGGATACGCGGGCGGATTGCCGCGATTTTTTTCTGGATCTCTGCACGATCAAGGAGCTGGAGGCAATGGTGCAGCGCTATCACGTGGCGCGCATGCTCTCGCAGGGGAAGTTGTATACCGAGATCGTTGCGGAAACGGGCGCATCCACTGCGACGATCAGCCGGGTGAACCGCTCGCTTTCTTACGGGCATGACGGATATCGAAGGCTGATTAAAAAATGCGGAGATGGCGCGGATGAGTAGCTATGGGCGCCTGGCGGACAGCTATGATTTATTTACCGCCGATGTGGAATACTCCGTATGGGCAGATTATTATGAAGAGATTTTTCGCCGCTTTCACGCAAAGCCGGAGATGATCCTTGACCTGGCGTGCGGCACAGGCTCGCTGACGGTTGCGCTTGCGCAGCGTGGGTATGACATGATCGGGGTCGATGCGTCAAGCGATATGCTTGCGGTTGCGATGCAAAAGGCGCAGGAGCTGCCGGCAATGCCGCTTTTTCTGTGCCAGCGCATGGAGGAGCTGGATCTGTACGGCACGGTGGATGCCGCGATCTGCGCGCTGGACAGCTTGAATTATTTAACGAGCGCGGCGGCGCTGCGTACGGCGTTTGCGCGCCTGCGCTTCTTTGTGCGTCCGGGCGGGCTTGTTATATTTGACGTGAATACCGAGGCGAAGTTCCGCGCGATGGACGGGGAGTCCTATCTGCGCGATGAAGAAAATCATTTTTGCGCATGGAGCGCGGAATATGACGAAAATACGCGGCTATGCCGCATGATGATGGATATTTTTGACCGCGACGGTGCGCTTTGGGCGCGCAGCAGCGAGGAGCATATCGAGCGCGCGCATAGCGAGGAAGAGCTGCATGCGGCGCTGCGCGACGCGGGCTTTCGCTGCCTTGCGCGTTGGGATGCGCTGAGCTTCCGCGATGCGGATGCGGCATCGCAGCGCGTGTTCTGGGTTGCCGAGAGGGGAGAACAGGTCTGAAGCTCGAGCGGTATGTCATGGCATAACAGATTTTTTTGCAAATTCGCTTTGCGCGCGTGGGGCTAACAGGCGGATATCCGGCGGAAAAGGACAATGACGGCTGTTATTTCCTGGGAAAAATTCGCGCGCCGGAGACGATCGCTGAGCGAAAGGAATTTTGCGACCGCGCGGTCGCATGGCGCTTTACGCAAAATTCGGCGCACGGTGTCAGCGAGGGGAAACGTGCCCGCCGTGCCGAAGCCCGGGCAAACGGGAATATCCGCGCGCGGCGCGCACCGCGGAGCATGCGGCGGCGATCCCGTGCAGGCAGATGCTTGGCGCGTATGCGGTGAGTTTTGAACGATAAAATAGAGGAGAAACGATCATGGGCAAGATCATTCGGGGCATGACTCAGGACGGAACGATTAAATTTGCGGCAATTGAGGGGCGCGACATTGTGGAGCGCGCGCGAGCGATTCACAACGCATCGCCGGTCGTTACGGCGGCGCTCGGGCGAACGCTGCTTGCCGCTTCACTTTTGGGCAACGATTTAAAGGACGATGGCAATTCGCTTACGATCACAGTGACGGGCGACGGCCCGATCGGGAAAATCATTGTGGTGAGTGATGCGCATGGCAATGTGCGCGGGCGGTGTACGCATCCGCAGGTTGATCTTCCGCTGCGCAAACGGGATGGGAAGCTGGATGTTTCCGGCGTGGTCGGAACGGTGGGAACGCTTACCGTGGTTAAGGATATCGGCGTGGGCGACCCGTATATCGGGCAGGTCGCGCTGACAAGCGGCGAGATCGCGGAGGATGTGACCCGCTATTTGGCGGAGAGCGAGCAGATCCCAAGCGCGTGCGCGCTTGGTGTGCTGGTCGATCGCGATTACAGCGTGCTGGCGGCGGGCGGATATATCCTGTCGCTGATGCCGGGCGCGGGGGAGGCGCTGATCGCGCAGCTGGAGAAGAATCTGGCGGAGCTCCCCGCGGTTACAACGATGCTGCATGACGGCGCGGATATGAAGCAGGTCATTTGCGCCGCGCTGCGCGGCTTTGAGGTGAAGTTTTTAGAGGAGGACGCGGTGGAATATCGCTGCTTTTGCTCGCGAGAGCGCGTGGAAACCGCGCTGATCAGCATGGGCATCGAGGAGCTGGAGCGGTTGCGCGATGAGCGCAAGGACGCGGAAGTAACGTGTCAGTTCTGCGATCAGGTCTATTATTTCACGCCGGAGCAGCTGGATGATATGATCCGGCGCTTAAAAGAGAAACAATAAAAATTATGAATCGCCCCCGTTGAAAGCGGGGGCGATTTTTATGGCAAAAAATATCGACCTCCTGCAAAAACATGCAGAAGGTCGATACGTCATGCAAAAATAGAATGAATAGGGGGCTTATTTAAAGAGGTTGATGCTGCGACCGCTCTTCGGCTTGATGCTCGCAAGCTCTTCCGCATGCTCCGTCTCATAAGCCTTTAACTCGTCAAGGTTTGCAGCAACCTTATGATATGCAGCCGCATACTGATCGAGCAGATCCTTGCACGGCTTCTCAAAGCGCGGCGCAAGCATGAACGCAGCATCAGCCAGATACTCCGTGATCGGGAGGGAAAGACCGGCGCTGGTGCGATTTTCCGCAGCATACGGGCACTTGACCGGGCAGCCCTTGCCATGCACATCGCCATCGGTGAACAGCTTCGCCTCATGCAGGTGGCCATAGCCGCACAGACCGCAAATCACGCCCTCTGCCGCAAGCGCCTTGAGCAGCGTGACCAGGCGGATGCCGCCGAACTTCTCATGGTCATAGCGCGCATAGTGATACGAGAACTCCTTCTCGCAGTCGTCATATGTTTTCTGCAGAGCGATGAAATCGATATCTGAGATCTGCTTCTCTAAGTAAAGCGCGTTGTCGTTGCGGATCTTATTTCTGCGGTCAAGATCGTCAAACTCTACGTTTGCAATCGCGATACCGACCGGGTGGCAGCGGAACTTATGACCCATACCGGTCAGCGAATACTGCTTATACACCGAGCTGTCATCCAACGCGCCGAGACGCTCGTAGCAGCCAAGCGCGATCGCGCGCTCATAATAATCCTTATTATTGGTTACGAGGATACCGCCCTCACCGGCGACGAGGATCTTAGAGCCCTGCATGCTGAAGCAGCCGACGTCACCGATCGAGCCGACTTTTTTGCCCTTATACATTGCGCCGTGCGCATGCGAGCAGTCTTCAATTACGCGGAGGTCATGCTTCTTTGCGATCGCCATGATCGCGTCCATATCGCAGGGGGTACCCCAAACGTGAACGACCATGATTGCCTTGGTTTTCGGCGTGATGCGCTTTTCCACGTCAGCCGGGTCGATGCAGTGCGTATCCGGGTCGACCTCACAGAAGACCGGAACGCCGTTCGCCGCGATGATCGGGGCGGCGCTTGCCCAGAAGGTGAAGGACGGAACGATCACTTCATCGCCGGGACCAACGCCAACGCCAAACAGCGCGGACTGCAGGCAGGATGTACCGTTTGAGAGACATGCGCCATACTTCACACCGATATATTTGGTAAAGCGCGCCTCAAACTCCGCAACGACCGGAGAAGTGGAGATCTCGCCCTTTTTCATGAGTTCAACCGCGGCGTCGATCGCCTTCTGCGAAACAATGGGTAAGTTGCCTTCTGTTTCATAATCGAGGGTGACACTTTTAGGACCACCAAGTAATGCTAACTGAGCCATAATCAGATACCTCCCAAATGATTTCAATCATTACTGGAATGATTTTCTATCATTAAGATAACATAGTTTTTTGCGCAAAACTACATATTTTTTACGAGAAAACATGCGTATTTTCTTCAAAATGCAAAAGTGAAGCGATTATAAAAACAATAATAAATTATGAAATATGAGTAAAATAATGAAAAATAGCTACAAAACGTGGTAAAAAAATCAGATAAATACGGGAAAGTTAATTTGAGGGAAGTGAATCCTTTTTCATCGTCAAGGCAATACGCCCGCGCTCCGGTTCGACAGAAAGCACCCAAACGGTCACGATATCGCCGACCTTCAGCACCTCGGACGGATGGCGGATAAACCGGTCGCAGATCTGCGAAATATGCACCAGACCGTCCTGATGCACGCCGATATCCACAAACGCGCCGAAATCGATCACATTACGCACTGTTCCGGTCAGCTCCATACCGGGCTTTAAATCGTTTAAATCCATCACATCGGTGCGCAGCTGCGGCGGCGGAAGCTCGTCGCGCGGGTCGCGCCCGGGCTTTTGCAGCTCCTTGATCATATCGAGCAGAGTGGGAACGCCGACGCCGCATTGCGCGGCAAGTGCCGTAGCGCCCTCATTTTTCAAAAGCTCCGGAAGCTCCTGCGGCGCGGAGAGCTTTAAAAGCTGCTCAGCCGCACTGTAAGACTCCGGATGAATGCCGGTATGATCGAGCAGGTTGCGGCTTTCGGGAATGCGCAGAAAGCCCGCGCACTGCTCATACGCTTTTGGACCGAGCTTCGGCACTTTTTTCAGCGCCGTGCGCGTGGTGAACGCGCCGTTTTCCTCGCGGTAAGCCACGATGTTTTTCGCAACCGCCGTGCTGATGCCGGAAACATAGGAAAGCAGCGGCGCAGACGCAGTGTTTAAATCCACGCCCACGCGGTTTACGCAATCCTCCACCACGCCGCTAAGCGCTGTGTCAAGCCGCGCCGCGGGCATATCGTGCTGATATTGCCCCACGCCGATCGACTTGGGATCGATTTTCACAAGCTCTGCCAGCGGGTCCTGCAAGCGGCGCGCGATCGAAACTGCGCTGCGCAGCGACACGTCATAATCCGGAAACTCCTCCGCCGCGAGCCGGGACGCGGAATAGACCGACGCGCCCGCCTCGTTGACGACCATATATTGCAGCCCGCAGCTGCACTCCGCAACAAGCTCTGCGATGAACACCTCGGTCTCATGCGAGGCGGTGCCGTTGCCGATCGAAAAAATTTCAACATGATGCGTTTGGATCAGACGCTTGAGAACGCGCTTGGCATCCTCGGTTTTGTTCTGCGGCGGCGTGGGGTAGACGACCGCGGTATCAAGCACTTTCCCGGTTGGATCGACCACGGCGATCTTGCATCCGGTGCGATACGCCGGGTCGACGCCCATCACAACGCGCCCTTTCACCGGCGGCTGCATGAGCAGCTGCGCCAAATTCAGCCCAAACATATGGATCGCCTGCTCGTTGGCGCGTTCGGTCAGCATGCCGCGCAGCTCGCGCTCAAGTGATGGGAAGAGCAGGCGCGACCAGGCGTCCTCGCAGATCGCGCGCAGGCGCGCGGGGCATTTTCCGTCCAGCCGCGCGATCGAGGAGAACAGAATGCCAACTGCGGGCGCGCTTTCCGCCTCGATACTGACCTTGAGAAAGCCCTCGCGCTCGCCGCGGTTGATCGCAAGCACGCGGTGATTTTGCACCCGCGCGAGCGGCTCTTCATATTCATAATACATGCGATAGACCGAGTCTTCCTCCTTTGCGGCGCGCGCGGTCAGCTTTGCGCCGCGGCGCAGTTTTTCACGCGCGGCGGCGCGGATCGCTGCATCGTCTGAGAGCTGCTCGGCAATGATATCGCCTGCGCCGGAAAGCGCGGCGGACGCATCTTCCACGCCCTTTTCCGCAGCGACATAGTCCTCGGCGGCGCGCGCAAGCGCTGCATCATCCAGCTGCTGCGCGAGGATGAGCTCCGCAAGCGGAGCAAGCCCGCGCTCGCGCGCAACGGTGGCGCGCGTGCGGCGTTTGGGGCGGTACGGGCGATAAAGATCCTCCAGCGCGGTCAGCGTTTCGGCGCGATCGATCGCGTCACGCAGGGCATCGGTCAGCTTATCCTGCTCCTCAATGCTGCGCAGGATCTCTTCACGCCGTTTCTCTAAATTGCGCAGATAGGCAAGCCGGTCTGCCAGCGCGCGCAGCACCTGATCGTCCACGTTGCCGGTCAGCTCCTTGCGGTAACGCGCGATGAACGGGATGGTGTTGCCTTCGTCGATCAATGCGATGATATGCTCGACATATTTTGTAAGTAACCCGAATTCTTCGGTCAACAGTGCGGTAATATTCATGTGGCGAAGTCCTTCCGTTTTTTTAAAAATAGTATACCATATTTTGCATACTGTGACCAGTAAAAAACAGCCTTCCTGCTCAGGAAGGCTGTTTTTTGCGTCGGCGCTTGGAGCGATAAAGCGCGGCATCAGCATGGGAAAGCAGGCTTGCGAGACTATCGCCATGCTCCGGATAGAGCGCAACGCCAACGCTGGCGCTCACGCTATGACCGCGCACCGTGAGGTGGCACGTGGCGGAGAATGCTTTGTTGAGCGGGGTGTGTGCATCGCGGCGCAGGAATACGAGAAACTCATCGCCGCCAAATCGACCGATGATCGCTCTGTGGCGGAATGCGGCAGAAAGCTGTTTTGAAAACGCCAACAAAATTTCATCGCCGACAACATGACCGAATCGGTCGTTGAACGTTTTAAAGTGGTCGAGATCAAATAAAAGCAGCGCGTAGTATTCGTTGGGGTGCGCGCGCAAGGTGCGAGCCGCGAGCTGCTGCACGGACACTTTATGGTACAAGTGGGTGAAGCTGTCCCGCGCGAGCTGGCGGCGCAAAAACTCCTCCTTGCGCTGCGCGCGGTCAATGCTTTGGGCGATGCAGAGCAGACGCTGCGCGGCGAGCGGAAGAAACTGCACGCAAAACCATTCCGGTGCTGCGCGCTGCATGAGCAGGCGCACGCGGCAGGCAGACGACTGCCCGCGCATTGCGAGCCGGAACGCGGCGCTCAGCCTTCGAATATCGCCCGGCAGGCACAGCCGCGCGGCGAGCGCAGGGAAGTAGTCGCCGCATCCTTCATGGTGGGACAACGCGGACCGGGCGCTTTCTGCCATATTTTCAACAAAAACGCACCGGCGCGCCCGAATGTCAAATTCACATACGCATGCATGCATCGCCCGCAGGGCATACTGAATGCGGCATCGCTCATTCCCCACGCAATTCACCCCTCTGTTTCTGTTTTGCTCTTAAACATTTTAGCGAATTTCTCGCTAAAAGTCAATAGCGGAGAATTCGCTAGAATATAATACAGGCGAGGTGGTTTTTGTGTACGAAAGAATCCGAAATTTTCGCGAAGATAAGGATATGACGCAAAAGCAGATCGCAGAATATTTAAATTGCTCCCAGCGGATTTACAGCAATTATGAGCGCGGGGATGTGGATATTCCCACGCATATTTTAATTCGTCTTGCCGATTTTTACGGAACGAGTATTGACTATTTGCTGGGGCGGACGAATATAAAAAAACCGTATCCGCCGGGGAAATCATAGAAATAAGTATGCCGCGTCTCCCAAAGAGGGAGGCGCGGCATTTTTATAAAAAGGAAAATTATTCGCCGATTTTTGCGGTTTTCACGCGGTCAAACTCTTCCATGACCTCTTCGTTCGGCTTGGTGCATAAGCTGATAACGATAATGAGAAGCGAAGCGATCAGGAAGCCGGGCACTAATTCATACACGTCGAAAATGCCGCCGTGCAAATTCTGCCAGACGATGGCGGTCACGCCGCCGGACACCATGCCCGCAAGCGCGCCCTGCCAAGTGGTGCGGCGCCAGAACAGCGAGAACAGAACGAGCGGACCGAACGCCGCGCCAAAGCCTGCCCACGCATATTGCACGATACCGAATACCGAGCTTTCCGGGTTTGTGACAAGCAGCACGGCGATGACCGAGATCACAACAACCGCGAGGCGGCTGATCCAGACAAGTGTTTTTGAGGAAATCTTGCCCTCGGCTTCCATATTGCCGAACGGGATCGTGACTGTGGAGGCGCTGACAAGAAGCTGCGAATCCGCGGTAGACATGATCGCAGCGAGGATCGCGGTGAGCAATACGCCCGCAACGATCGGCGGGAAGATGCTCTGCACCATCGACATGAACACGGTTTCCGCATCCGCGAGATTCGGAAGGTAAGCGTGTCCGGTCAGACCGACGAGGATCGCGCAGGTCAGCGTGATGATGACCCAGATCATCGCGATCACGCGCGCGGGCCGGACAGACTTTTCATCACGGATCGCCATAAAGCGCACAAGGATGTGCGGCTGACCAAAATAGCCG
>CAKUEM010000028.1 GCA_934646115.1 uncultured Oscillospiraceae bacterium
TCCCGGCTGATCAGTCCCGCGCCGTAGGTATACTTCTCCCATATCTGATTATTGCCGTCTGCCGTCAGTACGATCTGATCTCCGCCCCAGATATACCGTGTCGTTTCCTCTCCGATCACCTGACTGTTGCGCAAGCCGTTCGGGCGATAGGTATAAGATACTTTTTTGTTTCCATGCGTATAACCCACGAGCTGGTTTGCCGCGTTATACCGATACTCCCGAACATAATCCGAGCAATCGCCTATGCCAACCTGCGCTTCTGCGCCCGCATTCGCGCTTATCATTTCCTCACTTGCGCGAAGCAGCGTATTTCCGTTTGGATCATACGTATAATACGTCTTGCGCTCACTAAGTGTTGCGCCAGCCGTATTCGTCTGTATCTCGCTTTCCTTGAGCAAACGATTGTTTAAATCATACGTGTAATCCGTTTGTTTATTCTGCCCTGCCGATGTTGTTGCGCGGACGCGATTGTTGAATTTATCATACTGATAGGTGATTTGTGTCGGCGTTGGAATTCCGCTTTGGTTCTCAGAGAGCAGTTTCCCGGCATTATCGTATTCATATTCGACAATTTTCCCCGCATGATCGGTCTTTTTCTTCTGGTTTCCATCGCGGTAATACTCATAAGTATACCCGGACAAAACCGATGTGCCATTTTTAGTTTGGACGCTTTTCGGATATCCGGCCTCATTATACGCGATAACCTCTTCTGTTCCGTTCGGGAAAACAATTCGCGCCTTTGCTCCATTTTTATTATACTCATACTGTGCTGCTTGTGCAAGAAGATCGTTGCTTCCATTCCGGTCAAAGACCATACGAACCTGATCCCGTGTTGTATACAGGTATTCCGTGTCAACTTTTTTGATGTTATTGACATAGACTTGGAAGGTGCGCGGACTTCCGTTTAATTCATAGGTGTATTTTTTCTGGATGCCCGGTTCATTTTCCTCTATCGCATTGCCAAGCGCGTCATACTTGAAGCTGACTGTATAGCCATTCGAGGTTTCGCTTTTACGCAGACCTGTCAGCGCATAATCAAAGCTCTGGTTTACGCTTTCCATCGCGGAATCTGCCGCTCCTGTGACATTTACCGTTTTCAGCCGGCTTAACCCATCATAGGTATAGTTCGATACGCTGCCGTTGCGATCTGTCCTTTGCAGTGTGTTTCCGTTATAGTCATAGGCATAGCTCTCGCTCTGTCCCAATGGATCCGTGTATTGGGTAAGCTGCCCGAAACGGTCATATGTGTACTTGCTGACTGCATATCCGCTTGCTCCGGACACATTGTCCAACCCCATGATGGTAAGCGGCACTTCCAGTCCGGTATAAACACGCAGTGGGTTCCCAATACTATCGTAATAGTACTGTGTATAGTGATTTTCTGCGTCACAAACCCGGATCAACTGATTGACATTGTCATAGTTATACTCAATCGTACTGTAGCTTGCGGCACTGCCCGGCGCATTATTACTTGTTTTCTCTGAAATCAAGTTTGAATTTTTATCATATCCATACTGTTTTTCGATCGTTGCACCGCTTTCAAGCGGAGATACCTGTCGCAGCATACGTCCTGCATGATCATAGGTGTACGATGTGGAATAAGACGCACTGTTACCATTTGCTTCACGATCTTTTGCCGATACCAGTTGTCCTAAGGCATTGTAGGTATAGCTTATATAATTTCCGTCTGCATCATACTCTTTTATTTTTCTCTGCGCATAATCCATGTCTACCTTATATGTATACGGAATGATCCAATTTTCATCATTGGCGCGCATCGATTTTTTTGATGTTAACGTACCGAAATTATTATAGGTATACGTTTCATATGCTTCTCGGTCTGGTAATACATTGCCTTTTTTCTCAAGCTCGTTATACCGATTAATATAGCTCTTCGTAACAATTGACGGAGAATCCTCATCTCCCTCGATCGTGTGCGTAACCACATTATATTCCATGGTATTGCCGTCTTCGTCGGTAATGGTAACTGTCCCGTCTTCATACTCCGCCGTTTCTTTTGCAAGCAGCGTTGTTCCCGCATAGTCATACGTTTCTTTTAGGCGAATTCTATCAAGTGCATCATAGGTATATGTTGTTTTGAATCCATTTGTTTGATGGTTTTGTTCCTGAATGACGCGGAAATTTTTATCATATTTGTAAGAGATAAGTTGCTGGTTACTTGTAAGATCTGTCGCGGCGAGCAAATACCCAAACGGATTATATTGATACTTTGTTTGCATGCCATTGGGCAGCGTTTCAAGAACTGTAAATTCAAAGTCATCATATTCCATTTGTGTAAGTGCATCATTCGGAAGCTTAACACTTGTAACCCGTTTCTTATTGTCATATGTAAACGTCGTTTTATTCCCATTACCATCATATTGCTCAATAGCATTTCCGTAGTCATCATATACCAAGCGTTCAATAATTTCTCCGGCATTCGCTCCACCGGAAGCCGGTATTAGATTCCCGTTGGCATCTTTAACTCCGGTTATCTTTTTTGCTGTCAAGTACGCGCCGTTGAAGCCGGGTCTTTGCGAAACTGCGTTGTCGGTATAGTCATAGAATATTGAAATATACTCAGAAAAGCCATCCTTATATTTGCGCTCTTCAATTACATTGCCGTATGTGTCATATAAATAATCTGTTCTTTCTTTTACTGTGTTGTTTTCTTTAATTTGTCTTGAAGCGATCGTTTTACCATCTGAAGATAACGTATAGTTTTCCTCTATATGCTGCAAATATCCATCTGAAAGATCATCCATATTATAGCTTTTCTTTGTTAATAAATTATAACGGGAATCATATGTAAAATACGTTTTTGGAGCTTTATTAAAGTTCCCATCTGCCTTTAGTCCAAGATATGTGATAACATTCCCCTTGGTATCATTGATATACTTTTCATATTGAAACATTGCCCCCGCTGCATTCAATTTGCTGGAAAGCGATCCGCGATCATCATACAAATAATGCTCGCTTGCGTAAGCGTTTGGCTGGTTATATCCACTTGATGTGACAACAGATTTCACTTGGTTTAAGCAATTATACATCGTGCAAACTTCTTTTTTGTAGACATCCTCCGTTTGCGAAAACCAACTGAAAGTGCTTGGCAAATTGTTAACATCATAATTATTGGGGTATCCGGTATAATCGCTTCCTGTTAATCCACTATATGTTAACACATCAAAAATTTCATCAGGATTGACCGTTGTTTTCGATACCTTGCGCTCGCGCTTTGAAACGCGGTAATATTCCTCAGAGCCATAAATAAAAATGTTTCTTCTGTGTTTAGCATAGGTGTATGTACTTGTCGTTTTCGTATTATATACAATATTTTTTAAATTAACGCAATTTGTTCTTATCGGAACAGAAATCTTATCAGTTGGTGACATTCCTACTTCCGGATATTCATATTCAAAGCTAACATGCCCCGCCTTTGTAGTTTTTGATGCTAACACATGCGCATCTGCATGATTTGGCACTGTCTCAAACAAGTATTGGTTGTATGTTTCATCCGGAAATCGAATGATAAATCCATACCTTCCATCTGGAAGCTCGCCATCTTCCGAGTATGCGAAGGTAATCGTTCGGCCTAATGTGTCAGTGATGGATTTTAAGTCGCAACGCACCCACATCACGTCAACTAAAGTCCCATTTCCATCCCTAATTTCTTCATATCGATCGTAGTAATCATACACAATTTTATTACCAAACCTATCACGCACCTCGCGCAGATATCCAGAATCATCAAAATACTGTACTTTTCCATCAATATACGTCAGCGAATACTGCGCAACCACATCATTGCTGATCGTTTGGTGAATCTGATCAAAGCGAACATCCTCTTTATGATACCCAACAAGATTACTTCCCGTATTTTCGCCCTTAACGGCATACGTTCCCCCTGTTTCAAATGTAACAAGTGTTGTGCCAAATCCATTTGTTATTTGAGGCATTAAAAATCTCCAGCCAACGCCGAGCCCTGCGTATGCTCCAGTCGATGTTTTATTCTCCTGTTCTTTCAAAAAATCAACAGTAGTTCCGGATGAAAACTGCAAATCAAGCGTTAAATCCAATCCATTTTTGCCCTTAAGATCGATTTCTCTGCTTGTGTAGTACAATGCACCTGTAAGAGGATCAACATACTCTTGAGTTTCACTCAGATCTGGAAACGGAGCACTAATATATTCATTTTTTATATATGGCTGTACCCCAGCAATTGCTCCTGTTTGATTTGTTGAGGTATTTATATTAGTTGCAGATTCTGTCTCTAATTCATTAAGAATAGCTTCTGCTGACACTCCCTTATTGGCAACTTTTTCACTGAGAGATTCTTGATCTATATAATATTCTTTTGAAATTTCTTCTGCTGCGCTCTTATACTGTGAATTCTGATTATGCACAACACTATCTATTTCATTTTTTGGTTTTATAACTTCTGAAACATTACAATCAAGCACTTCTGCAACCTGATTTGCAGCACAGATAACAGCAACATCGTATCCCTTTTGCATTTCAGATTCAATTTCCTTTAACTTTTTGTCCGAATATTTTCCGCTCTTCTTAATATGTGCATACTGAGCGATATTCTGTCCTGATTTTTCATATGAACCGTATACATCAGAAATCTTTTTAATTTCATCTAATGTTAAACCATTTTGCTCCATAGACTGCACGATTTCAATAGACTCTTGAAGCGTGAATCCATCCTTCTCACAATCGTTCATAAGCTGTGTTTCAGCACCTAGGTAACGACATAATTCACTCTGTTGCTCTTTAGACAAATTTGAAAATATATGTTTTTCATTAATTATATTTTGATTGATTCTTTCTTCATGATATTCATCATTTTCTCCGCCGGTGATTGTAATGATAATATTGCCCTCGGCATTTTTCTTTTCAACGTTCTTTTTAGCCTTTCCCTTTGGGATTTCATCACGATATTCGTCAGGATTGATTGATCTTTTAAAAAGTGAACTAAAATCAAACGCCTCTGCTGTCAACCCAGAAAGCATGGTTGTTGTGAGAATACTAAATACAAGTATATATGATAAAAATCTTTTAAATGATATTTTCATTTAATTATCCCCCTTATTATTGCATTAGTATTGTCAGAGATGTTTCCTGTGTGTTTTTCGCCTTCAATGTAATAACATTGATAATGCCAGACCACAGCTTTCCAACTGTAATAGTTTTATTTTTACTAAATTGAACATTGCCAGATGTATTTTGTAAAATTGCAATATCGCATCCATTAACTGCTCCATTTTCAGTTTGATTGTTAGAAATCAATCCACATAAATCTACCACTTCAAATACTGTCGGATCAAATTGGATCGTAAATACTTCAGGTAATGACGACTCGTTTTCGGCAGTTATAAGAAATTTATATTCCTTTCCCTGTTCAACAGATTTTGTAATCGTTACATCAGAGGGTGCACTGCTTTCTGCTCCTACCTGTAATGGTGTTATAACCTTTGTCATATTTCCACCTGTTATTTGGTGTTGCGTATTCGATCCCCACACCCAAACTGTCCCATCTGATTTTATTGCCAAACTGAGATCTCCACCTGCTGCTATATCAACAACTTCACCGATATCTGGCAACTCTATCACTTCTGCACTATTCGCTGTAGACCCATTCATTAGTTGTCCGTTTGATTGTTTCCCCATACCATAAAGTTCACCAGTATCCAACAGAATAAGAGAGTGACTTGCCCCTGCCGCTATTTTTAGCGCATTTGATTCCAGATTAACCTGTTGCGGTACAGATATATTTTGGAAATTGTTATTAATTCCAAGCTGACCATTGCTATTGCTACCCCATGTATCCACTGCACATGTGCGCTCTATAATACCATGCGATGCACCTAATGCATACATATATACATATTCATTATTGTTAACGGGAGTAAATTCCCACGAGTCTGTAAATGTGCCATTTTTCAGCTCACCAGAATAGTTTGAACCGCACATTCGTAAAGAACGCAAATCATCGTCTAAAACTGCTGATGTAAAATCTCCTGCACCCACCGATGAAGGATTAACAAATGACTCTGTAGCAGCGGATGGATAATAATTAAATGGTAAATAATCATACGAATAATTTAACTGCCCGTACGCATTATCCCCCCATAGATATACTATATTATCAGCACCTAGTGCTAACGCATGTACATGTCCTGCGGCAACAGATGTAACCTCTCCAACAAATACAGGTTGAGGTATAGGCTGACCATAATTGGTTCCATCGCCTAGCTGGCCATATTCGTTATCTCCCCACGACCATAATGACCCGTCATTTTTAATTGCATAACTTGAAAAATAGCTTGCAGCAATAGAAACAACATTATCCAATCCAATTACTTGGACAGGTGTACTGCAATCAATATTTCCCGACACATCTGCTCCGAGTGCGTCATATTGATTATTTCCAAAACTCCAAACTGTGCCATCGTCCATCAAAATCAGCGTATGGTTACCACCGG
This sequence comes from uncultured Oscillospiraceae bacterium, assembly GCA_934646115.1. Lineage (GTDB taxonomy): Bacteria > Bacillota > Clostridia > Oscillospirales > JAAYXM01 > RGIG7332. The sequence continues at coordinate 6,489 of CAKUEM010000028.1, forward strand.
TAACAGCTGAGATTGCTCTTTTTTGGCTAAACAATTCCAACTGTTCACTTGGTGTTGGATTATAGCTTGTCACATCAAAATCATCGGCGGGTGAAATCACACTAACATCGGTTATGAATGTATTGGATAACGCATTTTGTAAGTTAATACAACGTCCATTTTCGATCTTATCCAATAAATTTGAAAATCGATCCGCGGTATCAAGAATATGTGTTTTAATCTGAGAAATGTCCCAATCAGAATAATTTGCTGAAATCGCCATAGCAACACCAGAAACATAGGCTGCCGACATCGATGTTCCTGTATAAGCTAATGATTTATTGTTAGGAATTGCACTAACTACGTCTCGTCCACGTGCAGCGATATCTACTTTATTTGTACTATAATTTGAGAAATATGAAAATCCACCATCTGCATTAGTCGAGGTAACACTAATGATATTGGGAAGCTCAAAGCATGCTGGATAAATCGGCGTGTCATCCAAACACATGCGGTTGTTACCAACTGCACAGATGAATAGCGCATCAGTATCTCTAACAGCTTCAAACAATGCTTGATTATACTGTGTGCCACCGAAACTCATATTTATAATCTTTGCGCCCTTTTCAACAGAAAACTCAATAGCTTCTATAACATCACTCGTATAAGCCTTTCCATTTTTAAACACCTTACAGTTAATAAGATGCAATGGTATGCCTTGGTAGTTTGCAACTTGCGCAATAATTCCTGATATATGTGTTCCGTGCGCGTAGGCAAGTGGGAATTCATCATCATATATTTCGCCATTTTCATCTACAAAGTTCCATCCATTAATATGATCTTCATTTGACCACAGATAATCTTTTAATTGGTCGTGTGACACATCTGCGCCAGTATCTATGACCGACACAATAATAGGTGATGCCTGTTCACTAGGAGATTCTTCTGGCTGTTCTTCCTGAGGGGATTTATTGGATTCTTCCGAATTTAAATCAGTATCTAGTTGATCTTCTTCCTGTATTGCCTCACCTAATTCTGAGCTATTTTCCATATTTTCCGTTTCTGACTGTTCTGTATTATTTGCAGTATTATCCGATGATTCTGATTGTAGCGCATCAGTATCTGAATCTTCTGGTTGTAAATTGTCATCTGACATACTGTCCTCTGTATTGATTACAGTTTCGTCTTCAGTTTTTTCATCAGTCTCTGCTACTTTCACATCAATAGAATCCGGGTGCAATATAAAATCCGGCTGGATATATTCAATAGAATCTTCTATATTCATAGCCCGAAGCTCTTCTGCAAACCGTTCGGGCTCTATTGGCTCATTTAAAATAATAAGGTCGGTTTTCTTGGATTTCTTTTCTTTTTTCCCCTTAACCTCTTTCTTTTCTTTCACTTTATGTTTGAGTTTTTTACCGGCTTTGTTTTCTCCTCTCTCTGATTTGTATTTTACCAAATAGCGGTCGGTTTTCTTTGCTGCTTCTTTGCGAACAATACGGTCATTTTTAAGTTGCTGCTCTTCCTCCGAGAGCGTTTCATCTATAGATATAGCCAGAGTTTCTGCTTCATCTGTCAAGCTTATCATATTGATATACGGATCATTACCATTATCTTCTGTGGCGTTTTCTTCAGCAAACGCATAACTAACCATGCCAACTGCAATTGTAAATGTTAATAGAAAACCGATCATGCGCTTCTTATTCATGTTCATACTGCCGTACCCCTTCCTTTACGCTGTCATTTTCTTCAATGATAAATCAGAGGAATATAGCTTTAAAAAGCACAAAATTCCCATACAGAACGCGTTTTGCGCTCCATATGAGAATTTCTATCAACGAACCATGGGTATCACCTACCTAATACTATGGTTTGTTTTCGTTATTATTACTTTTATTCGCCATTTTTCTACATTGTACCATAGTTTCCAATATCAGTCAATGTAGTATGCTAAAAAACAGATGGTATATTTAAAAATAAATATAAAAGCATGCAACTAGGTATGAACCGCACCCCATTTGTTAGACAAGTATGGTAAAATACTTGTACTAAGAAATGGGGTGCGGTTCAGTTCATGCAAGAGAGGTGTTTTTATTATTTGCTCATCGCCGCGGCATGCGCCCGCCAAAAAAATTCCCCGCCAGTGCAAACACTGCGTAAATCAAGGCATACACCCACGCGCTGGTATTATAATAAATCCAGATTGTCGGCACAAACAACGCCGCAACCAGCAGCGCAAACCACCACAAAAAGCGAATGCGCCAGCCAAGCAGAAACGCCGCCAAAAAGCAGAGTACCGGGATCGCAACCAGCAAAATCATCATTCCGCTTGCGGTATCTGAAATGCCAAGCGGAAGAAGATAAAACGCGATAAGAATGGTCAGCACATACGGCAAGGCGCGCAGCGCCCCGCGCAAATTAGCCCGCATAATAGTTGATCAGGCAGCCCGCAAGGATAATATCGCGCTCCTCGCGGGTAAGCCCCGGCAGCTTCAGCGTGATCTCGCGCGCTGTTCCGTTCTGATACAGCGTGGCAGGCACGTCCTCCGCATCGCCCAGAAGGATCTGCCGAATGCCCTGAATATAAATCAGATCATCCGCCTGGATATTAAAGCTCGCCGCATCCTCTAAAATAAACGGAAGCATTCCCCAGTTGACCACGTTAGAACGATAGCGCTTGGTTGCATATTCCGCCGCGATATTCGCCACGCCGCCCAGCACACGCTGGCACGATGCCGCCTGCTCGCGCGCAGATCCATCGCCCGGCTTTAACGCAAACACCGCAGAGCCGATCTCTGTATTCGCCCAATCGATATCCGAAAGCCCGGCTACCTTGGTCTCGCCCTCAGACTCACGCGCCGCCTCAAGCTCAGCGATCGCCTTTGCGCGGGCGACATACTGCGGATCCTTCCGCGAGAGCGCAAAGCCCGCAAGCTTCATCGGATTTGAACGATACGACGAGGTCTCGCCCGAGGGGATCAGTTCATCCGTCGTTGTGACCGGATCGTAGATCGCGCTCGCCACAGAGATCACAAGGTTTTCTGTCATGCCGATCATCTTCGGCCAATCCGCGATATTCGGACCAAAGCGCAGCTCGGTATCCGGCTGCGACTTTCCGACGCCGCGGTAAATGCGGCTCTTATACGGCGCATCGTCAAAGCGATAATCATCGCTGATCGGCTCGACCGGAACATGGTCAAGCTCGGTCGCCGCGGTCAAACGCCCGCCATTGCGCGCGGTCGCCGCGATCGAGCGCGCGTCCATAAGCGCAACATAAGAGATCTGCCCATCGCCCGGCTTACTGCCCTCGCGGTTCGGGAAGTTACGCGTTGCGTGGCGGATGGAAAGCGCGCCGTTTGCCGGCACGTCGCCCGCGCCGAAGCACGGACCGCAGAACGCAGAGCGGATGCTCGCGCCGCTCGCCATCAGCTTATTCAACACGCCGTTTTGCGTCAGCGCCATCATCATCGGCTGGCTCGCCGGGTAGACCGAAAGCCAGAACTCATCCTGCCCGATCGCATGCCCATCCAGAATTTCAGCCGCGCGGCAAATATTCTGATACAAGCCGCCGGAGCAACCGCCGATAAAGCCCTGATCGACCACGAGGTTGCCGTTTTGGATCTTGCTGGTCAGCTTGACGGCAACCTTTTTATTATCCAACTGCTCATAAATCTCGCGGTCGGTCTCATTTAAAATGTCCGCAAGATTCGCCTTCAGCTCAGAAATTTTATACGCATTGGACGGATGGAACGGAAGCGCGATCATCGGCTCGACCTTCGCGAGATCCACGACGATCGCATCGTCATAATACGCGCCATCCTGCGGGGCAAGCTCGGCATAATCGCCCGGTCTGCCATGATTGGTCAGGAAGCGGCGCACAACGTCATCCGTCGCCCAAATAGAGGAAAGGCACGATGTCTCCGTGGTCATCACGTCGATCCCATTCCGATAATCCATGCCGAGATTTTTCACGCCCGGACCGAAGAACTCCATCACAGAGTTTTTCACGATACCCTTTTTAAACGTTGCGCCGATAATCGCAAGCGCCACGTCCTGCGGACCAACGCCGGCGCGCGGCGCATTTTCAAGATATACCGCAACCACGCGCGGATACTTGATATCATAGGTTTTGCAAAGCAGCTGCTTCACCAGCTCCGGACCGCCCTCGCCGATCGAGATCGCGCCGAGCGCGCCATAGCGCGTGTGCGAATCAGACGCAAGGATCATCTTCCCGCAGCCGGCATAGCGCTCACGCATGTATTGATGAATGACCGCCTGATGCGCGGGGACGAACTCACCGCCATATTTTTTCGCCGCGGAAAGTCCGAAAAGATGGTCGTCTTCATTGATCGTGCCGCCCACTGCGCACAGGCTGTTGTGGCAATTGGTCAGCACATACGGAAGCGGAAACTCGCGCAGGCCGGACGCGCGCGCGGTTTGAATAATTCCAACATAAGTAATATCGTGCGACGCCATCGCGTCCATCTTAATTTTTAAATCGGACATATCGCCCGAGGTGTTATGCGCCTTTAAAATAGAATAAGCGATCGTGCCCTGCTTCGCCGTTTCCGGCGCGGGCAACCCGAGCGCCTTCGCCTGATCCATCGAGATCAGCTTGCCCTCGTGGTAATAGGTTCCTTCATGCTTGATCGTGATCATACGCAAAAATCCTCCTGCCATGGGTAAAATATAATAGTAGTATAACACAAATGCGCCTTATAAACAAGGCTTTTTCTGCGTCTGAAGTGCAAGCGCCCAACAAAAAGCGCCGCCCACGGCATGGGGCAGCGCTTTTACCTTTTCCTATTGCCGGATCACGCGCCAACGGCGCATGATACCATGAATTTATTCGCAGCAGCTCTTTAATACTTCCTTGCACGCCGCAGCAGATTTCTGGAACAGATCGATCTCTTCCGCCGTCAGCGAAGGATTCATCACCTTTTTCGCGCCGGTCGAGCCGATAATGGACGGAAGCGAAACCGCAACGTCGCTCACGCCAAACTCGCCATCCATCACGGTGCTGACCGTTCGAATCGTGTCACAGTCGCGCAGGAGCGAATCGACAAGCGTCGCCACGCAAACGGCGATGCCGTAATAGGTCGCGCCCTTTCTCTTGATGATTTTCGCGCCGTCGGTAATGACCTCCTGGCGGATCTCCTCCTTGACCTTCGCATCGAGAAGGATGCCGTTTTTCACGCAATAATCATCGATCTGGATGCCCGCGATATGCGTATTGCTCCATGCCGGAACCTGCGAATCGCCATGCTCGCCGATGATATAGCCATGGATATTGGACACGTCGATATCCGTGCGCGAAGCAAGCGCAGAGCGGAAGCGGATCGTATCCAGCGAAGTACCGCTGCCGAGCACCATGCCCTTCGGCAGTCCGGTCCACTTCGTGAACAGATAAGTCAGAATATCGACCGGATTGGCAACGACCAGGATCACGCCGCCGTTATAATACTTCATGATCGACTCCGCGATCGACTTGCCGATCGACGCGTTTTTCTTTGCGAGGTCTAAGCGCGTCTCGCCCGGCTTTCTGTTCGCGCCCGCGGTCACAACGATCACGTCGCAATCCTTTACGCACTCATAGCCGCCGGAATAGATATCCATCTGCCCAAGGAACGGCAGACCGTGCTTAATATCGTCCGCCTCGCCCGCGGCCTTATCCGCCATCACGTCGATCATAACAAGCTCTGTGCAGACCTGGCGCAGCGCGATTGCATAAGCGGAAGCAGCGCCAACAAATCCGGCGCCAATAATAGCAACTTTCGATTTACCCTTTTGCATGACTGATTTTACACTCCTCTTTTTACATCTTTTTCATTCTTAATTAGTATATACCATTTCCCCAAAAAAGTAAATATGAATTTGTTAGAATCTTGTCAATAAATGTGATTTCCGCAACATTTATTATGCCCGGTTTTTATATAAAAAAACAGTCACCCTCCACCTGCTCAGCTTAATCGGATACCATAAGCTGCGCCAGCGTGACAGAGTCCACATACTCATTGACGCAGCGGGAAAGCCCCTTCCAAAAGCGCAGACTTTCGCAGCAGTCGCGCCGCTCGCAGCCGCCCGGCTCGCCCTCAAGACAGGGAACCGGCGCAAGCTCACCCTCAACCGCGCGCAAAATTTCGCCCACTGTATAGTCCTCTACCGGCTTTGCAAAACGATACCCGCCCTGCGGCCCGCGCATGCTGACAAGAAGCTTTGCACGGCAAAGTCTTGTCACGATCTGCTCTAAATATTTCATCGATATTTCCTGCCGCGTGGAAATCTCCTTCAGCGAAACCCATTTCTCCGGAGCGCACTGCGCAAGATCGGTCATCAATCGCAGGGCGTATCTCCCCTTAGATGAAATTTTCATAACGCAGCCCCCAATTCCCACCTTTTCAGTATGTGACTAGAATATCTGATTTTCGCAGAAAAGTCAAGCGGTCTTTTTCGGAACAAGCGTCAGTTCTGCCGCCGCGACCATATCCTCAAGCGGGAAATTTTTCCCGGGGCAGTCCGTCACATTCCAAGAGCCGTGCCCACCGGCCTGATCGATCGTCGGCACGCGTCCGACCAGCCATTTCATCAGCTTTATCCCCGCCTGATACTGTGCATCCGGCATACTGGTCTGTCCGTCCTCATAATCGCCCTGGAACCCGATACTGATCACGTGGTCATTATGCCCGCCAACGCCCGCGCCGACATTGAACCCGCGCCCGACATAGACCGTGCCGTCCAGCCCGATCCAGAAATTATAGCCGATCGCGCGCCAGCCGTTGTCTTCCACATGCCAGCGCTCCACATCGCGGAACGTCGCGCTCACATGCTCCATGTGATGCAGCGCGATCGCATCTACTTTATTCAAATTCAGCGGCGTGAGCGGGTCGGTCAGGCGCAGCTTCGGCACCTCAAACGTAAACGTATCGGAAATATAAACAAAGCCGTTCTCGCCCACAAAGCGGCTGTCTGCCACATTCCAGGTCTCCGCGCCGTTTTCCATCACATACTCATGCGTATAGGTTGCCTCCACGATCTCATAGTATGCCCAATGGCTTTTCGTTACATCCGGAAATACATTCAGCGCCGGGTTTTGATCGATCGCGTCTGTATGCGGCGCGCGCCCCAGCAGGCGGTTTAAAATTTTTGTGGTTTCCGCGCGGGTGATCGTGCGGTCCGGGCGGAAGCTCCCGTCATCATAGCCGGAAATATACCCGCGCGCCGCCGCATTTTGGATATAGCGATACGCCCAGTGCGCCTCGCTTACATCCTCAAAAGAAACGCCGCCGGTTTGCAGCTCCGCCAGGCGCGAGATCATCGTTGCAAACTCCGCGCGCGTGATCGTTGCATCCGGGCGAAACGTCCCGTCCGCGTAGCCCTCGATCAGCTTATATTGCTGCATGAAGCCAACCGCGGATGCATACCACGCATCGGCGGGAACATCATGAAAGCTCGTGGCATAGGTCTTGTTTTTATCAAACGCATCGCGCCCAAGCTCCTGCATGATCCGCGCAAAAAGCATCGCCGCCTGCGCGCGGGAGAGCTTGCCTTCCGGCACAAAGCGCCCGCTCATCCCCTCCATATAGGCGGTATGCGTCAGCCACTCGATCTCCGGCGCGGGCTCTTTGCCGCCATACACCTCGGTGTATAATTCAGAAAGCACGCTGCTCGCCGCGATATCGCGATAGCTGAAATGCACCTCACCCGCGACCTCCGGGATCGTGCGATTGAGCGCAAGCTGCCGCCGCATCTCCTCTGCACCGTACCAGACGTCCATGACGTCCTCGCTATCCGCCTTATAATCCGCCATGCCGATATAAAGCGCAACCTTCGTCCCGCGGACCACATCCGCCCACCAATTAACAAGCGTTTGATAGTCTGCAATTTTATAGCCGATATTCCAATAAATTTGCGGGACGATATAGTCGATCCATTCATTTTTTACCCATTTTCGCGTGTCCGCCGCGCTTGTGAAATAGGATTCATAGCCGCGCGTTGCCGAGCCTTCTGGCATGGTGTCAGACTGATTCGCCCAAATTCCGGACGGGCTGACGCCGAACAGCTTCCCGCCCGCATGCACCACATCGCGCAGGCCGGAGATCAGGGTATCCACGTTATTGCGCCGCCAGTCGCCGATCGTTTGAAATTCGCCGCCCAGCGCCTGATAAGTCTCGCTGTCCTCAAAATCCGTGCCGGGATAGAAATAATCGTCTAAATGCACGCCGTCTACCGCGTAATTCTGCACGATCTCCGCCACGCCCTGCGTGATCAGCTCGCGCACCTCCGGAAGCCCCGGGTTAAAATAATATTGCCCGTTTTTGTATTTCACGACCCAGTCCGGATGCTGCTTTGCCGGATGCGTATCGACCATCGCGTCAAAATCCGTCTGACTTGTCGCGATGCGGTATGGATTGATCCAGGCGTGCAGCGCAATGCCGCGCCGGTGCGCCGCTTCGACCCAATAGGCGAGCGGGTCAAATCCGCCCTCCGGCGCCTGCCCCTGCTTGCCGCTGAGATACTTGCTCCACGGAAAAATCTCAGAAGAATAAAATGAATCCGCCGTGGGACGCACCTGCAAAAACACCGCATTAAAGCCCATCTGCTGCACGCGGTCAAGAATACTGTCCGCCCAGGTTTTCAGGCTCTCCGCATCCGTTGTGGCGCGCGCGGGGTAATCAATTTGATACACCGTCGCGACCCACACGCCGCGAAGCTCCTGCTCCGCAGAAGATGCGGTTGACGCGGGCAACAGCCCGGTCAGCATGACCATCGCCAAAAAAAGCGTTAAAATTTGTCGAACCTGTTTCATGATGCGTCTCCTTTGTACTCGCCGTTCCCGTTCTGCGCAGGGGTTTTCCCCCGCGCTATGTAGAAATTCGCCGCGCCGTATGCGTAAAGCTTCGCAGGCGGTCACGGCGGCATATGGTCTGTATCCCGTGCGCCGCTTCGCCGCCTGCCGCAGCATAGCGGAACGAAGCGCCAAAAATCAACATGATAATTATACCACATAAATTGCGTTTTGTGAACGCCGCATTCGACAAAATGCCGCGTAAATCCTTACCATTTGCTGCGCGGCCGCTTGTCAAGCGGCATACGCCTGTGTTACAATAAAAGAACAAAATCCTCCCCTGCCGGGCGGCAAGGGAGTTTCAGGAGTGCAACATGAACAAACAGCTCATTGAAGCAGGCGAAATCGTGAATACGCACGGCATCCGCGGTGAGGTGAAGATCAATCCATGGTGCGACGCGCCGGAATTTCTTCTGAATTTTGACGTGTTTTATATCGACGGTGCGCCGAAGCGCGTGCGTGCGGCGCGTGTGCATAAAAACTGCGTGCTCGCGGCGCTTGACGGTGTTTTAAACGTCAATGATGCGATGGCGCTGCGCGGAAAGATTATCTCGGTCGACCGCTCGGATGTTGAGCTGGACGAGGGGCAGTATTTCATTGAAGATCTGATCGGGCTGTCCGTGTACGACACGGCGAGCGAGGCGGTCGTCGGGACGATTGCGGACGTGCTGAATCTGCCCGCAAACGATGCGTATGTGGTACGCGATGGCGAGCTTGAGTTTTTGATCCCGGTCGTGCATGAATTTGTGCTGAATGTTGATCTTCCGGCGCGCCGCGTGACCGTGAAGCTGATCCCGGGAATGCGAGGTTAGGGCATGGAAATTGATATTATGACGCTGTTTCCCGACGCGATCGATGCGATGCTCGGGCAAAGTATTTTAGGTCGCGCCATGGCGCGCGGGCTGATCCGCATTACCGCGCATCAGATCCGCGATTACACGACCAATAAGCAAAAGCAGGTAGACGATGCGCCATATGGCGGCGGCATGGGCATGGTGATGAACGCCGACCCGCTCTATCGCACCTGGCAGGCGATCAACTGCGCGGCCGGGCGGCGGGTGCATACCATTTATCTCTCGCCGCAAGGGCGCGTGTTTACCCAGCAATATGCGCGGCAGCTGCTCGACCGGCATGACCGATTCATTCTGGTCTGCGGTCACTATGAGGGGATCGACGAGCGTTTTATCGAAGAATGCGTGGATGAGGAGATCTCGATCGGCGATTTTGTTCTGACCGGCGGCGAGATCCCCGCTATGGCGGTGGCAGACGCGGTGTGCCGCTTGGTGCCGGGCGTTCTTTCCGATGCGGAGTGTTACACGGAGGAAAGCCATTTTTCCGGCATGCTGGAGTACCCACAGTACACGCGCCCCGCCGTTTGGCACAAGCGCCCCGTGCCGGAAGTTCTTCTTTCCGGGCATCACGCAAATATTACCGATTGGCGGCGCGCACAGGCACTTTCGCGCACACGCGCAAAACGGCCGGACATGTTCTCCGCCTTAGAGCTTTCGCAAAAAGATCAGCGCCTGCTCGCTGATTTAGAGCAGGAATAACAAAAGGGCTTCGATCGAAGCCCTTTTTCTTTATTTATTTGCATATTTGCGCACGATCCACATGCGCCCGGTCATATCCGGAAGCTGAAGCAGATCATAACCCGGGATATAATTGCCCTCGATCAAAATCGGCCCGTCCGGCGTGACCGCAACGTCCCAGCCGACAAAGCGCAGCCCGGGCGTCACGCGGCACACCTGCGCGACCAGCTCGCGCACCTGCTCCCACATGGGGATCTGAAACCCCTTATAAGGCACGCCCGTTGCCGGATGCGCAGCAAAGTGCCCGCCGTTTTTCACGATCGCATCGGTATACACCCGCCCGGTACGCACATCGATCGCGGCGGAAAGCCCGCCCGCGTTCATATTATCCACCGCAGCGCCGTTTCCGGTTTTGAGCGCGGCGAACACGATCTCGCACACGCCATCTTTTACCGCGGTTACCACGCGCAGCGTATTGACCGAGCCGGGATACATACGCGCAAGCTCCGGATGCTGAACCACCGGCTGCTCGATCAGGTCAAACCCCTCGTTTTTGAGCCGGTCATACGCCGCTTCCGCGGGCAAAACCTCCGAAACTTCAAACCGCTCGACCCCTTTGGCAGAAAATGTGAAATTCTTTTTCGCGAAAAACACGGGATGCCGCGCGATAAATTCCAGCACCTGCTCACGCGAAGCGTCTGCAAGGATCAATATTTCGCGATGCATGAAATCACGATAGGTGCGCACCAAATCGGTCTTTCGGTCCAGCACATGCCGATCCGCCCGTCGATTCATCGCGGCGATCAGGCGGTTGTTCTGGCTCATCGTGATAAATTCGCGCCGCTCAGCCGCCGGTTTTTGATAAAACTCAAACATGAAATAATCGGTAAACGCCGCGCCATAGCGCAGCGAGCACCACAGCACGTCGCATAAAATCCCCGCCGTGGTGCGGTGCGAGGTCTCGCCCGCCGCGCGGGCGCGCTCGACCATGCGGCCGTAGTTCGCGTGGCGCATTTTATAGGCAAACAGCTTTGCCGTTTTCAGCGGATTCATACGCCGCCCCCCTGCTTGTTTTCCAAAAGACGATCGCGCAAGTTCCACAGCGGAAGCGACATATCCACATAATATTTATGCGGATTTTCAAAGCGCATAACCTCGCTCCACAGCGTGTCGAGCGATGCCGCGCAGAACGAGCGGATCTCCTCAATGCTCGGACTTTCATAAACGCACTGTCCCTCTTGAAAGATCTGAACCAGAAGCGGACGCGCCGTAAAGTTTGTGATCGTTTTTCTTTTCCATGTAAATTCCGGGTCGAACAACTCATATGGCTCGCCGCTTACGATCTGCTCGTCATGCAGCGTGATCACGTCTGCCATCGCCTTGCCGGACTCCCGGTCAAACAGACGCCACACCTGCTTAAAGCCCGGCGTTGTAATTTTTTCTACGTTTTCAGAGATCTTGATCTTCGGAAGGATCTCTCCATCTTTCTCGATCGCCGCAAGCTTATACACGCCGCCGAATACCGGCTCAGAGCGCGAGGTGATCAGTCGCTCGCCCACCCCGAAGGAATCGATCTGCGCGCCCTGCATGATCAAATCGCGAATGATATATTCATCCAGCGCATTCGACGCAATGATCTTACAATCCGGGAAGCCTGCCTCATCCAGCATTTTGCGCGCCTTTTGCGACAGATAGGTAATATCGCCGCTGTCGATACGGATGCTTGCCGGGCGACAGCCCATCGGCAGCAGCACATCACGGAACGCCCGAATCGCGTTCGGCACGCCGGATTTCAGCACGTTATATGTATCGACCAGAAGCGAGCAGGCATTGGGCCACGTTTTTGCATAGGCGCAAAACGCCTCATACTCGCTCGGGAACATCTGCACCCAGGAATGCGCCATCGTGCCCAGCGCGGGAATGCCGTAATCCCGCTCACACAGTGCGCATGCCGAACCGATGCAGCCGCCGATATACGCCGCGCGCGCACCATAGATCGCGCCATCATAGCCCTGCGCCCGGCGCGAACCGAATTCCATAACCGGACGTCCCTGTGCCGCGCGCACGATGCGGCTCGCCTTCGTGGCGATCAGGCTTTGGTGATTGATCGTGAGCAGGATCATAGTCTCCACAAGCTGCGCCTCGATCGCCGTGCCGCGCACGGTCACGATCGGCTCTCCGGGGAAGATCGGCGTTCCCTCCGGGATCGCCCACACGTCGCCATGGAAGCGGAAATCGCGCAGATAGGTAAGAAATTCTTCGCTAAACAGTCCCTTTTTGCGCAAAAATTCAATATCCTCTTCCTCAAAACGCAGCGCCTTTAAATAATCGATGAGCTGCGCAACGCCCGCCATAATAGCATAACCGCCCGCATCCGGCGTTTTTCGATAAAACATATCGAAATAGGCAATTTGATCTTGCATTCCGTGTTCAAAATAGCCCTTAGACATCGTAAGCTCATAAAAATCCATTAGCATGGTCAGGTTCATGTGTCGCCGCATATTCCTTCATCTCCGTTGTACATAATAAAGGTATTGTATCACAGTTCCCTTGATTTTACAATCTTTCCTTTTTCCGCCCCAATACGAGCCAGGAAACCACAGGAGTACGCGACAGCGTAGCCCATAAAATCGGCGTGATTGCGCATTCCGCAAGCAGACCGATCGCGTAATTCGCGGCAGGCGGCAGCGCGGCAAAGCGCCACAGCACATAGCATGCGCCCAAAAGCACCGGATAATGCAGCACATATAGCCCAAAGCTCATCGCGTTGACGCGCCGCATCACGCACCCACTCGTATTCCAGCATGCGCGCCCCCAGCCGAGGATCGCAAGCACCGTGACCCAGAGATACGCATTGGTAAACGCACTTTGCAGCACCTGCGCATCCGCATAATTTTTGCCATATGTGACCCACGCGCAGGCGATCGCGCCGAAAAGCGCCAGAATCCCAAGCGGAATACGCATCCGCGCCGCCGCATCCTGCGCTTCCTCATGGGAAAGCACAGCATATCCGATCAAAAACGCCGCAAAATAAATCCCGAAGCGATACACGGTCACGACCGGAACATTTCCGACCTGCGCACCGCCCCAGATGAGCAGTCCCAACGCGAGCAGTCCCCAAGCGGGCACGCGCCCACCTGCGCGCCAAAGGCGATCACCCCGGTCAAGCCGTCGAATCAGTGCAAGTGCCGCCGAAAACACAAACAGCATCTGGATAAACCACAGCGGACCTACACCCGAAAGTATGCAAATTGGATAGCGCAGCGCCGCCGGGATCAGTTCCGCCGCGCCGGCAATTTTTAAATTAAAACACCCGGTGATCCACTGAAACACAAACAGACCCAGCGTAGACGGAATGAGCAATTTCCGCGTCCGCTCGCGCAAAAACGCGCCGATCGTTCGCTTTTCAAGCGCATAACGCGCACACATCCCGGCGATCACAAACAGCAGCACCATGAACCACGGATACACAACAGACAGCGCCACATCGCATGCGGCAATGCTTTTCGCGCCGGGGATTCCGCCCGGAACGCCCACGCCGTTCCAAAGATACATCGCATGATACACCATCACGAGCAGCACGGTCGCGCCGCGCAGATTATCCAAATACGCGCGTCTCATCGTTTTTCCTCGCGAAATACAATTTCCGTAAGCGCCGCAAGTGCGCCCTTGGGCGGAATGGCAAGCCCGCGCTCCGGGTCGCCCAAAAGCAGCAGTTGGTCCCCGGGCGCGATGTGAAACAGCTCCCGCGCCTGCTTTGGGATCACGATCTGCCCCTTCTCGCCCACTGTGACCGTCCATGCGTATTTTCCGTCTTTTTCCGCCATAGTCTCGCTCCTTTCAAAAAGTGTGTTTTGTTATACAAATCATACTTCGAGGTTCAAAAGAAAAGACCTGGTGGTCTTTTCTTAAAAATATATCGTTCGTTGCCGCGCAGCTTCGGTCTGCACATGCAGCGGCGCATTTTTATTATTTCGTGCCGTAAATACGGTCGCCCACATCGCCAAAGCCGGGCGTCACATGCGAATCCCGATCCAGCCCCTGGTCGATCGCCGCGCAGTAAATATCCACCTCGGGATGCCGCGCTTGCACGCGCGCGATCCCCTCCGGCGACGCGATGATGCAGACCAGACGAATGGAGCGCTGCGTATGATTTTTTAAAATATCGATCGCCGCGCAGGCGCAGCCGCCGGTCGCAAGCGCAGGCTCTAATAGCAGCGCATCCCGTTCGGCAATATCCGCCGGCATTTTGCAATAATACTCTACCGGTGAAAGCGTTGTCGGGTCACGATACAGCCCGATATGTCCGATTTTTACGGTCGGCATGATCTCAATGATCCCATCGACCATACCAAGACCCGAGCGCAAAATCGGAATAACGGCGATCTTTTTCCCGGCAATGACACGTGTTTTCGCGGTGGCAAGCGGCGTTTCCACCTCGATCTCCTTGAGCGGAAGGTTTCGCGTTGCCTCATAATACATCAACATGGAGATTTCAGAGATCAGCTCGCGAAATTCTTTGACCCCGGTATTTTTATCGCGCAAAAGCGATAATTTATCCTGGATCAGCGGATGTTCCAGCACGATTGGAGCACGCATAGCACTTTCCTCCTATTCTTTAAACTCACCGCGCTCGATCTGGGCGATCATCTCTACCCGGGCGGCATGGCGTCCTCCCTCCGCCTCGGTATCCAAAAACACATCGCACAGCTCAAGCGCCAGACCCTCGCCGATCACGCGCGCGCCCAGGCAGAGGACGTTTGCGTCATTATGCATGCGGGTATAGCGCGCGGAATAATGCTCGCTCACCACAGAAGCGCGAATGCCCGGCACTTTATTCGCCGCGATCGACATGCCGATCCCCGTTCCGCAAATGAGGATGCCGAATGCCGCTTCGCCGGCAGAAACCTTTTGCGCAACCCGATTTGCAAACACCGGGTAATGGCAGGATGCGTCGCTGTCCGTTCCACAGTCGATCACAGAAAAGCCACGCTCCTGTAAATGCTTGCAGATCGTTTGCTTCATCATAAACCCTGCGCTATCCGCGCCCATTGCAATTTTCATAACACTCACTCCTTTTTTAATCGTGCAAGCCGCTCCCGTTCGGCCTGCGGTAAGCGGATATAAGAGATAGAAAGCTCGCCCGCCGCCACCGCATCCTGCTCGCTTGCGCAGGCGCAAACGCCCGCCGCGTGCGGAAAACGCAGCATCTCCGGCAGAAGCACAAGCTCTGAGAGCCGTTCTTTCCACATAGTATAACACATTTCCGCGCCGTCGCCGAGCAAGAGAACCCGCCCGCGGTCGGAAAGCTCCTCAAGCAGCGCATCCGCGCGGATCGCGCGATCCTCGCACAGTCTGACTATTTTGCCCTGTTTTTCCTCAAATAATGCGTGATACACCTGCCCGGCGCGCGCATCCATCACCGGACAGATCAGCCCGATCTGCCCGCGCGCCGTCTCCGCCATCGCGCGCAGCGTAGACACCCCAACGCACGGGATCTCGCACGACCAGGAAAGCCCCTTCACGATCGCCGCGCCGATGCGCAGCCCGGTAAACGAGCCCGGTCCGTTCGCAACCGCCAGCCGATCGATCTGCGCAAGCTCGATCCCGGTCACGCGGAGCAGACTTTCCACCATGGGGAGCACGGTTTTGCTGTGCGTTAGACCGTTATTCGTAAACATCTCCGCAAGAACGCGCCCATCCTCCCAAAGGCAGACCGACGCCGCTTTTGCCGAAGATTCTACGCCCAGAATTTTCATAATGATCTCCTCTTTATCTCGATCTCGCGCATCATGTCATTCCCCGCGACCGGCGCGAGCGCGACCTCAACATCCGGCAAGCACGCATCCTCCGCATTTTCCAGCCATTCGATCACCAGCACGCCGCCGCGACTCATATAGTCTTCAAAGCCGATTTCAAACAGCTCGTCCGCGCCGGAAAGCCGGAATAAATCGAAATGAAAAATCGGCACGTCGCCCAGATATTCATTCACGATCGCAAATGTAGGGCTGGTCACGCGACCGGAAAAGCCCAGCCCGCGCGCAATACCGCGCGCGATCGCCGTTTTCCCCGCGCCCATGCCGCCGCGCAGCGCAACGATCATGTCGGGCGCCAGCGTTTTGGCAAGCGCCGCGCCAAGCTCCTCCGTCTCCTCCTCATTTTGCGTCACAACATATTCTGTATCAAAAAAGCCCATCGATCTCACCATTTTTCGCCACATCGATCTTTTCCGCCGCCGGGCGCTTGGGCAGCCCCGGCATTGTCATGATATCGCCCGCAAGCGCAACCACAAAGCCCGCGCCAGCACTCAGACGCACATCGCGGATATGCAGCGAAAATCCGCTCGGTCGCCCCAGCAGCGCCGCGTCATCCGACAGCGAATATTGCGTTTTCGCAATGCAAACCGGAAGCTCGCCAAAACCGAGCACCTCGATCTGCGCCATCGCGCGCGCCGCCGCGGTCGTGAATTCCACGCCGTCCGCGCCGTAGATCGTCTTTGCGATCGCCTCAATTTTCTCGCGGATCGGCAGCGTTTCGGGATAAATCGGCTCAAATTGCGAACGACCGGAATCCGCAACGGCAAGCACCTTCTCCGCAAGCGCAATGCCGCCCTCGCCGCCGCGCGCAAACACCTCGCTTAACGCATATTCCGCGCCCAGGCGCTTACAGGTCTCCTCGATCAGCGCAAGCTCTGCATCCGTATCGCTCGCGAAACGGTTGATCGCAACCACGACCGGAACGCCGAATTTCGCGATATTTTCAATGTGTGCCTCCAGATTGACGATACCGCGCCGCAGCGCCTCCAAATTCTCTCCCGCGAGCTGATCCTTCGCCACGCCGCCGTTATATTTCAGCGCGCGCACCGTGGCGACCAGCACGGCGCAATCCGGATGCAGCCCCGCCTTACGGCACTTGATATCAAAAAATTTCTCCGCGCCGAGATCTGCGCCGAAGCCCGCCTCGGTCACGACATAATCCGCAAGCTTGAGCGCAAGCGTCGTCGCACGCACGGAGTTGCAGCCGTGGGCGATATTGGCAAACGGTCCGCCATGCATGATGCAGGGCGTACCCTCCAGCGTCTGCACCAGATTGGGCAGCACCGCGTCTTTCATAAGCGCCGCCATCGCGCCCTCTGCATGCAGGTCGCGCGCATGCACCGCCTCGCCGCCGTATGTGTAAGCGACAAGCATCTCTCCAAAGCGCGCTTTTAAATCCTCTAAATCTTTTGCGAGGCAAAGGATCGCCATCACTTCGCTCGCCACGGTGATCATAAACCCATCCTCGCGCGGCACGCCGTTTGTTTTTCCGCCCAGCCCGATGACGATATTACGCAGCGCGCGGTCATTCATATCCAACACGCGCTTTATCATGATGCGCCGCGGATCGATATTCAGCGCATTCCCCTGCTGGATGTGGTTATCGATCAGTGCACAAAGCAGATTGTTTGCGCTTGTGATCGCGTGCATATCGCCGGTAAAATGCAGATTGATGTCCTCCATCGGAACGACCTGCGCATATCCGCCGCCCGCAGCGCCGCCCTTGATGCCGAACACCGGCCCGAGCGACGGCTCGCGCAGCGCGATGATCGCATTTTTCGAAAGCTTGCCCAGCGCCTGACCAAGCCCGACCGTTGTGGTTGTTTTCCCTTCTCCTGCCGGAGTGGGATTGATGGCGGTGACCAAAATGAGCTTCCCGTCCGGTCGTTCCTTCACGCGCTCGAACAGCGCCTCAGAAAGCTTTGCCTTATAATGCCCATACGGCAGAAGCTCGTCTTCCAAAACCCCTATTTTTTTCGCGATTTCCGTAATTTTTAAAAGTTTTGCACCCTGTGCGATCTCGATATCTGTCAGCATATGATGCGTCCTCCGTTTTCATTTACCCTCCCGGGGGATTACCTATATTATACATAAACTTATCTTTATCCGCAAGCCTTCGCGCTATTTTATAAAAACCAGGTTGCCGCGGCGCACGCTTTGTGCTAAAATATGCTTATCTTACAAGGAATCGAGGGGATGCTCATGGACGCGTTTTGGGCAAATTTGCGCGCATTTTTTAAAAAAATCGATCTGCTTTTGCTCCTGCTCATCCTCGGCGCAACCGCGTTTGGCGTTGTGCTGATCGCAAGTGCGACCGCCAGCTATCATTCGACGTCCTATCTCAAGGTACAGCTGGTCTCCGCCGGCATCGGCGTTGTGCTTTACATCCTGCTGTCGCTCGCCGATTTAGACTCGGTCTGTCATCTTTGGAAATATTTATATGTAGTCAATCTGCTTTTGATCGGGTCACTCTTGTTTTTCGGCGTGGGAGGAGACGAAACCGGAAACCGCGCATGGATCCGTTTCGGCTCGATCGGTATTCAGCCGGCGGAATTCGGCAAGGTGCTTTTTATTTTAACGCTTTCCGGGCATATGTACCAGCTGCGTGAAGAGCTTTTTTCGCTCAAGTCGATTGGGCTTCTGCTCGTTCACGGCATGATCCCGATCGGCATGGTC
>CAKUEM010000029.1 GCA_934646115.1 uncultured Oscillospiraceae bacterium
GATATACGCAGCGCCCGTCCATATAAGTCGCGACCGGGCGCACCTCGCAAATTTCCTCCTCCGGGCAGGTGAAATAATCCCGGTCAAGAATCAGGAAATCCGCGCGCAGCCCCGGCTGCAAGCTTCCGGTCAACTCCTCGTCGAAGCTCGCCCACGCCGCGTGGCGCGTGTAATACAGCAGCGCGCTGATCCGATCGATCGCCTGATGCGCGCCATGAACCTGCCCGTCGCGCGCGCGGCAGGTGACCATATTATGCAGCGCAACAAACGGATGATACGGATTCACCGAGCGGATGGGGTCATACTTCACCATATGATCGCTCCCCGCCGCCGCATGCACGCCGGACGTCAAAAGCGACATATACGGCATAAAGCACGCGCACTCACGCGCATTTAGCACCCGCTCCAGCACCGGCGCGTCCATATAATGCCATGCCGGCTGGAACAGCACCGTCAGGTCCAGCTCCTTCGCCTTTTCGATCATGCCCGCATCCATAAAATCCGCATGAATCAGCACATGGCGCTGCCCCGCCGTGCCTCCCACGCGCTCATACGCCGCAAGCAGCTTGCGCGCCGCCTGCGTGCCCACGCAATGCGCGCCGAACTGCAGGTGATTCTCCTGCGCCAAACGGATCGAATCGCAAAGCGTCGGCACATCCGTCACCAAGTTGCCGCGCCAGTCCGCGCCCAGACCGTCCAGCCCAAAAATTTCAGAAAGCCCGCGATATTCTCCGTCCATCAGCGACGTGGCGGTCAATATCCCGCCGTCGATCGTATTCTTTAAAAACGCAACGCGCGCAAGCTCGGGATTTGCACAGGAGATCGCGCGCACATCGCGTATGAACTCCGCATGCTGCGCGCGCGGCGGCACCATCATCGTGTAGCGCACGCGCACCGTCTGCTCGCCCGCACGCTGCAGCTGCTCCACCGCGTCAATGCCCGCCTTGTGCGACATACCCTCGATCGAGGTCGTGATTCCCATGCGGTTATACGCCGCCATGACCTCCGCCACGGCGCGATCAAGCGGCTTCTCCTTCCGCGTGGGATAATGCGAAACGAGCATGCCAAAGCAGCCGAGCAGCACCCCGGTCGGCGCGCCGGATGCATCGCGCATCACGCGCCCGCCCGCGGGCAGCGCGTTGAGAGCCACCGCCGCCAGCGCGCAGGAATTCAGCTGCGCGGAATAAAATCCATCGACCGCGACCGGATGCTCCGGCGCAATCCGGTCCAGCTCCTCCCGGGTCGGATATCTCAGCTCGCGCAGACGCAGCGGATATGTGTTTTTATAGCCGATCCACTCGCCCTTCGGCACAGTTTTCACGCGGCGCGCCAGATCCTCTAAAAGCTGCTCCACCGAATCCGGAATAAACAGTTCGCCATCGCCCTCGCTGTCCGCCGCCATGAACATGTGCGCGTGACTGTCGATCAAGCCGGGGATCACCGTGCTTCCCGCAAGATCGTGCAGGTCCGCGTCCGGATATTTCTGCATCAGCGCATGATCTGCGCCCAGCTCCATAATTTTCCCGCCGCAGACCACCATCGCGGTCGCCGTGGTGAGCGTTTCGTCCATCGAATGAATCTTCCCGTTATAAAATAAGGTTGTCATGACACGCCTCCGTCTGTTTTCTTCGCTTTAATTATACATAATTCGGCGCATTCTTTCAAGCGCGCGGCGGCGCGGCATCGCGCCGGTAAATGCGGCGAAGCTCCTCGGTCTCCGCGCCGCTCTCATCGCGGATCAAAAGCGTTGGCAGCACGCGCAGCCCCTCGCCCCCGCACTTGCGCGCCTCAACCAGCACCAGAGACGGCGCGGCGTCGCGCCGGTTTTGCACCATGCGCATCCGCTTGGGCGCAAGATCAAACTGCGCGAGCGCGCAAAACAGCGCCGCCAGCCGCTCCGGACGGTATACGACCGAAAAATTCCCGCCGTAGCGCAGCAAATACGCCGCAGCGCGGCACAGGTCCGTAATGTCCCCCGCGGTCTCCATGCGCGCGGCAAGCAGGTTCGGATTTTCGGTGTGCAGCCCGCCGGAAAATTTCAGATACGGCGGATTGGACACCACGACATGAAAGCTCTCCGGCGGCAAAAGCGCCGCGATCTCGCGAAAATCCGCGCAAAGCACGCGCATCCGCCCGGTGATGCCGTTGAGCGCCGCGTTTTCCTCCGCAAGCGCCGCCGCGCCGGGCAGCCGCTCCACCCCGGTGAGCGAAATATCCGGATGCCGCGCGGCGAGCAACACGGTGATCGCCCCGTTGCCGCAGCCCAGGTCGCACACCCGGTCATACCGGCGCACGCGCGCGAATTCCGAAAGCAGCATCGCGTCCGTCCCCAGCTTTAAAAAATCGCGGCTCTGCTTGAGCCGAAAGCCCGCGATCCCCAACTCATCGATCATGTCCGCGCGCCCCCTTTCCATAAAAAAACGCAGCCGCGAAACCGCGACCGCGCCTTTTTCATGCATGTATTCACGGAATTATTCCGCCTTGATCGCCTCAACCGGACATACGCTTGCGCAGCTTCCGCAATCAATGCAAGCATCCGCATCGATGACATACTTGCCATCGCCAGCAGAAATGCAGCTGACCGGGCACTCGCCCTCGCAGGTTCCGCAGCTGATGCACTCATCAGAAATTACATGTGCCATGATTTCACACCTCCACAACTTATGTTACCAATAATGTACCACGCCTTTTCAAAAAAATCAATGGATATTACAAATATTTTATAAATTTTTCACACTTTTTCGCGCGGCGGACTAAAAATTCCAAAATGCGGCGATACTCTGGGCAGCACACAGCGAAGGAGGCTCGCCATGTTTTCAGGAAATCAATTTACCACGCAGGCGGAGTGCGCCCTGCGTTTTGCGCATGAATACGCGGCGGCGCACGGACATGGATACGTCGGGTCAGAGCATCTGCTCTATGGTCTGGTTGCCGAAGGGGCGGGCGCGGCGGCGCAGCTTTTGCTGCGTCATGGCATCCGGCGCGAGCCGCTGCATGCGCGCCTTGCCGCGGCGCTGGGCACAGGCACGCCGGATGCGCAAACGCCGCACGGTCTCTCGCCGCGCGCGCGGCGTATCGTTGCGGCGGCGCTCACCGAATCGGCGCGCATGGGCAACCAGTATATCGGCTCAGAGCATCTGCTGCTCGGCATTCTAAGCGAGGGCGACTGCGGCGCAACGCGGCTGATCACCTCGTTTGGGATCGACCTCGGGCGGCTGTATAACGAGGCGATTCTCGCCTTCTCCGGCGATTCTGCCTCTGACACGCGCCGCGACGGCTCGGCGCGACCGGGTCGCGAAAAGGGCGCGGAGGGCAAGCTCTTGCGCCAATTCGGGCGCGATTTGACCGAGCAGGCGCGTCTTGGCGGCTTAGATCCGGTCGTCGGGCGCGCGCAGGAGATCGAGCGCATGATCCTGATCCTCTCGCGCAGGCGAAAAAACAACCCGGTACTTTTGGGCGAGCCGGGCGTGGGCAAAACCGCGGTGGTGGAGGGGCTTTCCGCACGCATTGCGTCCGGTCAGGTCCCGGACACGCTGCGTGACCGCCGCATCGTCACGCTCGATATTCCCTGCATGATCGCCGGGACGAAATATCGCGGCGAGTTTGAAGACCGCATGAAGGGCATCCTGCGCGAGGTGCAGGCGGCGGGCAATATCATCCTGTTTATCGACGAGCTGCATGTGATTGCAGGCGCGGGCGCGGCGGAAGGCGCGATCGACGCCGCCAATATTTTAAAACCGCCGCTTGCGCGCGGGGAAATTCAGCTGATCGGCGCGACCACGCGGCAGGAATATCGCAAGCACATTGAAAAAGACACAGCGCTTGAGCGGCGCTTCCAGCCGGTCGCGGTGGAGGAGCCGAACGAGGAGGACGCATTCGCAATGCTCTCCGGGCTGCGCGCCGCATACGAATCGCACCACGGCGTTTCGATCCCAGACAGCGCGATCCGCCGGGCGATCACGCTGTCCGTGCGTTATCTTAACGACCGGCGGCTTCCGGACAAGGCGCTCGACCTGCTCGATGAGGCGGCAAGCCGCGTGCATCTCGCGGCGCTCACCCCGCCCGAGCCGCTGGGCGATCTGGAGCAGCAGCTCGTTTTGCTTGAGGACGAAAAGGACGCGGCGATCACCGCGCAGGATTTTGAACAGGCTGCGGCGCTGCGCGATGCCGCACAGAAGATGCAGGCGCGCCGCAACACGCTGCGCACGCGCTGGCAGAGCGACCGCCGCGCCATATCCGCCGAGGTGACGGAAGCAGAAGTCGCGGCGGTATTATCCGATTGGACCGGCGTCCCCGCCACGCAGCTTCTGTCCTCTGAACGCGAACGGCTGCGCACGCTGCCGGAGCAGCTGCGGGCGCGCGTACTTGGGCAGGATGCGGCGGTCAACGCAGTCGCGGCGGCGGTACAGCGTGGGCGGATCGGCCTTTCCGACCCGCGCCGCCCCACCGGGTCGTTTCTCTTTCTCGGACCGAGCGGCGTGGGCAAAACCGAGCTTGCGCGCGCCCTGGGCGAGAGCCTGTTCGGCTCTGACCGCGCGCTCATCCGCGTTGACCTTTCGGAATATATGGAAAAGCATGCGGTCAGCCGCCTGATCGGCGCGCCGCCCGGCTATGTGGGGCATGACGAGGGCGGCTATCTGACCGAGCAGGTGCGCGCGCATCCCTATTCCGTGGTGCTGTTTGACGAGCTGGAAAAGGCGCATCCGGACTTTTTCCATATCCTGCTTCAAATTTTAGAGGACGGGCAGCTGACCGACGCCTGCGGGCGCTGCGCGGATTTTAAAAACACGATCGTCGTGATGACCGCAAACATCGGCGCGGAGCATATCACCGCCCGCTCGCAGCTCGGCTTCTCGCCGGACGGCGCGCTGCGTGAAGACGAGCAGCGCGCACGCGTTCTGCAAGCGCTGCGGCGGACGCTGCGCCCGGAACTGATCGGCCGGATCGGCGAGATCATCGTGTTTCGCCCGCTCGACAAGCCGGAGCTTTGCGCCATAGCGCGGCGCATGACGGGCGAATTGCTCACGCGCGCCGCCGCGCTTGGGCTGACGCTCACGCTCAGCCCCGCGGTGATCGACCTGCTCGCAGAACGCTGCGCAAGCAAAAAGGAGGGGGCGCGCCCCCTCCGTTCCATGATTGATTTTGAACTCACCCGCCGCATTTCCGACGCGTATTTAAACGGCACGCTCGCGCCCGGCAGCCATGCGGAATTTTGCGCAGAGCGCGGCGAGATCCTTTTAAAAACTTAAACGCTATACAGCATGTCGCCATAGCTCGGATACGGCCAACGCTCTTGCGGCATCAGCGTTTCCAGCTCATCGATGATCCCGCGCAGGTTCTGCATTTTAAAGAATACCTCCGCGCGGTAGAACTTCCCTTGCGCAACGATATCCTCGATCGCGCCCGCATCCAGCACCGCATGCTCCAGCTCATCCAGCGCACTGTAAGCGCAGGCGGCAAGATTGGAAATGCGGGTCAGAAGTCCGCGCTCCGGCTCTGCGGTGAGCGCAAGCGCCTCTTTTTCGCGCACAAGCGACGCAAGCTGCCCCTCAAACCGGAAGATCGCGGGCAGGAAGGCGCGGCGCGTCATGTCGATCATGGTCTGCGCCTCGATATGGATGGTCTTGCTATATGCCTCCATCAAAATTTCAAGGCGCGAGCAGACCTCTGCCGCGGAAAGCACATGATTGCGCTCAAACAGCGCCACGTTTTTCTCATCCATATAGTGCGGCAGCGCGTCCGGCGTGGTCTTGCGATTGGGCAGCCCACGGCGCTCCGCCTCCTCCACCCACTCCTGCGAGTAGTTGTTGCCGTTATAAATGATGCGCGAATGCGCGCGCACGGTCTCGGCAAAGAGCGCGGAAAGCTCTGCCTCAAAGTCCTCCGCGCGCTCCAGTCGATCGGCAAAGCGCGTTAAAACATCCGCCGTGATCGTATTTAAGATCATATTCGCGCAGGAAATCGAGAATGATGACCCCGGCATGCGGAATTCAAACCGATTTCCGGTAAACGCAAACGGCGAAGTCCGGTTTCGATCTGTCGTATCACGCCGGAAATTCGGCAGAACCGATGCGCCGGAATCCATCAACTCGCGCGCGAGCGCGTGATATGAAACGCCTTTTTCGATCGCATCGAGCACGGCGGTCAGCTCATCGCCGAGATAGATCGAAATGATCGCGGGCGGCGCCTCCTGCGCGCCCAGGCGATGGTCGTTGCCCGCGCTCGCCACGGAAATGCGCAGCAGATCGCCGTATTCATCGACTGCCGCGATCACCGCGGTCAAAAACAGCAGAAACCGCGCATTTTCATGCGGCGTATCGCCCGGATCGAGCAGATTTTCGCCCCTGCTCGTCGTGATCGACCAGTTATTGTGCTTGCCGCTGCCGTTCACGCCGGCAAACGGCTTCTCATGCAGCAGGCAAACCAGCCCATGCCGATCGGCAACGCGCGCCATCGTTTCCATAATCAGCTGATTCTGATCCGCGGCGATATTGACCGTGCTGAAAATCGGCGCAAGCTCATGCTGCGAAGGCGCCACCTCGTTGTGCCGCGTTTTGGAGGTCACGCCGAAGCGCCACAGCTCCTCGTCCAGATCCTTCATGAATTCGATCACGCGCGGCCGCAGACTTCCGAAATAATGATCCTCCATCTCCTGCCCCTTGGGCGGACGTGCGCCAAACAGCGTTCTGCCGCAATGGATCAGGTCCGGTCGGGCAAGATAGGTCTCACGGTCGATCAAAAAATATTCCTGCTCCGCGCCGACCGTTGTGATCACGCGCGGCGGGTTCTTCTCTCCAAACAGCGCGAGGATCCGGCGCGACGCCTGATCGATCGCGTCCATCGAGCGCAGAAGCGGGGTCTTTTTATCCAGCGCTTCGCCGGAATACGAGCAAAACGCGGTGGGGATACAGAGTGTGTTGTCGCGAATAAACGAAAACGAAGTCGGGTCCCACGCGGTGTAGCCGCGCGCCTCAAACGTCGCGCGTAAGCCGCCGTTTGGAAAGCTCGAAGCGTCCGGCTCGCCGCGGACGAGCTCCTTGCCGGAAAACTCCATGAGCACATTGCCCTTCCCGTCCGGCGAGATAAAGCTGTCGTGCTTCTCCGCGGTAATGCCGGTCATCGGCTGAAACCAATGGGTAAAATGCGTTGCACCATGCTCAAGCGCCCATTCCTTCATCGCGCAGGCGACCGTATCGGCAATATCGCGCCCGAGCGGCGCGCCGTTTGCGATCGTCTGATGCAGCGTTTGATACACCGCCGGGGGCAGCCGTTTCCGCATCTCCCGCTCATCAAACACGCGGCTTCCGAAAATGCTTGGAATATTCGTCATAATGTCTCTCCTTTGCCGTCCTTACAGCAGTGCAATGCCCGCGTCCTGCGCGGCCTTCTTCGTCGCATCGTCCCAAATGGAAACCTGCACCTCGCCGATATGCGCCTTTTGCAGCAGCAGCATACATAAGCGCGACTGCCCGATGCCGCCGCCGATCGTCAGCGGAAGCTGGTCTGCAAGCAGCATCTGATGGAACGGACGGTCACGCCGGTCGTTGCAGCCCGCCTTGCTGAGCTGACTGTCCAGCGACTCCGCATCCACGCGGATACCCATGGAGGACACCTCAAACGCCATGCCGAGCGTCTCGTTCCAGAACAGTAAATCGCCGTTGAGCGCCCAATCGTCATAGTCCGGCGCGCGCCCGTCATGGCGGATGCCGGAGCGGAGCAAATCGCCGATCTGCATGATAAACGCGGTCTTATGCTCCTGCAAATACGCATCCTCGCGCGCCTTTGGCGCAAGCGTCGGATACAGGTCCTCCAGCTCCTGCGTGGTGATGAATGAGACCTCCTCGCACAGGCGCGGCTGAATGGCCGGGAACTCCTTCGCAACCGCGCGCTCCGCCTTGCAGACCGCCTTTGCGATCTTACGAACGGTCTCCTTCAAAAACTCCATCGTGCGCTGATCGCGCGTGATCACGCGCTCCCAGTCCCACTGATCGACATAGATCGAATGCAGGTTATCCATCTCCTCGTCGCGGCGGATCGCATTCATATCGGTATACAGCCCTTCGCCGACCGGGAAATGGTACTGATGCAGCGCCATGCGCTTCCATTTTGCAAGCGAATGCACGACCTCAGCAATGCGGCCGTTCTCGCGAATATCAAACGAGACCGGGCGCTCCACGCCATTTAAATCGTCATTTAACCCGCTCTGCGGCTCAACAAACAGCGGCGCGGACACACGCGTCAGGCACAGCGCTTTGGACAGATCGTCCTCAAACTCGCGCTTGAGCAGCCCGATCGCGCGCTGCGTATCATAGAGGGAAAGCTTGGATTCATAGCCCTTGGGGCAGAGAAACTTACTCATAACTCTTCAGCTCCTTTTTTTATAAAAAATGGCGCTGCAAGCCGAAGCTCACAGCGCCTTTGCTGTTATTGTGGGTAGTATAGCACTGTTTTTTTGCCATGTCAAGGGTTTTTATCTAATTTTTTTAATTTTTTTGCGCATAGCGTGCGGAAAGCGTTGCTTTTGCAGGCAAAATACGGTACAATATTTTTGTTTGAAATAAAATCGGGAGGGAGTTTTATGCGGCTTGGGATCGCGCAACTCATGGTGGAAGATTCAGTTTCGCGCAACGTAGAGCGCGCCGTTTCGGCGATCGCGCGGCTTGCGAAGGCGGGCGCGCAGCTCGTGGCGCTGCCCGAGATGTTCTGCTGCCCCTATCATAATGAAAGCTTTCGCCAGCATGCGCAGCCCAAAGGCGGCGAGGTTTTCCGCGCCATGCAGGATGCCGCGCGGCGCTGCGGCGTATTTCTGGTTGCAGGCTCTATGCCGGAGGCGGACGGCGGGCGCATTTACAACACTTCCTTCGTGTTTGACCCATCCGGCGCGCTGATCGCGCGGCATCGCAAGGTGCATCTGTTCGACGTGGATATCGCGGGTGGGCAGCGCTTTCGCGAGTCAGACACGCTTGCCCCGGGAAACGACGTGACGGTGTTTGAAACGCCGTGGGGCAAGGTTGGGCTTTGCATCTGCTTTGACATCCGTTTTCCCGAGCTTGCGCGCTGCATGGCGCTGCGCGGGGCGCAGCTTCTGCTCGTTCCGGCGGCGTTTAACCGCACGACCGGGCCGCTCCATTGGGAGCTGCTGTTTCGTGCGCGCGCGGCGGATAATCAGTGCTTCACGGTGGGCGTCGCCCCGGCGCAAAACCCGGCGGCAAGCTACGTGTCTTACGCGCATTCCATCGCGGTCTCGCCCTGGGGCGAGGTGCTGCACTGCATGGGCACGGCGGAGGCGGAGACCGTACTTGATTTAGATTTTTCTGAGATTTCCCGCGTGCGGGCGCAGCTTCCTTTGCTGTGCGCGCGGCGCGAAGATGTGTATACTGGAGGCGGCGTATGCGGCGCTTAACGCGATTTTTAAAAGGATATTATAAGCAACTGATTTTAGGGCCGACCTTTAAGCTGATCGAAGCGATTTTTGAGCTGATCGTCCCGCTCGTTATGGTTCGCATGATCGATATTGGCGTCGCCGGGCGCGATGTGAGCTATGTCTGGCGGCTGGGCGGCGTTCTGGTCCTGCTCGGCGTGGTCGGGCTGATGTGCGCGCTCGTGTGCCAATACAGCGCGTCTGTCGCGTCCCAAGGGGTCGGCACGGCGCTGCGCGCGGCGCTTTATCGCAAGATCAACACGCTCTCGTTTGCAGAGCTTGACCGGTTCGGTGCGCCCTCGCTGGTCACGCGTATCACAAACGACGTAAATCAGCTGCAATTTGCCGTGGCGATGCTGATCCGCCTGGTCATTCGCGCGCCGTTTCTTGCGATCGGCGCTATGATCATGGCGTTTTCGATCGACGCCACGCTCTCGCTTGTCTTTCTTGCCACGCTGCCGCTGATCGCGTTTGTGCTTTACCGGATCATGAGCCGCTCTGTGCCGCATTTCCGCGTTATGCAGCAAAAGCTTGACCGGGTCGCGCTCATCACGCGTGAGAATCTATCCGGCGCGCGCCCGGTGCGCGCCTTTTCGATGGAGCCGCGCGAAACCGCCCGGTTTTCCGCCGCAAGTGAGGACGTGGCGGATACCGGCGTGCGCGTCGGGCGGCTTTCCGCGCTGCTCAATCCGCTCACCTATTGCATTGCAAACCTCGGCATCGTTGCGATCCTTTGGGTCTCTGGTTTTCGCGTGCAGGCGGGCGCGCTCACCGCAGGCGAGGTGATCGCGCTGGTCAATTACATGACGCAGATTTTGCTCGCGCTGGTCGTTGTGGCGAACCTGGTGGTCACGTTTACCAAGGCGTCTGCCTCGGCGGCGCGCGTAAACGAAATCTTTGACACGCAGCCCTCTGTCACCGAGTCGGAGCATCCGCAGCCCGCGCCGGGCGGCGCGTGCGCCATCGCGTTCCATGCGGTCGATTTCCGCTATCCGGGCGGCGAGCAGGACACGCTGAACGCGCTGGATTTTTCTATTATGACGGGCGAAACGATCGGGATTATCGGCGGCACCGGCTCCGGCAAGAGCACGCTCGCCGCGCTGATCGCCCGATTTTATGACACAAGCCGCGGCAGCGTGTCCGTTCTGGGGCAGGATGTGCGCGCCTGGTCGCTTGCCGCGCTGCGCCGCACGGTCAGTATGGTCCCGCAGGACTGCACGCTGATCTCCGGCACGATCGCGGAAAATCTGCGCTGGAATAAAGAAGACGCGAGCGAGGCGGAGCTTCTCGCCGCGCTTTCGACCGCGCAGGCGCTTGAATTTGTAAATCATATGCCGGATGGCATTTACAGCCGCGTGGAGGCGAGCGGGCGAAATCTGTCCGGCGGGCAGCGGCAGCGCTTAACGATCGCGCGCGCACTGGTCGGCGCGCCGCCCATTCTGATTTTAGACGACGCCGCCTCGGCGCTTGATCTTGCAACCGACGCGGCGCTTCGGCGCGCGCTGCGCCGCGATGTGCAGGGCGCGACCGTTTTGATGATCTCGCAGCGCATCAGCACCGTCGCGGGCGCAGACCGCATTCTGGTGCTTGACGATGGGCGCATCGCCGGGTTTGACACGCATGCGGCGCTCTTGAAATCCTGCCCGCTCTATCGCGAGATCGCGCTGTCGCAGGGCTTTGAGGAGGTGGCGCAATGAAATACGCGGTCATTCGCCGGCTGCTGCAATACACCCGCCCCTATCACAAGCACTTTCTTTTAAGCATTCTCTGCGCGCTGTGCAACGTGGCGGCAACGCTGTATGTCCCGGTTCTGATCGGCAACGCGGTCGACCAGCTGGTCGCGCCCGGGCAGGTCGCATTTTCCGGGCTGTGGCGCATTCTGCTTGCGCTTGCGGGCGCGGTGGCTGCCGCGTCGCTCTTTAGCTGGCTTCTTTCGTATTTCACAAATTTTATCGCCTACCGCACGGTGCGCGATCTGCGGACCTCGCTGTTTCAAAAGCTGACGCGCGTGCCGCTTCGCATGATCGACACGCATGCGCACGGCGATTTGATCAGCCGCATGGTCAATGATATCGACCAGGTGTCAGATGGGCTGCTGCAAGGCTTTACGCAGCTTCTAACCGGCGTGATGACGATTTTGGGAACGCTTCTTTTTATGCTGTTTGCCAACGTTTGGATCACGCTGCTCGTCGTTCTGCTCACGCCGCTTTCGCTGTTTGTTGCGGCGTTTATCGCCAAGCGCACATTCCGCCACTTTAAGGCGCAATCGAACACGCAGGGCGAGCTTTCCGCCTTTGTCACCGAGCGGGTCGGCAATCAGAAGCTGATGCTCGCGTTTGCGCGGGAGCAGGCGAATGAGGCGCAGTTTGACGAGATCAATGCCCGCCTGTATACCAAGGGGCAGCGCGCGCAGTTCGCGTCCTCGCTGTGCAATCCCTGCACGCGCTTCGTCAACGGGCTGGTTTACGCGGCGGTCGGCATTGCCGGCTCGCTCAGCGCGATCGCGGGGCATATCTCGATCGGGCAGATCTCGATGTTTTTAAGCTATGCAAACCAATATACCAAGCCGTTCAACGAAATTACCGGCATCGTTACGCAGCTGCAAAGCGCGATCGCCGCGGCGGAGCGTGTGTTTGATGTGTTGGATGAGGAGGACGACGCGCCGTCCGGCGCTGCAACGCTTCCTGCGGGCGAGGGCGAGATCCGCTTTTCCGGCGTGCGCTTCGGCTATCAGAAAACGCGCCGTATTATTGACGATTTTAATCTGGTCGTCACGCCGGGCATGCGCGTTGCGATCGTCGGACCGACCGGCTGCGGCAAAACCACGCTCATCAACCTGCTCATGCGGTTTTATGACGTAAATTCCGGGCAGATCACGCTGCACGGCACGGAGATCCGCGATGTTCCGCGCGCCGCGTGGCGCACGCATTTCGGCATGGTGCTTCAGGATTCCTGGCTGTTTTCCGGCACAGTGCGCGAGAATATCGCCTATGGGCGGCCGGACGCGACCGACGAGGAGATCCGCGCCGCGGCAGAACGCGCACATGCCGAGCCGTTTATCCGCCGTCTGCCGCAGGGCTATGACACGATGATCGAGCAGGACGGCGGCAACCTTTCGCAAGGGCAGCGCCAGCTTTTATGCATTGCGCGCGTCATGCTGGTCGACCCGCCGATGCTGATTTTAGACGAAGCGACCAGTAATATCGACACCCGCACCGAAATTTTGGTGCAGCGCGCGTTTCAGGACATGATGCGCGGGCGGACGAGCATCGTCGTGGCGCACCGTTTGTCTACGATTCGTGAGGCAGATTTGATCCTCGCCCTGCGCGACGGACACATCGTGGAGCAGGGGCGGCACGAGGAGCTGCTTGCGCGCGGCGGGTTTTACGCCAAGCTATATGCCAGTCAATTTGCACGCACAGAAGATGCAACTCAGTGATATTTGGAGGTTTTATTATGAAAAATCAGGTGTTTCAGCCGGGCAATATTCTGCTGCCCGCGCGCGAGGCGATGCCGAAATGGAGCGTGGTCGCCTGCGACCAGTATACCTCGCAGCCGGAATATTGGGATGCCGTTGCCCGCACGGTGGGAGACGCGCCGTCCGCGCTGCATGTGACCCTGCCGGAAATTTATCTGGAGGGGCGCGATGTCGACGCGCGCATCGACGCGATCAACCGCACGATGCGGCAATATCTCGCATCCGGCGTGCTGCACGAGCTGCATGGCAAATATATTTATGTCGAGCGCACCCAGCGCGACGGCGTGGTGCGGCACGGGCTGATGGGCGTGGTCGATTTAGAGTGCTATGATTACCGCAAGGGCTCGCAGTCGCTCATCCGCGCGACCGAGGGCACCGTGCTGGAGCGAATCCCGCCGCGCGTTCGCGTGCGCCAAAACGCGGCGCTTGAGCTGCCGCATATTATGCTTTTGATCGACGATGCGCAGCGCACGGTGATCGAGCCGCTGCTTGAGGAGAAGGCGCGCTTTGAAACCGCTTATGATTTCCCGCTGATGCAGGATTCCGGCGCGCTGACCGGTTATATCGTCGACGACGCGGCGCAGGCGCGCATTGACGCGGCGCTCCGCGCGCTGGCAGACCCGGCGGCGTTTCATGAAAAATACCATGTGCCGGAGGACAAGGGCGTGCTGCTTTTCGCGGTGGGCGACGGGAACCATTCGCTCGCCACGGCGAAGGAATGCTATGAGCAGCTCAAGAAAACGCTTTCGCCCGAGCAGGCGCAGGCGCATCCTGCGCGCTGGGCGCTGGTTGAGCTGACCAACGTGCATGACGCGGCGCTTCAGTTTGAGCCGATCCACCGCGTGGTGTTTGATGTTGACCCCGCGGCGATGATAGCGGCGCTCGCTGATTATTATACGCTTTCTGACGAGGGGCAGGCGTTTACCTGCGTATTCGGCGGCAAAAAGCAGACCGTACACGTAAAAAACCCGCCTACCAACCTCGCAGTCGGCACGCTGCAAGCATTTATCGACGCATATCTTGCCGAGCACGGCGGGCGCGTGGATTATATTCACGGCGAGGATGTGGTGGAATCGCTCGCGCGCGAGCCGGGCAACATCGGCTTCCTGCTGCCGCCCATGGCAAAAGAAGAGCTGTTCCCCACCGTGATTTTAGACGGCGCGCTGCCGCGCAAGACGTTCTCGATGGGGCATGCGTATGACAAGCGGTTTTACTTAGAGGCGCGAAGCATTCAGGAATAAACGAATAAAAAGAAGCAGGGAGGCAAAAAATGCCTCCCTGCTTCTTTTGCGCCCCTCTGCCGCGCCGCCCCGGTGCGTGTGCTCCTGCGCACACGGGGCAGGCAAGCCCGGAATTCATCCGCCGCGCGCTGATGCTTTTTTCAAAGCGGGCGGATCCCCCCTCGATGTTTTTTTGTTGCTATGCCATTTGCAAATCGCAACACGCAGAGCATGCACGCCCCGCCCGGAAGTTCATGGGGAAATCACCCCGGAATCACGCGGCGCGCGTGCAATTTCTCTGCTTCCCCTTGATTTTCCACTTTCTTTTTGCAGTTCCCCTTTTTTATGCGGCACAAAAGGCAAATATCACGCATCATTATATTACACCCTGCAATTTGACATTGACATGGTTTTATGTTAGCATTATATTATGAAATGTTTCTTCTTGAGGAGTTGAGTGACATGCAGCACGCGATATCTTCCCCCTATGAAATGTTTTTCTCTCCGTTTGACATGGCGATCCAGAGCGCCGGGGAGGAAACGCGCCTGCCCCATGGCTGGAAAAACGGGCCGATGGTCCGCTCCTCCATGGCGGTTCAGTGCTGCACGCGCGGCGAAGGCACGCTGATCATGGAGGGGCAGTCGTTCCCGGTTCGGCGCGGAGAATGCTTTATTACGTTTCCAAACGTCGTGCTGACCGAGTGGGCAAACGAGAAAGACCCTTGGGGGCTATTATGGATCTGTTTTAACGGAACGAAATTTGAAACGTGCCTGAATTCGCTTGGGATCAACCACACGAATCCGGTCCTGCCCTGCCAATACAGCACGCAGCTCACGAACTGTATCCGTGAAGTGCTTGCGCTGCGCGCGAATCCCGAACTCCCGCCCCTGCTCTCTGAAATTCAGCAGATGTATCAGGCGTGCGCGCTGATGCTTGAAATTTTTCGCCTTTGCCAGGCGGACGAGGTCATGCCCCGGATCTCCACGACAGAGGGCTATGTGCGCGCCACACGCGCCTATATCGAAGAAAATTATGAGCACACGGTGAAAATCAGCGAAATTGCGGACCATATTGGGCTGAACCGCAGCTATTTATACACCATATTCAAGAAGCACATGGGCGTTTCGATTCAGGACTACCTGATCTCTTACCGGATGAAAAAGGCATGCGACTTTCTTGCCCTGCCGCAGACAACGATTTCAAGCGTTGCCTATTCCGTCGGCTATGATCCGCTGCAATTTTCTAAAATTTTTAAGCGCGTACTCGGCGTTTCGCCCACAGATTATCGAAAAAGCATTGGGCTTGACAGCTAACAAAAAAGGCTTGGGATACACATCCCAAGCCTTTTTTACGAAATATTTAAAAGCAGCACCGCCACAATGCAAATAATTGAAGAGATCAGCGCGCTTTTTGAAATGCGCTCTTTTAAAATCACGCGGCTTGCAATTAAAATTCCGAGCATGCCGACCACGCTGAAGCTGGGCAAAAATATCGCGCTGGGAAACGCATTGATATAAGATACAAACAGCGTATTGCTCACATCAACGCACAGCGCGGCAAGCGCGGTGAACAGAAGCATGCGCCAGTCTTTGCAATACCTCACCAGCGTGCGCGGCGCGCCGATCCCGCTTACCGCCGCGCCGATGAGCGCCGCAAACAGCGAATAATAAAACAAATACTGCTTTCCACACTCGGGAAACGCCTGCATGCCAAGCTTTGTAAAAATCACTGCCGTGCCGTTCATCAGCATAGAGGCGAGCGCGCAAAGCAAAAACTTTGCGCTGATTTTCTGCCGCTCGCCGTTAATTGAAAACGAGCTTCCGTTATATAGCGCAAGCCCGACCACGAACAAAATAAGCCCAATGATCTCATACAGACCCAGTTTCTCCTGCCAAAAGCACATTCCAAACGCGATCACAACCAGCGAGTTGAACGACCCGATCGTATTGGCGATCGACGCCGAGCCGAGCTGCAGCGATTTTACCAGCAGCACATTGCCCACAAAATAAAACAAAGCGTAGAAAAACGGGAAAATATAAAATCGCGGCTCGGTTACTATGAGCTGATATGGCGGGATCAAGAGCATCAGCAGCGCCTGCAGCGCGGAATAGATCGTCACAAATACGACCGACTCAGGCAGCGTAGACACGCGCCCGCGCTGCGCCAGCTTGATACCGGCAGCGTTTGCCCCGCGCGATAAAAATAATACTAACAGCACTAACATGACCTGCATGAATGGCTCCTCCTAAAATGCGCGATCCACCGTGATTTTTGGGTAATATTGCGCCCCCTGCGCACGAATCTCCTCAGAAAGCTGCGCGATCAGCGCGCTATTTGTGCGTTTTTCGTCGACCGGGACGGCGAGATCAAAAATCAAATTGATATTGCTCCCGCTCTCGATCACGCGGAAATCATGGATGGAAAAATCAGGACTTAACCGCTGCGCCGCAGATTCCGCAAGCGTTTTCAGCTCGCCGGTCAGCGCGCATTCCGTATCGAGCGGGTCCATATGAATGACGACCTCGATGCCCAGCTCCTTTGCCAGCTCGCTCTCGATATGATCGATCAGCGCGTGGCTGCGCATCACATCAGCCGTCATGGGGACCTCTGCATGCAGCGACGCAAAAATGCGCCCCGGACCATAGTCATGCACGATGATATCATGCACGCCAAGCACGCCGTCAAATGAAAGCACAAGATGCCGTATCTGCGCGATCAGCTTCGGATCGGGCGCGCGGCCGAGCAGCGGCGACGCGGTATCCCGCGCGACCTGCACGCCTGCAAACAGCACAAGCAAGGAAACAACAAGGCCCATCACTCCGTCGATCGGAAGCGTGGTAAACCGCGCGGTAATCACTGCGACAAGCGTCACCCCGGTTGCCAGCACGTCGGAAATGCTGTCCGCCGCGCTCGCCTCCATCGCCGCCGATTGCAGCTTTTTCCCGAGCTTGCGGTTAAATACGCTCAGCCACAGCTTGACTAAGATCGACGCGGCAAGACCGATCACGACGACCCAGCTGAAGAAGATCGGCTCCGGATGTATGATTTTTTCGATTGAGCTTTTGGCAAATTCCAGCCCAACGAGCAGGATCAAAACCGCAACGGCAAGCCCGCCGAGATATTCCATGCGCCCATGCCCGTAAGGATGCTCCTTATCCGCCGGCTTTGACGCAATGCGAAAGCCCAGAAACGTCATGACCGCGCTGCCCGCGTCGGACAAGTTGTTAAACGCGTCCGCCGTGACCGCGATACTGCCGGAAAGCGCGCCAAGAACCAGCTTCAGCACAAACAGCGCCAGATTGCACACCACGCCCACGCCGCTTGACAGCGCGCCATACCGCGCGCGCACTGCCGGCGAACGCACATCGTCGCGATCGCGGATAAACAGCGCGACCAAAAGCTTTGTCATATCCTCTTCCCCCTCAAGCCTATTCGGCAAATACGGCAAGCGCCGTAAAGTTATCCTGCCGCTCGCGGCGCGCGTTTGCGTGGTGCGTCAGCATGGCGCGCACCCACGCCTCCGGACTATCCGCCGTGCCGAGCGCCGCCTCGATCTCGCAGTCATCTAAATTTTCCCAAAACCCATCTGTGCACAGCAGCAGCGCATCGCCGCGCCGCAAGCGCAGCGTTTCGCTCACCGTCGGGCGCACCGTTGCGCTTCCCATTGCGCGCAGCAGCTGATTTCGGTCTGCGTTGCGGCGCAGCGCGTCGGGCGCAAGCTTCCCCTGCTCGACCAAGAGCTGAGCAAGCGAGTGATCCCGCGTGCGCAGGCAGAGCTTCCGCTTGCGAAACAGATAGATCCGGCTGTCGCCCACATGCGCAAGCACCACGCGCCCGCGGCGGTAAAACGCAGCAGCCAGCGTGGTTTTCATGCTATAAAACGTGTGCGCCTCGCCCTGCGCGGCATACACCGCATCATTTGCGGCGGCAAACAGCTGCTCCACCGCATCCGGCGCAAGCGACGGCGCGCCGGAAAACCGATCGATCAGGCAGCGGGTCGCCGTGGCAGACGCCACCTCGCCCGCATCGTGACCGCCCAGCCCATCCGCCACCGCGAATACGCCGCCATGCCAGGGACGCACACGGTACCCGGCACTATCCTCATTATTCTCCCGGTCGCCGGGGTCTGTCCACAAAAATGTGCGAAATTTCATATTTCTTGTCAACCGCCCTTGCTTTGCATGCCATGCCAATTAGTTTACCATATTTTATGCGGCGCGGCAAGCATTGCCACAGCTAGCAGATGCGCGGCAGCCCCTCGCCATAGAGCGGCGGCAGGATCCGCTCGCCGCCCAGCTCGCCGCGCACGGTAACGCGCGCCTGCTCATGAAACGCGCCGATGCATTGCGCATTGCCAAATTCACGCAGCACCTCCAGCGCACGCGCCCCGTCCTCGGGCGCGACGACGGCGAGAAATGTCCCTTCATTTCCCATATAAAACGGGTCAAGCCCCAAGATCTGCGCAAGGGCGCGCGTCTCCTTCGCCATGGGAAGCGCCCGCTCCTCCACCTCGCAGCCACAGCCGCTTGCGCGCGCAAGCTCATTGAGCACCGTGCCCAGCCCGCCGCGCGTGATATCGCGCATGGCGCGCACGCGCACGCCCGCCCGGAACAGCGCCTCCACCGGCTGCACCAGCGGCTTGACGTCGCTTTGGATCTCGTTTTCGATCCCCATCCGGTGGCTTAGAATGCATGCGTGATGGTCGCCCAAATTTCCGGAAACAAGCAGCCGGTCGCCCGCGCGGCACGCATCTGCCCGCACATCGCGCCCATCCGGGATCAGCCCCAGCCCGGACGTATTGATATACATCCCGCCGCCTGTACCAACCACCTTCGTGTCTGCCGCAGCAACCTGCACGCCCGCCGCGCGCGCCGTTTCGCCAAAGGAACGCACGACCGCGCGCAGCGTGTCATACGAAAGCCCTTCCTCCAAAATGAACCCGGCGCTGAGATATTTTGGTTGCGCGCCCATCATGCACAGGTCGTTGACCGTGCCGCACACCGCGAGCTTGCCGATATCGCCGCCGCGAAAGGCAAGCGGCGTGACCACAAAAGAATCCGTGCTATACGCAACGCGCCCGGAGAGCGAGAACACCGCCGCATCCTCCGCGCGCGCAAGCATCGCATTGCCAAGCTCGGCGCGGAACACCTCTTCGATCAGGCGCTCGGTCTCCACGCCGCCGCTGCCCTGCGCCGCCGTGATCGTTTCACTCATACTGCTCCACCTCCGCATTGATACCAGATCCCGCATGCGCCTTCGCCGGACACCATGCACGGCCCGCGCGCGTGCATCGGGGTGCATACCGTTCCAAACAGCGGGCAATCGGCGGGCGCGATCTCGCCGCAAAGCACCTGCCCGCAGCGGCACGCGCCATCTTCGCCGCCCTCTGAAACGTCGCGGCTGCCCGCGTCAAACCGCGCGAATTCCTCGCGCAGGTATAGCCCGCTTTCCGCAATTTCGCCAAGCCCGCGCCAGGTCGCGCCGCCCGGCGTGAATACCCGCTCCATCAGCGCGAGCGCCTTCTCATTGCCGCGCTCCGTGACAACGGAGGGGTATAAATTATGCACATCATGCGTTTTGTTTTCAATTTGCGCGATCAAATCACAAATGGCCGCAGTGACGGCGCGCGGCGTAAACCCCGCAACGCAGAATGGGCGGTGCAGCGCATGCGCAAGCGGCGCAAACACGCCCCATCCGGTCACTGCCGCAACGTGCCCGGGCGCGATAAATCCATCCACCCCGCGATGCGCAAGCACATCGAGCGCAGGGGTAATGCGCTTGAGCGCGGTCAGCAGCCGCGCATTTTTTATCTGCGCCTCCGCAAACTGCTGCACGAGCAGCGCATATACCGGCGCGATCGTTTCAAACCCGACCGCGGCAAACACAAACTGCCGCTCCGGCTCTTCCCGCGCAAGCCGCAGCATATCAAACGGGCTGTAAACCATGCGCACGTCCGCTCCCTGCGCCCGCGCCTGCGCAAGCGACGCCGTGCTGCCCGGCACTTTGATCATGTCGCCAAACGTGCAGATCGCGCAGCCCTGCGCCGCGAGCGCAAGCAGCGCATCGATATAGCCGCGCCCGGTCACGCAGACCGGACACCCCGGGCCGGACACCAGGCGCACGCTCTCCGGCAGCAGCGCGCGCACGCCGCCGCGCACGATCACCGAGGTATGCGTGCCGCACACCTCCATCAGCCGGATCGGCGCGTCCTCATGCCTGATATTCATCATACAATTCTCCATATAAACGCGCGATATCGCGCGCCTCCTCCTCGCTGACGACCTGGATCGCGCAGCCCGCATGCACCAGCACACGGTCGCCCACCGCGGCGTTCACCAGCCCCAGCTCAATGCGCATCTGATTGCCCATGCAATCCACGCGCGCCCGGCTTCCTTCTATTTCAAGAATCGTTGCAACTACCGCGATACACATGGTGTTTCCTCCTTTGTCCAATACAGCTGCCCAAGCGCAAGCCCGCCGTCGCCCGGCGAAACCGCGCGGTTTCGCAGCACGCGAAAGCCCGCGTCGCGCAGCGCCTCTGTCGTAAGCGTAAGCAGCAGGCGGTTTTGAAACACGCCGCCGGAGAGCGCAACGGTATTTTCCCCCGTGCGCGCACGGATCCACGCAGCGCCGTCGCGCACGGCAAGCGCAAGCCCCGCATGGAAGCCAAACGCCTTTTCCGCCGCGTCTCCGGGCTTTAAAAGCGCCGCGAGCAGCGCGTCGATCGCAATGTCAAACCCATCATTTTTTTCGCGCAGCGGCATCGGAAGCGCCGCGCCGCGCGCCTGCATGGCCGCGCGCTCGACCGCCTCGCCGCACGCGCCCTCAAACCGATTTTCCATACACAAGCCAAGCAGCGCGCTCACCGCGTCAAACAGCCGCCCGGCGCTTGATGTTTCCACCGTATTGATCTTCTCGCGCAGTGCCGCCAGCATGACCGGATGGCGCGCATCATGCAGCACGTTTTCTGTCTCTCCGCAGGCATAAAGCGCGCCGAGCGCGCTCTTTCTCGCGTCGCGCGCCGCATCGTCCCCGCCGAGCAGCAAAAAGCGCGCAAGATGCCCAAATCGCCGGAACTCATGTCGGTTGCACAGCAAGAATTCGCCGCCCCAGACCGTGCCGTCCGTGCCGTAGCCCGTGCCATCAAACGAAACGCCGATCGCAGACTCGCAGCCATACTCCGCCATGACCGAGAGCGTATGCGCAAAATGATGCTGCACGCGAAATGTCGGGATCGCAAGCTCCGCGCAGCGCTGCGCAGAAAGATAGCCGGGATGCAGGTCGCACACGGCGTATTGCGGGCGCAGGTCGAATATGCGCGCCATACGCACGCGCTCCCGCTCCCAGCGCTCCATATTGCCGCAAACGGCAAGATCGCCGAGGTACTGCGAAAGATAAAGGTTTCCGTTTTTCGAATATCCAAACGACGCCTTGAGATCGCCGCCCGCCGCAAACGCGGGCGCGCCGGTCTTCGCCTGCACAGGCAGCGGGACATAGCCGCGCGCGCGGCGATACACAAGCGGCTCATCCTGGCACACCGCAACAACAGAATCGTCAAGCGGCGTTTGAATTTCCCGCTCATGCCATAATATCGGTACACCGGAAACGGCGCGCATTTTCGCATCTTCAAACAGCATCGGCTTGCCCGAGCGGTTCGCGCTGGTCAGCACCAACGCGCCGAGCGCATCGAGCAGCAGATGCTGATAGCCGGTATAGGGCAAAAACGCGCCGAGATATGCACTTTCGCGCCAAATAAGCGGCGAAAACGCGCAGTTTTTGCGTCGCAGCAGCACGATTGGGCGCGCGTTGGAGCACAAAAGCGCCTCTTCCTCGCGCGACAGTTCGCATTGCTCGCGCACAGCCGCCATATCGCGGAACATCACGGCAAGCGGCTTATCCGGCCGCGCCTTATAATCGCGCAGCCGCCGGATCGCCCCCTCGTCTGTGGGGAGCGCCGCAAGATGATATCCGCCGACGCCCTTGATCGCGATCACCTCGCCCCGCCGCAGCGCCGCGATCGCAGCCGAAAGCGCCGCATGGTCTGTCAGCGCGCCGAAATGCAGGCGCGGTCCGCAATCGTGACAGCAGATTGTCTGCGCAAAATGCCGCCGATCCGAAAGCGCGGTATATTCCTTCTCGCAGGCTGCGCACAGCGGAAACGCCGCCATGCTCGTGCGCTCGCGGTCGTATGGAATATCGGTCACCACGCTGTAGCGCGCGCCGCAGGCGGCACAGCTGATAAACGGGTGCCGGTAGCGCCGGTTTCCCGGGTCGCGCAGCTCGCGCAGACATGCTTCACACACGGGCAAATCAGGCGGGAGCATGGGCGGCAGCGCATCGCCCGCGCTGCTCGGCACGATCGAAAAGCCGGAAAGCGCCTCCTTCCCCGCCGGGATCTCCTCGATGCGTAGCACGCCCGGAAACGCAGAAAGGTCATGGGTAAAAAGCCGCAACTGTGCCGCGCGCCCCTCTGCGAGAAGCTCGACATAGCCGCCGCAATTTTTCACATGACCTGAAATTTCATATTTCTTCGCGCACCCGGCAACAAAGGGACGGAAGCCGACCCCCTGCACCACGCCGAACACGCGGCACGCTAGCCGCGTGCGCGCTCGATCCATGCCGCCACGTCGTCAAACCCCTCATCCGTGCGTGCAGACACGCGGATCACGGTCGCATGCTTGTTTTGGAGCAGGACGCCCTTCTCAAAAAAGTCATAATCAAAATCCAGATAAGGGGTCAGATCGTTTTTGTT